>JALFNQ010000080.1 GCA_022773965.1 Lachnospiraceae bacterium
GTGTATATAACGACCTCAAAATAACGTAAATTATCTTCTATTTATGAATATTCTGACAATTCGCATATCTTTCAACACATAAAGAAAAGTCCCAGAAACACAGCATTTCCAGGACTTCTCAATATAATCTTTATCTTAGAATTTCTTAATTAGCAAACACCCTGAGCGAGCATAGCATCTACAACCTTCTCAAATCCGGCAATATTAGCACCTGCTACATAGTCGCCCTCTACGCCGTAACGCTTTGCAGCATCGCTGATATTTGCGTAGATTGTCTCCATGATGCCTTTCAGCTTTCCGTCAACTTCCTCAAAGCTCCAGCTCAGTCTCTCTGAATTCTGGCTCATCTCAAGGGCAGAAGTAGCAACACCACCTGCGTTGGCAGCCTTACCGCCTACGAAAAGAACACCGTTCTCCTGCAGATACTTGGTAGCGTCTAAAGTAGTAGGCATGTTTGCACCCTCTGTTACGGAAATGACGCCATTTGCAACGAGCATCTTTGCATCCTCAAGATCTAACTCATTCTGAGTTGCGCAAGGAAGAGCAAGATCTACTTTGTACTGCCATACACCGTGCTCACCGTTTTTCTTCTCATGATATTCAGCAGACGGTCTTGCAGCTGCATACTCAGTTAAACGAGCTCTCTTAACCTCTTTTACCTCTTTCAGTAATGCAACATCGATTCCTTCAGGATCATAGATCCATCCGGTAGAATCTGAACAGGTGACAGGCTTCGCACCAAGCTGCTGTGCCTTCTCGATCGCGTAGATTGCTACGTTACCTGATCCGGATACTGCACAGGTCTTTCCAGCGATATCAATGTTGTGATCCTTTAATAATGCATTTGTTAAATATAACAGACCATATCCGGTAGCCTGTGTACGAGCCAGTGATCCGCCCCAGGTAAGTCCCTTACCGGTCAATACACCCTCGAAGCTTCCCTGGATTCTCTTATACTGACCAAACATAAATCCAATCTCACGTGCGCCTGTTCCGATATCTCCGGCAGGAACATCAACATCAGCTCCGATATACTTGCTCAGCTCTGTCATAAAGCTCTGGCAGAATGCCATGATCTCTCTGTCTGATTTGCCCTTCGGATCAAAGTCAGAACCACCCTTGCCACCACCGATCGGAAGTGTTGTCAGAGAATTCTTGAAGATCTGCTCGAAACCTAAGAATTTGATGATGCTCAGGTTTACGGAAGGATGCAGTCTTAAACCTCCCTTGTAAGGTCCGATCGCATTGTTGAACTGTACACGGAAACCTCTGTTTACCTGAACCTGTCCGTTATCGTCTACCCACGGTACACGGAACATGATCTGACGATCCGGTTCAGTGATACGCTCTAAGATTGCATTCTTTCTGTAAAGCTCCTCATTTGCATCAATCACAGGACGTAAAGAATCCAGAACCTCGCTAACAGCCTGTAAAAACTCCGGCTGGTCAGCATTTTTTGCTTTTACCTGCTCAAGTACTTCATCAACATAGCTCATGATTATCTAATCTCCTTTTGTAATTATGATAGTTTCGTTAGGCTCATTATAAAAGCCGCTCTGCACTTTATCATAGTACATGACAAAAGTTTTCGCAACATAATTCTTAAATTTATGCAAAAAACCTAATAAAATTAGGCGTATTTCTCATTTTGGAAATACGCCCGTGAAAGTTGTTGCTTATAAAATTTCATTTTTCATCTGCGATCGCCCTTTGCTCTACTCTGTCCTGCGCTTTGCAAGAAAGAAACACCCGCAGCCGATCAGGAACAATGCAATACAGACCATAAACTTCGGATCAAATCCATCTCCGGTTTTCGGTGTATTGTCCACTTCATGAACATTCGAGGTTGTGGACGCATATGCACCGGATGTATTCGAGGAAGTCTTGCTGCTTGTAGAACTATTTTTGACCGAACCACTGCCGCTGGAGCTGCTGCTTCCTGTGGAACTGCTTCCACCGACGCTGATATTACCCTTGGAACTATTTCCACCGGAACTGCTTCCGCCTGTGCGATCACCTGCATCCGCCACATCGATCGTCAGATCTTCGATCTCGTCATCATCATCCTCATAATTTGCATTTCCGGTCTGAATCTCTGTGGCATCATCATCAGAACTGCCACCACTCTCACCGTCAAGTGCATAAAAGACATATCCGTTCTCCGCTGCATAATCCTCAGCTGCCGAATTGCTGTATCCATAGATCACATCCGGTGACCATGACTGGTTTCCAATGCTCGTCACACTTTTCGGAATCGTGACTTCTGTGACTCCGCTGCCACTAAACGCACCACCCTCGATGCTTGTCGCACCACTTGGCACAGTGACGCTTGTGATTCTTGTACAACCGTTAAAAGCATTTCCACCGATCACACGCAACGCTGAATTCAGCGCAATTGAACTCTTTGCCGGCGGGCAGATCAACAGCTTTGTATAAGAAGCATTATATAGACATCCGCCATCCGAAGCATAAGTACCGTTTCCACCTGCCACATTGATCGTTGTCAACGCCGTACAGCCTGAAAAAGCATCCGTAGCCATACTGCTCGTACTGGCCGGAATGGAAATACCTGAAAGTCCCGTACAGCCCCGGAACGCGCCATTGCCAATCGTTGTCACCCCGGCCGGAACTGCCATAGAAGCAAGACTCTTACAATTTTCAAATGCACTGCTGCCGATACTATTGATCGAAGATGCAATCGCTACACTCGTCAATGCCGTACAACCGCTAAAGGTATGATTCGGTATCGAGCTGATGGAAGCCTGTAGCTTCGTGCAAGTCATTTTGGAACAGCCGGAAAACACACCGGTTCCCATACTGGAAACACTGCCCGGTACAGAAATACAGGTCAGCGCAGTGCAGTTTGCAAATGCATTGTCTCCGATACTCGTCACAGAGGATGGAATAGACACCGTTGTAATATTCGTTTTTCCGGAAAAAGCATTCGCCGCGATAGCTGTCGCCGTCTCCGGAATCGTGATATCCCCACCGCTGCCGGTATATCCGGTCACCGTTGTACCACTCATCGTAAATCCCGCCGTGCTGGTATTTGTCGTAGACGCCATCGCCACATCTGCCGGCAAAAGCATGGCACAAACGACCAATATCGACAGGCTCACGCGCTGTACTGCTTTGAAAAATTTGTTCATGGTATACATCTCTCCCATCTACTGCTAATGAATCCGTTATTTTATACGTTTCGCAAGGATAAACATTCTTCCTTCCTCAGTATAACTACTACATGTCGATAAAGTCAACAGCTGATCACCGTATTCGGCGTCTAAAGTAGTATTTTTCAAGGCATCCAGCTGCATGACATTCACGCAGAAGGCCTCAAACTCGGATTCATTGTTAGCATTCAAAAAATTGTAATAGCGGAACATATACTCGTCCTGATAACTCACCTCTGACAAAAATGCTCCAATGACCTCATATGTCCCCCGCTCATAAATCGTATCAAAACGGATCCTGGCATGCTTTTCCAGATAATCCTTGTCCAGATATTTCTTCAGTGAGCCAAACATTGCTCCGCTCTTCATATTATGGCCGTAGATAATAATATTTGTATCCCGATCCACAAAATCATTGCGGTAGTCCATAAACAGGGAACCGTTTTTGTCCTTCTTTTTTGCAAAGCTGTGTGTGAGGTAAAACTGGCTGTCCTCCTCACTATCAGATTGAAGCACCGGGTAATTGATCACCGTACCCTCAATCTGCAGCCATCCCACCAGATCCTTATTCTCCTCATAGATCTCCTGATACTCCGGTAAGATTTCAGGTAAAGCCTCCGGCTGATCGGACGCTTCTGTTTTCCCGGCATTCTCATCCCCGGACGCTTCATCCCGGGCATCTGCCATCTGTTCGTCAGGGTCTTCCAAAAAATCTTCTTCTTCGATATAATGACCGGTCATATTCTGCATATTCTGCAAACGCTTCATCTCCAGAGCGCTTTGCTCCTCCAGATAATCTGCATAGGCAAAATAGACAAAACAGGCAACTGCCGCAAACACACATGCCACGCCTGCAATGCGGTAATTCTTCGCCCGTTTACTGTTTTTCTTTTTCAGATCCTCCTGCGCTTTCTTCTCCTCAACCATCACCATGGAGTGGTTTGCCACAATATCTGACAGATACATAAAGAAATTGATGCCGATCTTACTGTGAAAAACGATCTCTTTGTTACGAATCCTGGTATAGAGGCGGGCGGCGACATCAACATCGTTGATGTCCACCTCCTCTGTGATCAGGTCGATCTTTTTTAAATCTTCCTGTGCCTCTAAATATTCCTTATAAGTATCAAATTCGTAATCACCGAGTCTGAATTTCCTTTTTTCCATCATTACAAATCACATTCCAGATCACCAAGGCGGCTGTTACTTCACTCTTACCGCCTTGATGGTATTGTAGTTGCTGTAGGTCTTTACCCCATTTGCGGTACGATAAGCGCGAATGGTATAGTAATACTTTTCACCGCTTGCAAGTCCTGAGTCAACATACTTTCGGGTAGAAGACTTGGAAATCGTCTTCAGACGCGTATAAATACCATCCTTCTTCGTGCTGTAGAAAATCTCATAGCCGGTTGCCTTTGACACCTTTGTCCATGTCAGTGTCACCTTGCCCTTGCTGGTGGATTTTACAGTCAGCTTCGGCGTATTGAGCAGCGTCTTTGCTGATACTGCCGTAGAGAAATCACCATAGGAAATCGTTCCATCCGTATTCTCCACATAAGAACGTACCTTAAACTTATAGGTTGTACATGAGTTCAAGCCCTTCACAGTATAACTATTTTTGGTCGTTGTTGCAACGACACGGTTATTGGTGTTACAGATCTGATAACCATCTGCGTAATCCTGTGAACTCCATGCCAGCTTGATACTGCTATTCTTGATCTTACTGGTGCGCAAGCCGCTTACCGCAGCAGAAGTGATCTTGAACGGGATCACCTTGCTTCCCGTGTAGTTCTTGCTGAGGGCAGTGACTGTAATCGATGCGGTTCCCGGATTCGTGTTATTGCTGTACGTGATCGTATAATCCGTACCTGCCACAAGCGTTTTTCCGGTTGATGAATCTGTCACCGTCACACCCGGAGTGTACGTGCTTCCCGTATACTGGTAATTTTCCACTGCCGTTGTCAGACAGTTTTCAATATTCTTTGCCTCAATCGCATAAGTGATCGTCTTGGTACCGGAGAAGCTTCCGATACCGGTCACTGTCATGCTTGCAGTTCCTACATTCGTATTATTACTGTAAGTTACGATATAATCCGTTCCTCTGGTCAGCATGCGTCCATTCATCGTGACAACCACATCCGGAGTGATCGGATAGCCGGTATAAGTGTAAGCAGATCCGTATCCGGTAATCTCCATGCCGCCGGCGGTATTACTGATGTTAAAGCTGCCGGTCGCCGTACCGATATAGTAGGAATCACTGGTTGCGGTTGCCATGACAGTGGCTTTTCCAACAGTTGTATTGTTCAGATAAGAAACAGTATAATCGATACCCTCATTCAGCACATTTCCACCACAAGTCAACGTCACATGCGGCGTGATCTGATAACCGGTATATACCTGATCTGCAATCGTTGCGATCGTTCCATAGGATGACAGATCAGCCTTGATCACATAATTCTTAATGATCGTTCCGGTGAAATTGTTTCCTCTTCCCGTGATCGTCAAAGTCGCTATACCCGGACGGACGTTGTTGCTTGCGGTAACGATAAATTCATTTGCAACCATGCCATTGATGCTGACAGTCGGAATTCTCTCATAGCCATTATACATCATGCACTCATAGGTGCTGTTGTCATAGCCCAGGTGAATGTCCGATGCAGCAATCGTGGTCGTTCCATTGGAAATGCTTCCAGTTCCCTCACTGCTTCCATCCCACGTATTATTTCCACCTGCATTACTGCTGATGATCGTAAAATATGCTGCTCTTTCTCCGGTATAGTTACCCGTTCCTTTCACTATGATAGAGGCCTTTCCTGCCTGTGTCTCGTTTGCATAGTCAAGAACATAGTCAACACCGCTCCGAAGCTGTACGGTACGCTTTTGTGACGTATTACCTGCCACAGGAAGATCCGTATCCTCCACAGTGATACCGGTCGGCCGGATCGGCTGTCCGGTATAGTAGTAGGTTCCCTCATAACCGGAAACTAAAATATAGGACGGCGCAATACTTCTCGGAAGAATCGTGTATGCACAGCTGTTTTCTACACTTGATTTTGCATAAGTACCCTTTGAAGGCACTCCGACAACTGCAATGTAGTATGTTGCCGCATCTACGATCGCACTGGGAGATACCTGACTTCCCTTTGAAAAATCGTTCTTATAATATGCGATCTGATAGCGCTTTTCGTTATTTTCATCGGTCAGATCTGAGGATGCGCCCCACACAACCGTGATATCTTTTTCCTCTGGCGCCTGTACCAGACCATTATATACGGTGGAAACGGTATTTTTTCCATTGATCAGTGTATAGGACTTGCTGATATCCTCACCGATGTAATAGGTGTAGGTTTTCGTACCTGTATAGTTACCCTGACCCTTAACCGTCATGGTTACCTCACCGGCATTTACCTGCGTGCTATCATCATCATTATCATCTTCGTATTTCACCTGATAATCTCCGGTTTCCGTTTCACTCTGTTCCAGATCAGTATCAATACTCATATCATGGATAATGATTTCCGGTCTGACTGCACTCTTCGTCCACTCAAAGACCTGTTCATCCTTGAATGCATTACCCTCGCTGTCGCGATAAACCATATCCTCACCCGTAATATCCTTAGGCTGGATAGAGAAGTTTACCGTCTTTGTTCCGGAAAAGCTGTTAAGACCGGTAACTGTAACCGTTGCTTTACCTACATTGACATTATCCGTATATTTTACACTGTACTCAGGATTCTTGTCGTCCGGTCCATTTAAGGTCTTATTATTATAGGTAACCTGTATACCCGGCTGCTGCTCTTTGCCATTATACGTGCACTGCGGCACACCATTGATAACCGTATAATCCTCTGAATTGACAAAAGTGACCTCTACGCCATCTTTCATGTCACGCTGTTCAATCATGTATTCAATGTCACGATAAGGATTTACAGACCGGTAATTGCCCAGGCCTTCTACGCGGACATAATAAGTTCCAATCGCTGAGAATGGAGTTTCGCTCTGCATCGTCTTGCTGGCATCCAGATATTTGATGATCTTGTAGTCGATACCTTCCTTTAATGTCCGGATATTTCCCGTTACCTGATTGATCGTAATTTCCGGTGCAACCTCGTTTCCCGTATAAATCAGATTTTTTGCATATGCATTGATATCATCAGTCGAACCGATCGGCAACGGAGCAATATGAAATTCTTTTTCTACCGTTCCATCAAAGTTTCCTCTTCCGAAGATGACAACGCGTGCCGCTTTTCCATCTACATCATCCGTATTGACCGCATCCTTAAAGGTCAGCGTGTAATCCAATCCGGTCAGCTCATAGCTTCCATAAGTCAGCTTCAGTCCGATATCTGTTGCCGTCATCTCATTTCCGGTAAATGTCGGATTCGGATTGCTGATCTCAATCGTTACTGTATCCAGCGGAATTTCTGTCAGCACATAGTTGACAACACGATTTGTCCCAAGCAAAATGCCCTGATAGGTATCCGTTTCAGATTCACCGATCACAATATTGGCATTACCCGCACTCTCATAGCCGCTATATGCAATACTATAATAACTTTTTGCCACCTCACGCAGCTCGCCATCCTTCATAGAATAGTACAATTTGATAGCAGGCTTATTTTTTTCTGTATCGATCCTGTATAAATATTCCGGACTTCCACCATCGTATAGTCCCCATTTACCATCCTTATCCTGCATCTGGATCGTCAGATCACTCATGGAACAGGTGATCTTAAAAGTCTGCGTCACGGTTCCGCTGTAAGTATTTACTCCGGTAATGGTGGCTGTCGCCAGTCCGATACCGCTATTGTTCGTAAATGTCACCGTATAGTCCCAATCATCAGGGATCTGCTGTCCGACATCGATATATCCACCAGTCAAACGTTCCGTTCCGACTACTACCTGCACCTTCACTGCGCCCGGTGTCACAATCTGCCCCTGCCAGGGTACAAGATTATTATCACCAATTTCAACTGTGGTCGTTTCTTCATCTAACTGACCCGTCACGGAAACGGTGATCGTTCTTGAACCAGCATAATATTTGTCCCTGTTTCCGGCGATCGTTAATGTTACCTTACCAATCTGTGGCGTATATCCATTCGGAACAGACACCGTATAGCAGGACGTATCAATGACACCACCGGTTTCATCCGGCCAGATATTCTTAAATGTTACCAGCTCAGACAAACGGTTATCACTGATCGCTTTCGACAGTTCACCGATAGGGACACTGCCTCCCGGACTCAGCACGCTAGCATAATCCCCTGTTTCTTCATCCCTTAAAAATTCTGCCTTATTGATATCTGTATACAGGTTCACATCAAATGTTACTTCGCCGCTAAAACCACCGATACCTTGTACAACCATTGTGCTTCCGGTACCCGGCTTCATAGTGGGAACAAAAGATGTAACCTCAAAATCTTCTCCACTACTCAGATTATAAGTCGTACCATCCGTTCTCAGATAAGTAATTGTAAATCCGGACGGCGTAGGCAAAAGCGGCTGATCTGACGGCAGCAACAATTCATTATAATCCCAGTTTGCCTCCGCGATATACACTTCCCGTTCCTTTGGATTCTTGAAGTCCGCCGCACGGTTCAATACCGTCTGTGTGACCTTCTGTCTCTCCTCACGAGAAGAACCGGCAAAATTGCCCATTCCGGTGATCTTATACACATAGGTGTCCTTCCATGTAGCTCCCGCAGATTTCTCTCTCGTTATGTTAACCTGATAATCAACGCCCTCCTGTAATTTGAGCGAACCGTTTAATGTAAGTATTAAAGTCGGCACACCCTCAGCATAGGTATCCACATTTTCAAAGTCCGCTGTAATATCCTTACTATTAATACCAATCGAATCGATTACAAAGCTTGATCCGATCCTTCCGGTAAAGTTGCCCATACCATCCACATATACCCAGTGTGTACCCTTGCTGATACATGTGTCATCACCAAAGGCACCGTAAGATACCGTATAGTCCACATTCTTTGTCAAAATCGCAGGCGCTGAAACTGCAATATAATCAACACCGTCTTTCTTGAACTGTTTTACTACCTCCTGCGGATAAATGCTCCGGTTCGTAAAACCAAAGTGCGCTCTTCCATCATCATCAGTACCCAGATTATCCGGATCCTCCGTCAGGTCCACCTTATACAACGATTTTGAGTAACTGATATCCAGCTGTCCGATTTCATAATTAGCCGTGCCGGTTGATCCATAGTATCCATTTTTGGTATTTCCGACAGCCTTGACATACACCCAGCCGGCATAAATATTCTCGTAGCCATCCGGAACACGGGCATCATCACTGGCATTTCTTGTAAACACCGGATAAAAGTCAGAGTTATTTTTATCGTCCCCCTGTGTAAAGGTAGACTTGTTACCATCCGCACTCTTTACTGTAATAGAAGGATACTGTTCCTTTCCATTGTAGGTAAAGGTTCCCACACCAAGCTTTATTTCCGCATTCGCAAGATTCGTTCCACATGCCACGGTGACATCCACCGTATCTCCATAGTTTTTCTGACCCTCTAATGTGATCGTGTAAACTCCGGCACGTTCTAGTGAATTTAAACTGTCCTTTCTCAGACCGGTGTAATCATCCGCTGTCTCATATACAACATTTGTGATTTGATAATCGGTTCCATCTACCAGCGTTTTTTTCTCAACAGCAGTTCCTTCATCCTTTACCGCCAGGGTCACATTATAAGGTGGAACCGCTCCTGTCACCTTCGGTGTAATAACAACATTCGGATTACTAATCTTTCGTTTGGTGATCTCAAAGTAGATTCGTTTCTCGTTCTTGAAATTGTTCTTACCGGTAATGATCGCACATGCAGATACAGTATCTGTTGTCGGCGCTGTATTATTCTCATAACGCACCGTGTAATCAGTATCCTTTTCCATGGTCATAGAACCGCAGATCACTTCCGGCTCTGTAGTTCCTCCATTCCACTCTACCGTCGTACCACCATTCAGGTAGAAGCTTGCGCCTGCATCGTTAGAGATATCACGCTCAATAATTGCATACATGATCTCTTTTGAACCTTTGAGATTCCGATTAGTACCTGTTGTAATAGACATACTATATCTTCCAAGTGCAGACGGTGCCTCAGTCAGCTCCTCACCTGTATCTCGATTTACATAAGACACCACAGAATAATCCGTGCCTTCTGTTAATAAATATTCTCCAATTTTCAATTTTGGTGCTAAAGCATTTCCAGTATAACTATACTCACTTGCCTCAGCACTGATTCCATCACCAATACATTCCGCTCTGTCAAGCTGTAAAGCACGAATTGTAAAATTCACTGCCAGGCTACCAACAAATGGACCGGTTGCTTTTGCCCGTACAGTAAACGTAGCCGTACCCGCCTCTATATTATTGTCCCAATATGTATCATAATACTCCTCTGCTATAGGAGAATTATAATATGTAAATTCATATTTCGGTTTGATCTCCTTACCCGTGTAATCAAAAGAAGTACCATCAACCAGATTCAATGCAAAATTTCCAGCCTCAGCAGAATCTGTTAAATGAACTCTGGAAATTTGATAATCCCATGTAACAGACTCGCCCTCATATGATTTTATTCCCTTTACAACAATTCTCTTATCGCCAACTGTTGTCATTTCATCTACATCATAATCATCTGCCTTGACCCACTCTTCATCTTTATACCAATACTCGATCACATAGTCCGTATCTTTCGTTAATAGATTCCCAGACGAATCTCTCACTACTAATTCGACTACTTTCCTGCCCTCACCAATATAGTCCAGTTTATCTGCATTTGCAGTTGCATTTTCAAGCCGGATTTTCTCTATCATCAGGTTGCTATATACATAATATACAACAACCGCCTGCCCCGTATAGTTAGTAGACGCTTTTGGCGTAATATACAATGTATATCGCCCTGCCTTTGTCGGTTCTTCCTCTACACCTACACTATTTACACAACGAATATCATATTGTTCCGGCGTAAGTTCTGTATTATCTACTATCACTTGCAAATTAGAAGGGTATACATTTCCGTTTTCATCCGCTTTACTCAGTGATATTCGATACATATAGCTGCTTGTGTCACTGGACAGCTGTTTCATTGTCTTCGCATCTTCATCATAAGCATTTACGATCATGCTTTCCGGTGTTTTAAGACCAACTGTAAACTGAGTAGAAAATTTTCCAGTATACAATTTATTGCCAATCAAAACCGCTTTTTCTTCTCCACCGGCGGGTACCACATCAATTGTATAAGTAGTAGCATCTATCACACTTTGATCGATACTACCATTAAAGTAAACCGTGAGTTCTTCTGTGGCTTTTGATGCATTCGACATAACCGTATTTCCGGCAGCATCGAATAAACTCATTGTTACAGCATCAGACAAATCATTACCTGTATATGCTAAAGTTGATTCATTCAATTTCATAAATCGTGAATCACCCAGATCATACGCTACATCACATTTAACCTCTTTGGTAATGTCACTTTCATTACTAAAATTTTTATTGTCTTTTATACGAACTGTACTCGATAAATTCCTTCCCACATCCCTGATGTCACTTGCATCATACTGAGTCACATCAAGAGGTATCCTCGTTCCTACAGAATCATCTAATTTGGCTTCTACTGAGACAAAAGTAGGTTTCACACCAGAATCCGAATACTTTAACACCAGGTTATCCGTTGAACCGGTATCAATAATCAAGTCAGCAATCTTTACCGGTGTGATATGAAATTCAATAAAATTTTCTTCTGTATCAATAGTCGCATATTTACTATCGCTGGTAGGCACAAGCTTACAATAGAAAGATCCTACATTTACATTATCCCCATTATTGACTACTGCCATCTTTGATTGAAATGATCCTTTAATAGACACGTTTTCACTATTTATCACATCCGCGATCATTGGCTCATAAGGTGCATTCTTAAAGCCCAAAGACGTAGCTGTAGCCAATTTGACACGCACCTGCTCAGAACCGGTTGCAGTCTTATACCCAACCGTTATCGGATAATACCCATTCCCATCTGCCGTCGCAGCAGCCTTTACCCGCGGTACAACCTCCACTGCACCGATCACCATACAGATACACAATGCTACCGCTAATAGTTTTTTCTTGACATCCTTGTACATAATCCCCGCCCATCCTTTCGATTGGTTTGATTCGCGCATCCATTGCACGATTATTGTGTAATAATTATATGTTTAAACGGATATTATCTGACAATTTTCTAGAATTTCGCAGACCTATCCCATGTATCGCTTTCATTATATTTCGGCTGTTTTTACACGAACTTTATAGCATTTTTAAAATATTTTGTGACTTTTCAACATATGTACAATTAAAAAAAGAGGCAGCCAGTTCCCTGACCACCTCCCATGATTCAATTCTGCATGATCTGTTCCTCAAATGTTTCCACATCCGGTGCCGCTACCGCAATTTTCAACCACTTATCCAACAATTCACTCTTTTTCTGCTTCTGTATCTTTTGTTCCAGCTGTTCAGGAATTTCTCCTTTTAAGGACAGCACCGTCAGCAGTGATGACACTCGTCCTTCCGCAATTCCAGCCATTCTTCCTCGATTTTCTCCCCGTCTTTCGCTCTCTTCCATTTCCCTTGCAATGATTGCTCCTACCTTTGTCATACTCAGACACCTCCTGATCTCGTTTGCCAGTTCTTTATCGATAACTTTATCCGAAAAACTTAAGATTCCTGCCAGCGCCATTTCCTGCATAGCCTCATCTTCAATCTCTTTTGCGAGACAAACAGCTTCATATGCCGCTTTCTGCTGATTTTCTTTGCCTTTATAGGTCAATGGTAAGATGATCAATTCCATCAGATCCCTGTCATTTAGCGACTGCTTTTGCTCTATCTTCCGCTGAATGCGCGTCTTCACTTCATCAGATACGATCTCACTTAAGAATCCCTCTGTTGTACAAATGATCAGATCTCCCACATGTAAAGTATCCTTTGTCTGGGAGCGTGTTACATCTGCCGTATAAATTACAATGATCCGGATCCTGAGATCCGCAATATTGATTCCTTCTTTTTGCAGTCTGCGCAGCATACGCAATACATATCCTGCATATTTGAGCTTGTTGCCAACACGGTAGCTGCTCTCATAATCCAACAACGCATAGCTTCCGTCCTCCAGCAAGAACAGATTATCCATCCGCTTTTCGTTTGTCTCTATTGCAGGAAGATTCGTTGATCGCACATCTATGATTTTAGGTACATCAACCCCATATACCGATAATGAGCGGTTTTTCATCGTTTCACCGAACCATTTAGACACTACATCCTTATTCTGTGCTGTTATTCCTGCCGTTCTTTTCTCTGTTTTTGTTCTCTGTTTTCTTTTGCCCATCCACATTCCTCCTTTGTACGCAGGAGTGCCAATGGGCTTACACTCGATCCACATCTCCTGCCCTAGTCATTTTGTTAATTGGAAATTTAAGCAAGAGTTGTTTCTTCTGAAAATACATCTAGATGATCATGATAGCAATCTGCCACCACGTATATAAGATAATAGCCTCATAAAACTATTTTTGAAAATCCGACCATTGCTTATTTCTAACTTTATCATGAATACATGCAGGTGTCCAGTGGTTTTTAACTATAACCCTATACCTAAAAAAGAGGCAGCCAGCTCTCTGACCACCTCTTCTGATTCAATTTTACCTAATACACCAGATCATACACATACTGTATGCCGCCATCCTTCTGGTCATTCACCAAAAAGCCGATCTGCGAGCTGTTATAATACCACTCCCCGCTGGTAACCTTCCCGTTCCAGTTCAGGAAAAAATCGCCCTGCGTTGTCACCGAATTTCCGTCATCATCCTGCACAAAACCAATGCCTGTGCCATTCCCACGCAGGATCAGATACCCTTTTTTCGCTCCCTCATGAAGCTCATAGGCCACGCTTGCCACGGGTGCCAGCGTCTGCTGGGAACAGGAGATCTGCTCATCTGAGCCATCGGCATAGATTCGCTTGATCGTTGGTGTCAGATCCGGCAGATTATGCCAGGTAGGATTGGTTCCAAGCCTGTTCAACGTGCTTCCATCAAAAAATCCTGCTTCCAAAAACGCGTCATAGTAGGCCTGTTTTTCACTGTCGGAAAGTTTCATATCGTAAATGACATGTCCAAAGATTTTTTCCATATCCTCTGCCACATACTCTTTCACGTCCGCATCGGAAAAATCAAACTGACAATAGCTATAAGTTAGCTGCGCAGCCGTCCGCTGCTGATAATCCATCATTTTGTTGACCAGACTGACCTTGCTGCTGCCATCCGTCGGCGCCTCGCCAGCTGCTTGCTGATCCTCGTTACCGCTTCCCATGCCGGCTGCTGCAGACTTTGCGATCGTTGCCTTCAGCTCCGTGATCGCCTGGGGCTCGTTAAAGCTGTTATTCACCAGCTCACCCGCTGTGATCAGCTTCACATAAATTTCCTCGATCTGCTCGTCAGAATAAGCAGAAACATTTTCATCTGCCAGATTCATACAATAGGCGTCTGCCAGCTGACCGTTGGCATCTGCCAACGCCGCTTCCTCCTCCTCACCCAGTACATTTTTATAATAATTGTAAAAGCTGTTCTGCAGTTCCACCTGATTTTTCGCGTAGGCTAAGACGAGATTTCGATGCACATTTTCTTTCTGTTCATCCTCCTGTACTGCCAGCTGCGGCATCACAAAGGGAACTGCAAACTTCGCCGCTATCAGCACGGCGATGATCACTGCGCCGATCACAATATTCCGCTTTGTAATGATATGTACCTTTTTTTCTTTCTTTTTTTTGGCGGTACGCCCCTTTTTCTCATCCGATGCAGACGATGTCTGCATCTCCTTCGCTCCTGCTACGGTCTTTTCCAGCTTTTCCACAAATTTCAGACCATAGGATGAAACAAACACCGGTTTGTCCGCAATCTCCTTCAGCACGGCCTTTGCCTCCGCGGGCTTTGTGATGTCGTGCTTTTCCATAATTGACTTGATCTTCTTTAAATCCTTAGAAGCGTCCAGATATTCCTGCTCACTGTCAAATTCCAGATCTCCCAGCTTCCATTTCTTGTCTGCCATGATATTCTCCGCTGTTTCATAAATAAAACCAACAGACAAAAGCCACGCCCCCTGTCTGTCAGCATCAACTGCTTACCAGCCTATCATACCCGAATCGGATATATCATGCAAGACACATTTTTTGAAGTCACATGCTTCCCTGCATTTTCATATGCCTGACGGCACGGCAGGGAAGCATTGGCTCCTTTACATGCCGGTTCCACGCCCTACAGTGAGGTACGTGACGTAAATGTGAACATTTACTCCTCGCACCAGATCGTTTTTGGCATATCAAAGCTCACACATCCCATATACATCGGCGCCACATCGCCTTCATTAAAGCAGATCTTCAGGGTTCCTTCGTCCGTAATATAAAAACTCTGATCCTCTGGAATCTGCTTAAAGTTCCATTCCGGGATATCCTCATCGTGCAACCAGTAGTAGACATTTTCATCTTCATCCATCTGCTCCTGCATCTGACGCTTGATCTCATCACTGATCGTTTCGATATAAGTGTCATCGTCAAACAAATCTGCCAGTGTCAGGATGTTTCCGGTTCTGCGATCGATCGTGTAATAATGATCCTGCTCATAACTACTGCCCATTTCTTCTACAACCCATACTTTCATGGAAAAATACCGGTCGTTGTCAGTTACGATCTCATGTCCCACACAGATACTGTCAGCCCCCTGCAGATCCTTATCCCGCTCTAGTCCTGCCTCAAATTCCGCGATAATCCGGTCTGTCAGTTCTTCCACAGAAGCGTTGATCTGATCTGCGGCGTGCTGCAACTGCTCCTTTACCGCGTCATCCGCACTCTCCTCCGGTTCTATCTTCACCTTCGGCACTGATACATCCGCCTCATAACGACCTTCCTCCACATGGTAATCACGCCATACAACAACCTTCACGATCGTAGAAAGCACCGGAATTTTTTCCCATGCATGCGCGATGGACATACTCAGATTCGGAAGCAGGATCACTATCGCCGCTGCCGCCGCCACCATCCCGGCAAAGGCTTTTTTCCACCTTTTTTTCCTCGTTTTTTTATATGTTTCCATCGACACGGCAGGTGCTGTATGGGGCTTTGCCGCCTCTGCGATCAGATCCTCGTCAATATCGCCAATTGCTTTTAATAATTCTTCACTTGTCATGCACAGATCTCCTCTCTGTTCAAAATCTCCTGCAGCTTTTTTCGACACCGGAACATCGTTGTTTTCACCTTGCTCTCACTATAACCGAACGCCTCCGCCACCTCGGCGACAGAGTCCATGTAAAAATAGCGCCGCACAAACATCATGCGCTCCTCCTTTGATAATCCGCGCAGAAAATCGCTGATCACCTGTCCCAGATAGCTCTGCTCTGCCGCCTGTTCCGGAGTCATGCCACCGGACACACATTCCTGCAGCTCGTCCAGACAAACAGCGACCCGGTCTGCCTCACGCTTTTTCTGATGTGCTTTTCGATAACGGTTTAACGACAGATTTCGGGTGATCTTTGCAAGATAAGCGCCCAACTGATTGGGAATCGTAGGCGGGATTGTCCTCCATGCCTGAAACCATGTATCGTTGACACATTCTGCTGCCTCTCCATCATCCTGCAGGATCCGGTAAGCGATCGTATGACAGTAAGCGCCATAGGTTTCCTCACTTTTTCTCACTGCATCTTCATTTCTCGCCAGATATAACTCTATAATTTCCTGATCCGACATATGCTCTCCTCTCTGACTGTCCGGCTCCCTGACAATGATGATACAATCGTAACTGTTGTGCACCTTCACAATTGCGTTCGATCATCACTTTACTGCATCAAATTTTTCTGTGGGGCAAAAGATGGAGGGAAATGATTTCTCCCTCCATCCTGAATGACACGTTTTTTCTTATTTTGTTACAAAGTTTTCCAGTTATTTCATACCTGTACAAATAGACAAAAAAATCTGTGGCAGATGGCCACAGAACAGTTATATGAAATGCAAACAATCTGCTTGCATGATGAAATTAAAATCGATGCGACAGGATTTGAACCTGCGACCCCTACGTCCCTAACGTAGTGCTCTACCAAGCTGAGCCACGCATCGTTATTTGATTATTCCTGTACAGGCATCTCTTTTATGAACTCTGCAAGGAAGTCGATGCGACAGGATTTGAACCTGCGACCTCTGCGTCCCGAACGCAGCGCTCTACCAAGCTGAGCCACGCATCGAAGTGCGGATCTGAAATCCTGCCATCTTCGCCGCCGTGCGTAAGCACCACAGCGAAGATTATAATAGCATGGATTTTGACTTTTGTCTAGTCTTTTTTTTATTTTTTTACAAAATCATTTTCACACAGCCATAAATTCCCGCATCATTGCCCAATTCAGCCATCTTAAACTGTGCCTCACGACATGCATGGAACGTATTCGGGATAAAATATTTTTCCACTACATCTGTGATGATCTTTCCTGCCTTGGACACGCCACCACCGATAACAAACATCTCAGGGTTCACAACGCAGGCGATCGTAGCCAGACCTTTTCCGAGAATCTGCCCAAACTGCTCCAGTACCTCCAATGCCAGTGCATCTCCCGCCTTTGCCGCATCAAACGTATCCTTTGCGGTCAGCTCTGTCAGCTCACGCAGACTGCTGGGCTCATCAGAAGCCTCCAGTACCCGCTTTGTAAGCGTAACTACACCGGTCGCAGACGCATATTGTTCCAGACATCCCTTTTTCCCACAGCCGCATACAAGTGTTTCCTGATCATTGACCGGAAGATGTCCGATCTCACCACCTGCACCGGTCGCTCCTGCAACAATGTGTCCGTCAATGATCACGCCTCCGCCGATGCCGGTTCCAAGAGTAACCATTACCAGACTCTTTGCACCTTTTCCTGCTCCCTGCCACATCTCGCCAAGAGCTGCAACATTTGCATCATTACCCGCCTTGACAGGATAACCGGTCAGCTCTGATAATTTTTCCTCTACGTTAAAAACACCCCAGCCAAGGTTCACGCATTTGCGAACGACACCCTCAGGCGTCACAGGTCCCGGAACACCGACTCCGATACCCTGTACATCCGCACCATCAATGCCTTTTTCTTCCAGCTTGGCTTTGATGGAGTCTGCCACGTCCGGCAATATCCGGGAGCCGCCATCCTCCTTGCGGGTAGGGATCTCCCACTTGTCCAACAACTCTCCATCTGTACGGAATAAGCCCAGTTTTACAGTCGTTCCTCCAATGTCTACACCAAATCCGTATGTTTTCATCTCTTTCTCCTTATCCTCTTCCTTATCAGTCGATTATGATCACATCGCCGTCACCCTCGTCCTCATCCTCGTCAGGCTCCTGTGGTTCTTCCGGCTCCGTGGGTTCTTCCGGCTCGATGATTTCCTCCTCATCCGGCTCCTGCGGCTCTTCCGGTTCCACGGTCTCGATATCACCCGGGATCTCCACCGGCTCCTGTGGCTCTTCCGGTGTTTCCGGCTCCTCCACCTCGCCCGGAATCTCTACCGGTTCTTCCGGCTGGGGCTCTTCTTCTGTCGGTTCCTCCGGCTCCGGCTCTGCTACATGTGTACTATCATTATAGCTGACATAGGGCATAAAATCCAGTGGTTCCTTTGTCTCATGCAGTTTTTTCATGAAATCCTGCCAGATGTGTCCCGGATAGGTTGCGCCGGACAGATCTTTCATCTCCTGCGGAGCATCATAACCCACCCAGACTGCAGTGGTATAATAGCGCGTAAAGCCGCAGAACCAGCCATCCTTATGATCATTGGTCGTTCCTGTCTTTCCCGCGGATGGCATCTCGCCCAGATCCAGTCCCCGCGCGGTTCCGGCTGTCATGACACCCTTTAAGATATCCGTCATCATACGAGAGGCATTCTGCTCATAAACCTGTTTTCCATTTTCCACCGCCTCGTATATTATCGTTCCATCTGCGTCCTCAATACGTTCAATACAGGTCGGCTGACGATAAACACCATCGTTTTCGATCGCTGCATAGCCGCTGGCCATCTCCACCGCTGATACTCCATAGGTAAATCCACCCAATGCAACTGCAGGTACTTCATCCCGCGCATCCAGCTTTGCAAAATTCATCTCTTTTAAATAGCCCAGACCGACTTCCGGTGTCAATTCATCAAACAGCTTCCATGCGATCGTATTTTTCGACTGCTCGACCGCATAGCGCAAGGTAATATTTCCGGAATATCTTCCATTGGAATTCGACGGTCCTCCCTCAAATTTCTCATCCTTTACGATAGAATCCGGCGTATAGCCACGCTCCAGCTGAGGCGTATACACGATCAGCGGCTTGATGGAGCTGCCCGGCTGGCGAAAGCTCTGGTAAGCCCGGTTTAATGTATATCCATCAAAATCCTGACTTCTGCCACCCACGATTGCAGTTACCCGGCCGGTCTCATTATCAATGCATACACCGGAAGACTGCAGCTTGTAGACACCCTCATCCGTAGTATCCGTAAAAGCTGTGAGACCCTCATCAATTGATGCCTGCAGTTCTTTCTGAATGTTCAGATCGATGGATGTATAGATCCGGTATCCACCGGTAAACAGTGATTTCTGACAGTCCGCGTACATTTCATCGTAAGCAGACTCGTACGCCTCCTTCTCTGCCTCATCCGCAAAATCCTCCTGGAAAACAAATCCCTTCTGCTCCATAAGAGCTCGCGTTGCGCAATAGTAGGTATATGTCTCTACATAATCATATTTTTTCCGCTTTGGACGTTTGAGAGTAAGTGTTTTACTCGTTTGTTCCTCATAAGTATCCCAGAGGATCTTTCCGTCATCATACATCTGCTTTAAAATGCGGTCCCGGCGTGAAACAGCATTTTGCGGATTTTCAACCGGGTCATAAACCGTTGGATTATTGGGTACTCCGCACAGCAATGCCTGATCTGCCAGATCCAGCTCGGCAACTCCTTTGCTGAAATATCCACGGGCTGCTGCCTCGATCCCATAATATCCATTGCCAAAGTACACATTGTTCAGATAAAATTCCAGAATCTGTTCCTTGCTGTAGCGCTGCTCCAGCCCCACTGCAATAAACATTTCCTCCACCTTTCGCTCCCAGGTTTTCTCATTGGAGAGAAAGACCGTACGTGCCAGCTGCTGTGTGATCGTACTTCCGCCCTGCGTGATCTTCTGATTTCTCAGCATTGCAACTCCCGCACGGACGATCGCCTTGAAATCCACGCCATGATGCTTGTAAAACTTCTTATCCTCAATGCTGACAATTGCCGCTTTGACACCCTCCGGTATGTTATCATATGTCAAATAGTAGCTGTCTTTTTCACCCTTTACGACAGAGATCTCTTTTCCATTAACATCATAAACCACACTGGTCTGTGAAGCCCGGAAGCTCTCCTCCGTAGAGGTGCTGACCAGTTGTTCTGCCTCCATGCGCAGATCTTTGATCTTTTTCGCATAACCGCCAAAAAAGTAAAATGCCAGCGCACCTAAAATAAGTGTCAGAAGGATGATCTGCGAAACCAGGATCACCTTCAGCTTCCTGTTATTCTTTTTTTTCTTATTTCTTCCCATAATTTCTTAAATCTCTTTTTAATATTTGTTCTGATCAATGATAAGATCAGTGTTTGCCACGCTACAGTCAAATGCCATCCGGCGCATCCTCATCCGCCATAAAAAATCCCCTCCTTTTTACTTTCATTTACCGTTCCTATTATACTTAGTTATACGGTAAAATGAAAGAAAAAAGAGGGGTTTTTTGAAAATCGGAGAGCTTTTATAAAAAATGGACACTTTTTTCGCGTTACTGTTCCATCTGCTTTCCCAGAAATCCCGCAGCGATCAGCACCAGCTGATTTTCTGTCTCTCCCATACGATTTTTTTCATTTTTGTCATAAAGAATCACGGAGCCAATGGCATCACCCTCACAGATGATCGTGCTGATCGCCTGTGTGACATATGCGCCACCATCATCCAGCGTGATCTTAATAAAATTATTTTCGTCCCTACTCGCTACCAGTGTCCCACGATCCTCCATCAGTTCATCCAGCTCACGGCTGATCGGCTTTCCTTCAAATTCCTTTTTTCCCGCTCCGGAAGCCGCGATGACATGATCGCGATCTGTAATGCATACCAGATGGCCGGTGGTCTGCGCCATCGCCTCCGCATACTGCCCTGCAAACTGGCTCAGTTCCCCGATCGGCGAATATTTTTTCAGAATGATCTCCCCTTCCCGATCCGTGAAGATCTCTAACGGGTCTCCTTCCCGAATCCGAAGTGTCCGGCGGATCTCCTTTGGTACGACCACCCGCCCCAAATCATCGATTCTTCTGACAATGCCTGTTGCTTTCATGCTTTTTGTTTCCTCCATTTGCTCTGAGTGTGCTAGTATTATCTGCAAATAAAGGAAAAATATTCGTAACTGTTTCGTACCTTTTCAACAATCATGTTATATCTCGGCAAGGTTCATAAAGCGCTCCCATTCCTCGCTGTCACCGCTTCCCTTCACTTCAAGTACATATTCATGCTCTTCACCATCAATAAAAATACGGTAGGTATCACCCGTTTTTTCTGACTTGTAGATCACAGCATCCTCCAGCTCTTTACAAAGTGAGGCATACTCCTCTGGACTTACTACCCGATCCGGCACTTCCTGCTGCAAAACACCATCTGCATTATAAATTTTGCATCCTTCCTCTGTCACCGCAACAATCTGCGGCTCCATGACCCGAAAGCTCAGACCATTTGTCCGCATTGTGCGCACATCCCGGTTGCGGCTGTTATTTTCTAAGATCTTCACGTTATCCAATAACATATAAAAAGAACCCAGTCCAAAGCGCAGCTCTGCAATATGCGCCTCTCCAAAGTCAAACGTGTTTACTTCATTCTCTGTAAAAAATCCCATTTGTTCCTTGTATGATAATTAGGAAGTTAATTATCACACTTTCCTTTCTTTTAATATCATGGTTCAATACAATTCAGATACTATGGACTTTTGATTTTTTCCTGTAGCTTGACTACTCAACTGGAGTGTATTGCCACTACCTTT
>JALFNQ010000108.1 GCA_022773965.1 Lachnospiraceae bacterium
GTCAGAAGTAGTTGTCACCACTTTCAGATTGTTCAGATCAGAAAAGATGGACTCTTTGCTGACCCGTGTGATACCTGTCATGATGGCGCGCTCCAGCCACGGGTTGGTCTTGAAGGCAGAATTAAACATGCTACGGGTAAATGCAACCAGTTCATCCCAGAATCCATTCACATACGCCTCCTGCATTGGCGTATCATACTCATCCAGCAGGATGATGACCTTCTTGCCATAATAGCGGTACAGGTAATCAGACAGCTGGTAGAGTGCCGAGGTCGCATCCACATTGCTGATCTCTACTGCTAAGATCCGGTCAAAATACGCTCTGTCTGCATCCGTCAGCGCTTCGCTGTCTTTTACAAAAGAAAACTTTATATAAAGATTTCTCAAAATAGAGCAGATTTTCTCACGGGTATCTCCGTAGTTCGTCTCCTTTACCCGGGCAAAAGACAAACTGATCACCGGATAGGTTCCCTGCAGTGCACGGTATTTTTCATCCTGCCAGATGGACAGTCCCTCAAACAGATCCCCCCGGTTTGCATAATCTACGGAGAAAAACTTCTCTGTCATACTCATATTCAGCGTTTTTCCAAAACGGCGCGGGCGGGTGATCAGCGTCACATCGTCTCCGCTCTCCCACCATTCTCTGATAAAATCTGTCTTATCCACATAAAAATAATTTCCACTTCGTATTTTTTCAAAATCCTGCATTCCGATCGCTACGTTCCCTGCCATGCGCCACCTCCCGAAAAAAATCCGTTATACTAACCACATACAGTTAGTATAACGGATTTTCTGTCAATTGAAAACTCTATTTTACTTTTTAGGGTTCTGGGCTTATTTTACATTAAAATAAAACCTCTATTTCGCTCCTATATTTTTCGGCGTTCCTTTCCACTGCGCCTGTAATAGTCATCCTTATCCGCATACATCCGTTTGTCTGCCAGAGCCTTCAGCTCGCCAAAGGAAAGCTTCGGATGCTCTTTGCACACGACCACACCTTTCGAAATCGAAAGTGTACACGGATAGCTGCATTTTGCACTGTCAACCAGCCGCTCCAGCGTATTCAGCACATCCCTGTGCTTTTCCTCTTTACCCAAAAGCAATACCACAAATTCATCACCACCGATCCGGTATGCCTTACCAAGTGTGCCTACAGCTGTCTGGATGCATTTTGCTGCTGCGATGATCAGCTCGTCACCCGCCTGATGCCCGTAGTTATCATTGGCAGACTTCAATCCGTTTACATCCATCATCATGATAATGGTGTCATCTAACATTCCCTGTGTGTAAAGGTTTACGCAGTCCTCTTCAAAGGCACGACGATTAAAAAGTCCGGTCATATCGTCTGTCAATGAGATTTTTCTTCTTTCGGTCAGCTCTTTAAATGCGTTTCGTTCACGCATGGACATAACAAAAAATACGATCCCCATCATCAAGAGACCGACCACAAAAATGATGATACTTACAGCCGTAATCTCGATCACATTGATCTTATTCGGATTCCGATCCTCCACAACCAGATACCAGCCAAGATCCTCCATATATTTTGTCATACGGCTGAAGCCGGAACCGGCCTCATATACGAATTCATCGGAACCGACCTGAGTCAGATAAGCGTGTTCCAAATAATCCTGTTCTATACGCGTTGCATCAGAATCAACCTGAATAAGTCCTTCCTGATCGATGAGATCAATTTTCAGGTTATATTTGATCTCATACCTTTTTATAAGTCTCTGCAGCTCCTTCATCTCCACGCCAACGCCGCACACGCCCAGGAGATTTCCGGTTTCATCAAGGATCTCCTGATTTACAAATACCGATAAAGCCCACTGATTCGCCTCATCCGTGTCCACGTCCAGATCATATGACTGATTTCTATCCAAAAACATTTTATACCAGATATCATGCGGGTCATTTTCCGGATCTACATATTTGCTGATCCCGTCATAAGTATAATACGCCCCTGACTGGTCACAGACTGCAAACACCATCTGGTAGCCAAATCCGTTTTTAATGGACTCCAGATAAGCAGCCACGTTCTTTTCCACTGACTCCGCCGAAACATCACCGCTTTTTTTCATGTATTGCTTTAAACTAAAATCGTTAGACATGGTCTCCGCAACAATGATCGGTTTGATAAATTCGCGTTCAATACTGTCACTGACCATATGCGCCAAAACCATACTGTCACTTCTCAAATTCCTGGAAGAAACTCTCTGTATAGAAAAAATACATGAAAAAATGGATGCACTCATAATGATCGTCATGATCACAAACAGGATCATGATGTCCAGCGATCTTCGTTGTTTTATCTCTTTTGTTTTACTCCACTCCAGCAGATACGCCAGCAGCATGAATAACATTGCGACAGCGATCCCCAGATTCGTGATCGATATCCCGTAAATAAACGTCTGTACAATGATTGCGATCACCGGTTCAAGCGCATAAAATAAAAGCGCTGCCAGCATCGTTTTTTTGACAGATTGCCGATAGTGAATGCTCATAACACTGGCTGTCATAATACATACCATATTGATTACGGTATACACATACCAGCCGGTATTTCTGTGATAATAGTTTGCATCATCAAAATAGTACATCCATTTTGTAAACACATTGGTGACCAGAATGATCAGGTTCAACACAATGGAGGCGTTCACGATCCGGTAATATATTTTGCTCGCAGTCGCGCCTTTTTCACTTAACAGCTCATTCATATAACCCATGAACAGACGGATCAGAACCAGATTCAGAAAAAAGACAACAAAGTTTCCGATTCCGGTCATCAACCGGCTGAATCCATCTGTATTTCCTCTGAATATGTATGCAGCCGCCTCTGAGAAAAAGATCAGCGCAGTTGAAAGGAACATCCATTTCAACTGCTTCCAGCTGTTTCTGACTTCACCGTTCATCAGAATGATCACTGCCAGCAGGAGGCAGATCACCCCGGCAAATATCTCTATTGTAGCTTGTGTTAGTTCCAAATTTGTAATGTTCATTCGTAATTACCATCCTGATCTTTGACATAGATCCCTTTTTTTTCAAATATAGGAGAATTGTACCAAAGGAAGCGTTGCAAAAGCGTTGCAAACCGCCAGAGGAAGAACACATTTTCAAAATATTTTGAAGATATGCAAAAAAACTTCGGATTGCAGCCTCTGCCACCGAAGTTTTTTGTTTTCCGCTCTATATTAAGTTGTAATTTCGATTCCCCCATGGGTCATCTCACTCCAGCTGTACTGTGCCATGTACTCCCCCCGGTAGAGATTGACCGCATAGAACTTTCCCTCCAGCCAGTCGTAATAGTCACAGTCCACCTTCGTCCGGTCAATGCCGATCTTTCCCCGCTGCCTGATGAGGACACCCTCGCAGCCTGCATCTGAAAATGTATCCTTCAAATCCTTGATCAGGCTGCGGTAGTAGCTGGATGAATAGTTATCACCCCGCAGCAATGACATGATCTCTCCGCCGGTACATAATGCTCCCTTTCGGTCGACCAGATATGCCAGCATTTCTTTTGTCAGATCATATTTAAACTTTACAGGCTGACCGTCGATAAACACCTCAAAATTCCCAAAGGTCTGAATATGTACCCGTTTTTTTCTCTCCGGCTTTATGGGAAATCTTAAGTTTTCCAACTCTATTTTTACCTTTTCTGCTGTGATCGGCTTCATCATGTAGCCGCTTACGTGCATCTCAAAGGCATCTTTCATATACTCCGCATAGCCTGTCGCAAAGATAATATTGATATGAGGGTTTATGAACTTTATTTGTTTTGCCAGTTCCACACCGCTCATATTCCGCATCTGTATATCTATCAACGCCACTTCACAGGGTGTGCCTTGAAAGAACTCAAGAGCTTCTTTTGGCTTTCGGAAACTATATATGGTTGCGGAGGCTTCTGCCTTTTTCGCGGCGGAAACAAGCCCCTCCAGTGCGATCTCCTCATCGTCTATTGCCAGTATGTTCATGCGTCTGCCTCCTTCGGGATACGGATTCTTGATGTAGTGCCTTTTCCCGGTTCACTCTGAACTTCCAGTGTGGCGTGACACATGATATCCAGCCGCTGTCGTACATTCCGGATACCTACATGGGATCCCTCCCCGTTCGCTTCTATTCCGGGAACAAACCCCACACCATCATCTGACACAATCACCTCATAGCAGTCCGGGCATTCCTTCACAGTAAGTATAACCGTTCCGCTGCCTTCCTCTTTCTGGCAGATGCCATGCTTTACCGCATTTTCCACAAGCGGCTGCACAGACAAAGCCGGCAGCATAAAGTCTGTACACCCGATATGGTACACCACATGTAAGTCTTCGCCAAAACGAAGCTGCTCCAGCTTTAAATATGTCTTTACGTGCTTTAATTCTTCCTCAAAGGAGATCAGTGTCGTGCGGTCTACCACACGGAGACTCTGCTGAAGATAATCGGAGAAATCGCCGATCGCCTGCTGCGCCATCTCTACATCCTTCTCACACAGATGATAGATAGAATTGAGCGAGTTATAGATAAAGTGCGGCTGTATCTGACTCATGGCAAGGCTCATCCGGTTCTCTTTCAGTTCTTTCTCCAGCTTTTTTGCGCGGATGGAGGCCTGATAGTTGACCGCCACCTGTCTGATCCCCCACATGAGCAAAAACACGAACAGCACGCCAAAGACTGCCTTGATGCAGGCACCGTTCTTCCACAGAGACATCCTGCCATTCATAAGCTCCGCGATCAGTACCGTAAGCAACACCACCCCACAGAGCAGCATGATCCGCTGCTGCTTCGTGCTATTTTTTATTTCCATGATGCACAATATGGTCAGTATCAGGCTGACAAACCCTTGTATAGCCGCCCAATAAATACCTGTATCGTAGATTCCCATTACTCCGGCAAGCGGGATTGCCATAAACATGAAATTCGCAAGCATGAGCACATACCCTGCGATCTGTGCGATCTTCCTTCGTTTTTCATGCAACAATTCCATTGTCCCTGCCGTAAGCAGCAATGCTGCAAGCATCATGGCTACCTGTCTCATGTATGTATTGAACACCATCTGATCGTTTCGCAGAAAAATGTCTTTTGTGTCAAGATTCATATACACAGCCATGAGCAGAGACATGAATCCCATTTTTAAAAGCAGCGCACTGTTTGGAAGATGCAAAAGCAAATAGCCGATGGCTGTTCCTATGAGGGCAATGGATACCACGAAAAGAAAGATACAAAAATAGCGATACGGCATCTCTTCCTTTTCATAATGTTGTTTTAATTGTGTCGCGCCGCTCATATAGATGGAGTCCAGCAGTTCCCTGTATGCCTCCTTATTTCCATAGCTGTGGGGATTATGCAGCTGAATTTCAATCACATCGTTCTCTGACATAGCAGGCAGTATCCACTCCTGCCAGCCCGTACCACACACATCCGGATAGATTTCATTGCTTACTTCGTATGGATTCTCGCCATTTACCGATACACTCATACCGATATGGTCCAGATAAAAATAGACGCTGACTCCTTCTGGCAGCTCCGGGTCAAATCTTCCTCTCAGTGCAAGATCTCCGTCAAAGGCTGACAGGTCTGTATCTTCCTCTAATGTCTGCCAATTTCCCCCGTTCTGACTATATTCGCCTACAAACTTTAATTGCAGCGACATCGCAAGAAATGGCTGATTGGTCTGTTTACAGGCTAAGAAAATGACAAGCCCCGCAAAGAGGAATAGCGCAATAAATAAGCCGGTGTTTAGGATTCTTTTTTTCATCATGTTCACCCCATATATGATATTCATATCATGACTGATTTCATCTCGATATGGGTATCATAACACATCCGAAATGAAAAATCACCTAATCTTTAAATATTTGAATCCCAGCTTATATTTGTGCTCCTTCAGCAGCATCTCATATTCAGACGGACTGAGCACTTTTGACAGTTCTTCCTTCGCTCCATTCCCGGTGACATCATAGCCCTCCGCGGAAAAGCAAAGGTTCGGATAGAGCACACACCACCAGTTGTGCCCTTCCCCCTCGCCAATGATGATCTGGAGCGCGCGGTAAGTGCCCGCCGGAAATTCATAGTCGCCGTACACCTTGTCGGGAAATTCCACATCCGCCAGCCGCACCTGTACAGACTCCGGCGTACCGTCCTGTGCCAGCACCTGCTCTGCGATCGCCTGTATCTGCTCTTTATTTTCCTCAATGATCCTCTCGCATTCCGATTTGTCCTTGGCATTCACCAGCTTCAGGTTCATCCATTCGCCCACGGCATCCCGCACCAGCAGCTTGCGCCGCTGATCGTCTTCTTTGTCACTTTTTGCGATCACGTGGAAGCGCAGCACCTTTGCGGAGATTGCCTCCACACTCTGCTGCTTTACATAATTTGCTGCCAGCGAATAACAGCCCGCCATCAATACCAGTGTGCATATAAAAAATAAGATCCGATTGAGCACGCTTCTTTCTATTTTCAACTTCATCCGTCCTTCCTCCCTGTCCGGTCAAAATTTCTTTTCACTGAGATGCGTTGAAACCGTGAAGACACGAAACGATTCCAATACCTCTATGGAAATTGTAACCATCCTGGCAGGCTTCTATTCCATCCAGGTCAGATTGATCTCATATTGCGACTGTACAAGCTGACCATTTGCATCCATGACAGGCGCCCACTGCTCCACACGCCCGATCTGTTTCCGCAGCACGCGCTCACTCTCGCCCATGATCCGCTCCCGCTCCGTTGCCGGCGTCTGTACACGGTTTTCGATCTCACACTCCATAAAGATCTTCACCTGCCAGATCTTATACGCCGGTACATATGTGCGGCGCAGGCGGATACTTTCAAGGCTGACGACCGTTCCATCCGAAAGCTGCAGCTGCATTTTTTTCAGATCCCCGCGCAAAAACTGCAGGATACGCGCATCATCCACAGAAAATGTCTCGCCGGGCACTCCCTGCACCAGCATCCGGTAATGGTCTATAGACGGCGGCGCATCGTGTGCCAATACCGGAAGAAGCAGAATTTTTTCACGATTGTTCCACTCCTTGTACAAGTCACCCAGGGTCGGAACGCTCGCCGTCTTTTCCTGCTCATCGCTCTGTGCCATATCCCGCAGATATGTGCCTGTTCTGCCTCCGGTGCTCTCCCGCAGCTTCTCCGGGGCAACGGAATGTTCATCTAAAAGATACACCATTGTATTCCACGAAAAATGATGCTCCTTCAAAAAGTATGGATAAAAGGATTTCAAAAAGTCCTCGTCGTCCAACAGTTTTTCCGACAACAGGATCACCTGCATATGGCTGTCATCAAGCCCCGCCGCCTGCACGCGCCCGAACAGCGTAAATGCCTGCGGATATCCCGCCGCAGTCACCACTGCGTCCTCCTTGTGATACAGGCTGCTGCCCTCCGTATCCATCTCCTCAAAGAAAAAGGAAAACTCATACAGACCGGACTGCTGCGCCGGAGTGACCGCCAGCGCCAGCGGAAATGCCCGATCCTCAATCTCCAGCCGTCCACAGCCAGTCAGGCACACAGACAAAAGCGCCAGCAGACCGGCAAATATACGCATCTGTTTTTTTTCTGCTCTCATCTTTTTTCCTCTCTGCATGCCGATTTCTCCCTGGATAACATTGTATGTTTCCTCTCCTTGGATTTACTGTTTTTCCACGCCGCCGGATGATCCCGACCCGGAATAGTTCCTTTTTTCCACACGGACATGATCCACGCCACCAGCACGATCCCTATAAGAATCGGCACACCGATCCGCGCGTAGATACGCGCCAGCCATGATGTCAAGCGCGCAGAGCGATACATGCACGCTGCCAGTCCATAAACAGTCAGTCCCGCCACAGGCAAATACCATCTTCGCACAGGCTTTCTGCCGATCTTTTTCATGCACCAGACTGCATAATAAAGCGCGTTTTCCACAAATGCAAACACACTCACCAGCCAGATCCCGCACAACAGTGCATCCTGGCGCTCCAGAAAACCGCCTGGTACCTTGACCATCGCTGTCAGTGTCAGTGCAGCCTCCTCCATCGTCGCCACCGTCGGCACACCAAATATTCCTGCCAAGAGTAAAAACAACACAAGATTGACACACACACTGAATACAAAGCCTTGTTTTAATACCCTCGATACATCCGCATGGGAAGAGACACCCTCCGTAAGCATCGGTAAAAACGTACTTCCTGTCAAAAAGGCAAATACCAGATAGCTGTTTTTCAGAAGCTGCAAACCCTCTGCGCGAAACACCGGCACAAAACGATCCGGCTCCACGTTTTGCGCTGCCAGAAAAAACAAGACCAAAAGTGGCAGTAGCACAAACCAGAAAAGGATCTCATACATTCTGCCTCTGCTCTCCATTCCATTGCACAGACCGTAGACTGCCAGTGCCGAGAGCACTGCCAGTATGAGCCAGACGGATGTCTCCCGGATGAGATACTGCCTCGCAATATCACATAAAAGACGCAGCCCGTATGCCGCACCAAAGATCGCCGTCAACAGATAAACAGCCAGTATCACTACAGTAAGCAACGTTCCGAATCGCTCTAAGAGATACTGGTGGTAATCCTGTCCCTCCCGTCGCATTTGTCCGATCTGCGCCAGTATCAGCAACAGCAGGCAAAAACCCGCCCCACAACCCGCCGCCAGCGCAAAAAAACCATCCATACCCACTGCTTTTGCCAGTATACCAGGCAGCAGCAGCGTTGTCAGTGCAAAGTAATCATAAAATACCAGTCGCCCCAGCTGTCTGCCGGAAATTTTATCATTTTCGATGTTCATCAGCTGACTCCTTTCTGTCCTTCAGATCTGCCTGATCCCGCCACCGAAAACGGATGCGATTGCTCTCCTTCGCGTAAATCGGCCGTTTGTAAAGACAGAACAGCGGAAAACGAAAGATGCTGTCCTTGAGCTGTACGCCATCATCTGCCTCAGAGGACACAAAAGGTAACAGATACGGCACCCCAAAGGATCGCAGCCCCGACAGATGGATGAGGATCGCCAGCATACCTGCCAGATAGCCAAACAGTCCCAGCCATGCGCTGGCAAAGATCAGGAAAAATTTGAGCAGTCGGAATGCATTGGCAAACTCCTCGCTGGGGATGGCAAAGGAGCACAGTGCCGTAAATGCCACCACGATCACGACAACCGGGCTGGCAAGTCCCGCATCTACCGCAGCAGTGCCGATGATCAGTCCGCCGACGATGCCGATCGTATTGCCCATCGTTCCCGGCAGACGCACACCCGCCTCCCGCAGCAGTTCAAATCCCAGCTCCATCAAAAGCAGCTCCACCAACGCGGAAAATGGCACTCCCGCCCGGGCCTGTGCAAAGGTGAGCAGCAGATTTGTGGGCAGCAGACTTGTGTGAAAATTGATGACTGCCAGATAAAGCCCCGGCAAAGACAGCGCGAAAAATGCTGCCAGATAGCGGATCACCCGCTCCAGACTGGCGATCTCAAAGCGGTTGTAATAGTCATCGCTGGTCTGCAAAAAGGAGTTGTAATCTGTCGGCAAAATGAGCGCCAGCGGAGAATTGTCACACAGGAGTACGATCCGTCCTTCCAACAGCGCATGTACCGCCCGGTCCGGGCGCTCAGTAGTCTGGAACTGCGGAAAGGGCGAGCTCCAGTGCCGCTCTGCCAGCTGTTCGATCATGCCGCTGTCCATGATACCATCGATCTCAAAGGTATCCAGCCGGCGCTGGATCTCCTCCAGCACCTCTTTGCGCGCGATTCCCTCCATGTACATGATATTTACCAGTGTGTCCGTGCGTCGCCCGGCCCGCGCCTCCACATTTTTTAATTCAGTTGCCCGCAGGCGTTTGCGGATGAGTGCCGTATTGGTCTTGACAGAATCTGAAAATCCCTCATTGGATCCCCTGGTCACCTTTTCGGACTCTGCGCTCTGGACGCCCATACCCGGATAGCCTTTGTCTGGGATTTTTAATACCTGATCCAGTCCATCCACAAACAGGATCATATCTCCGGTGAGCAGCCCCTGGGCCGCCTCCTTTAGATCCATATAGAAGGTGACATCCGTCATGCCCTTTCCGTTCTTTTTCAGAAATGAACTCACTTCCTGCGGATTTTCACCTGCCAGCGTCTGGATGAGTCTGCCCATCTCCGAAGATCCATAGCTTGACGCCGCCGCCACGATCTCAATGTAGGCGACCATACAGCGCAGTGGTCTGTCTGTCCCCAACTGCATGTCCACCATCTTGATATCCGCACAATCCGAAAAAATCTGAGAAAAGATCCGTTTATTATGTTCCAAATCCGTTGTCACTGTGTACTGTCCCATCATATACTCCGTGTTTGATTATGATCATTGATATGCCAAGATTACTTCCTGCTTTCACAATTCTTATGCCAAAACGCATTCCACATTGCTTTGAAGTAGCATTTTGCACATGAAAAAAGAAGGATAGGCATCTCACCTTATCCTTCTTTTAGTATGCATCAATTCGATTCAATTATGTGCTCTATTTTTCCTGCTCGCGGATGATATGCTTGACCACGTCTACCTGATTACTGATGTGCTTGCGGATCATGGCTGTCACAGCCGCCTTATCCTTTTCCACGATGCCCCGGTAGATTGCCTCATGCTCCTGTAAAAGCTGCTCATGATTCTGTGGATTCTTCAAATATTCCACACGATAACGATACATTTGCTCGCGAAGATTGTTCAGCATACTGATCAGTTTCGGATTATCCGTCGCCCGATAGATCACATCATGAAATTCCACATCTGCCTGTGCCATTTTCTTCAGATCGCCACTCTTCAAGGAATGTTCAAAATTTTTCATATTCTTTTGGAGTTCTGCGATCTCCTCATCCGTGATCTTGTCACAAGCCACCTGCACGGACAACTCCTCCAATGCCTCACGAATCTCCAGCACATCCTGCATATCCTTTTCCGTCATGCCTGCAACGATGGCACCTTTCCTGGGAATTGTAATAGCAAGTCCCTCCTGCTCCAGCATGCGGATCGCCTCCCTGATGGGTGTGCGGCTCACGCCAAGCTTTGCCGCCAGCTGCAGCTCCATCAGACGTTCTCCCGCCACAAGATCACCCCGCAGGATTGCTTCCCGGAGCGTATTAAATACCACATCCCGTAAGGGTAAATATGCATCCATGTTTAATTCTAACTGATCATTCATCTGTTTCTCTCCTTATGGTTATAAGGCCTGGTCACATAGACCTGCTTCGCAAGACCACTGTCCCTGATCTTCCCTTTTGCCTCATAAGCCTTCGCTTCCTCTGAAAAAATGCCAAAAACCGTAGGACCGCTGCCGCTCATCATCGCTGCAATGGCTCCCTGATTCTCCATGATCTCTTTGATCTGCGTAATCTGTGGATGCATCGGAACCGTAACCCCCTCCAGCACATTTCCCATATGCCGAGCCAGGGAGGTCAGATCCTGCACCTTCAGATCCTGAATCTGCGCATCGATCGGCGGATGCGGCGGCTCCTTCAGTGCATCCAGTGACTGATATACCAGCTTTGTGGAAACACTCACCGGCGGTTTTGCGATTAAAATATAGCAGTCCGGCATCGGTGACAATCTGGTCAGTTTTTCTCCGATTCCTTCTGCCAGAGCTGTTCCCCGAAACAGACAATAAGGAACATCTGCACCCAGTATCAGACCGTATTCCATCAGACGATCCATGGGGATTCCGAGATGATATAATTGATTCATTCCGTATAAAACAGCTGCTGCATCCGTACTTCCGCCTGCCATGCCGGCCGCAACCGGAATGCATTTGTGTATATGCAGCTCCACGCCGCCAATGTGAGGAAAGTCCTCCTTTAACAGCATCGCAGCCTGATAAGCTATATTATGTTCGTCCGTAGGTAAAAAATTCAGATTTGTCTCAAGTGCAATGCCTTCCTGATTACTTTTGCGCACAGTCACCCAGTCAAACAGATCGATCGTCTGCATGATCATGCGTACCAGATGATAACCGTCTTCTCTGGTACCGATCACATCAAGACCCAGATTGATCTTTGCCAAAGCCTTTAAATGTATTACATTTCCCATATTTCTATCCTTTTTGTATGTTGTCTACTGTATGTTGTCTACTGTATTTTGTATACAATCTTATGTTACATGCTTCTGAAAAAAAAGTCAACCTAAGAGTTTAACTTTCTTTCCTATGCGCCGATATATAAATATAGAATACAAGTAATGATCCATCGCATAGTTACAAAAAACTATCATTTTTTACCAGAACACCTGCCGGAACGGATTTTGGCAGATCACAGGAAACATATCATACACCAAGGAGGGTACAATCATGAGTGTAAATTCTATCAGTGCCACAACTGCTGCTACTTACGCACAGCAAACCACCGGCACAAAAACAACCAAACCCGGAAGAGACGAAAAAGAAACAGTTGCATCATCCACCAAAAACGATCAGGACACTGCGGTTGTCTATGAAAAAAGCGATGCCTCTTCCACCGTAAAAACCAAAAACACAAAGTCAAATGCAGCGATCATCGCACAGATGAAAGCAGATGCCGAGGCACGTACCGCGCAGCTTCAGAGTCTGGTAGAAAAGATGATCTCCAAACAGGGACAGACTCTTGGCAAAGCTGACGATATGTGGTCATTTTTGGCAAAGGGAAATTTCACCGCAGATGCTGATACGATCGCCCAGGCAAAAAAAGATGTGGCAGAAGACGGCTACTGGGGCGCAGAGCAGACCTCTGAACGCATCCTGTCTTTCGCCAAAGCCTTAGCCGGTGACGATCCTGACAAGGCAGAAGAACTCCTGAATGCATTCAAAAAAGGATACTCACAGGCCACCAAAGCCTGGGGAGATGAGCTCCCTTCCCTCTGCTCAGATACTTATGATCTCGTAGAGAAAAAGTTTAATGAATGGATGAATGATCAGAAGTGAATGCCAAGGCCACTGATGAGCAACCCCCATAAAACAGCAAGCACATACAGCAGACAGACGATTTCCAGGTTCTGTCTGCTGTTTCTATTCAGACGGAATAATACAAGCAGACCGACACCGGCATTCGCAAGCAGCCCCGCCATCATCATTCCGGCACCAATGATCCCATCCACATACAAACTGGTGATCACAACAGATGCCGCACAGTTCGGGATCAATCCCACCAGTGCTGCCGCCATCTGTCCAAGCAGCGGGACATTTGAAAACATGCCCGCCAGCGTGCTCTCTCCGACCCAACCGATCAGCAGATTCAAAACAAAAGAGATCAGCAGGATATAGATAAAAATACGAAGTGTATGCTTACATGCCGACACAAGCACACCATCCTCACAGTGACAATGTTCCTCCTCGCAGACCGTGTGGATATCCATTTCGTCATCTGAACGATGCAACAGCCGGTGCAGACACAGTTCTACCAGAAAACCACTGATCATGGCGATCAGAAGCTTTGTTCCAAGAATCTTTACAATCGTCACAAGCGGTACAGACTCCGACAGCAGGATTGGCAGCATTTCATCGGAAGTGGACAGATAGATTGCGATCAGCGTTCCAACTGTGATCACACGTCCTGCAAACAGGCTGGATGCCGCCGCAGAAAAACCGCACTGCGGAACAACACCAAAGACCGCTCCCAAAAACGGTCCTGCCTGATCCACAACACTTATTTTTTTTAGCAATCTTCCGCCAGCCTTATGCTCCAGGAGTTCCATACACAAATAGGTAAGGAATAGAAACGGCAATAATTTCACACTGTCCAGCAGTGTATCTAAAATAATATCTAACATGAAAAATCTCCCATACTATCTATTTCGTAGCTGTTTCGTCCAAAAGGATTCCATGCTTTCACAGCCATCACATAATCATCTACACGTTCTTTCATGGTGAACGTACCTGTCACGATTCCTCTACTCCCTTATCCACACGTGTGACAAGAACCGTCTCGATCCGTTTCTTATCCATAGACAAAATCTGGAATCGCACACCCTCTTTCG
>JALFNQ010000112.1 GCA_022773965.1 Lachnospiraceae bacterium
GTCAGAAGTAGTTGTCACCACTTTCAGATTGTTCAGATCAGAAAAGATGGACTCTTTGCTGACCCGTGTGATACCTGTCATGATGGCGCGCTCCAGCCACGGGTTGGTCTTGAAGGCAGAATTAAACATGCTACGGGTAAAGGCAACCAGTTCATCCCAGAATCCATTCACATAGGCCTCCTGCATAGGCGTGTCATACTCGTCTAATAGAATGATCACCTTCTTGCCATAATAGCGATACAGGTAGTCAGACAGCTGGTACAATGCCAATGAAGCATCACTGTCATCCATGCTCTCCGAAACGCGTTTAAAATAAGCAACATCCGATTCATGCAACAGTCCGCTATCCAATACAAAAGCATGTTCTGCATACAAATTGGTAAGCAGCTGACAGATTTTCTTTCGGGTCGTCTGATAGTCTTTCTCCTTCACATTTGCAAAAGACAGGCCGATCACCGGATAGGTTCCCTGCAATGCCCGGTACTTCTCATCCTCCCAGATGGACAGTCCCTCAAAAAGATCTCCACGGCCCGCATAATCCACAGAGAAAAACTGCTCCGTCATGCTCATGTTCAGTGTCTTTCCGAAGCGGCGCGGGCGGGTGATCAGCGTCACATCATCGCCGCTCTCCCACCATTCCCGGATAAAATCCGTCTTATCTACATAAAAGCATTTCCTTTCGATCAATGTATCAAATTGTTGTATTCCGATCGCGACTCTCCTTGCCATAAATACCTCCATAAAAAGTGTGCCCTGCACGCTTTCACATGCGGGCAGATCGCACAAGAAAAAACTGCCATACCAACGCTCTTTTGCATTAGTATAGCAGTTTTTCATTGAAATTAAAACCTGTATTTATGCCTTGTTTTTTTTCATTCGTACTTTATTTTCATACATCATCCGATCAGCTTTTTCGATTCCATCCGATTCCAGGATCCGTCCATATCCAATTGCATAGCTCAGCGGAACCATGCGCCCATGATTCAATCGTTTCCGGTTTTCCTCGAGTGCCTGCAGCAGCTGCTCCACATTCGTTCCCCGCCAGAGTGCAGCGAACTCATCGCCGCCCTGACGGAATACCATTCCCATATCACCGACTGTATCTGCAAGCAGCTTAGCGACTGACTGCAGCAGCTCATCTCCCGCAGAATGGCCCAGCACGTCATTGGTCTCTTTCAGATTATTCAGATCTGCGATCAGATAATAGACATCTGCTCCGTCTTTTTTTGCCTGATCAAGCTCCTTTTCAAACATGTTGCGGTTGTAGACACCTGTCAGAAAATCATAGATTGCCATCTTGTTGATCGCACCGATGCAGGCATCCAGAATTTTTGCAATAAACACATCACTGCTTTCACACTCATTTAAATGAAATATCTTATAGTCAAGTTCGATATCATTTCTCCCACATTTTCCTGCATAGTCCTTGATCAAGGCAGCCACCCGTTCTGCTGACTGTTCCGTATATAACAGCAGGACAAAACCGTTATCCCCGACGCGATACGCCTGCTTTTTGAGTTCCTTTCTGCAAAAGCGCTGGATATGCTCCATGGTCAAAATATAATTCCTCCAGTTTCGCATATCCTCCATACGTTCGGATTCACTGAGTGTAAATACAATTCCCACATCATTTTTTCCAAGATGAATGTATTCGCTGCTCACGATCCCCAATGCGTACTGATTAAACATCCCCGTCTGTTTGTCCAGGTATTTCTCATTGTTTTCATTGCTCAGCATCAAACCCACTGCCGTCAGTATCACATATACGATACTGAACAGCGCTTCCGGCATAGTCAGATTGATCACAGAAACACAAAAAAAGATCGGGACAGAAGCAACGATCGCCACACGCTTTTCTTTGTTCAGTAATTTCCAATACCGGATACAGTAATACAGGATCAGCAGATTATAGATGATGATACTCGCATACAACGCATAGACCTTGGCTCCCATGGAGTAATTCGTGTATGTACCCTGCACATATCCAAGCGGAAGAAATACGATCATCACGGAGGTGATCACAAATGTGGCCGCCTGCAGGCGATTTTTCCAAAGCGTACGATCCCGTTGATTTTTCAGAAGGCTGCGCAGATAACAAAAATTCAGATAGACCGTCGCGTTGATCGACAGCAGATAGATCACATGGGCAACCGTATTGATGGCCGCAGGCACAGTGTCCATATGGTTGACCGTATACAATGTGATCAGATCAAAAACCGTTAAAACTGTCGCACTGACATAGTAATAACAGAATACTTTTGTTGACCGGATGGGTAAATGCTTGTTTGAAAAATAGAAAAATCCCATGTAAATAATGAGAAGCAGACATACAAATGAAGTTTTCATGATCATACTCACCACTCCTTTATGCCAAAAGTTTGACAGGTACCACGGATTGCGTACCTGTCACTTCATTCGTTATATTTGTTAGTTTACCATCGAACTGCAGACAAAAGACAGACAAATGGCATTCGGAAAAAACTGCCCTACCAACGCTCTTTTTCATTCGTAGGGCAGTTTTTCATTGAGAATAAAATCTCTCATTCACTTCCGTTTACTTTACTGTGACTTTGATTCGCCTATACTTACCATTCTGCGCGTAAACGTAGATGTAACAGATGCCTTTCTTTTTGGCTTTGATGACACCCTTTCTAGTCACGGATGCGATCTTACTGTTGCTGCTCTCATACTTGATGCTTGCGTGCTTCTGAATCGGCAGCTTCTTTAAGATCTGCTCTGCCTTGATCGCAAAGGTCTTACCCTTCGCCAGTGAAACGGTGGTCTTGTTGACCTTGAGGGACTTGGCGTTACCGAATTTGCCGCCGGCGGTCGTAGTATGTACCACCTTGGACTTGGAAAGCCATACCTTTTTGCCGTTCACCAGTTTGTAAGCCTTGATATAATATTTGTAATAAGTGCCGCTAGTCAGCGCCTTGTCTGTCCAGGTCGTCGTCGCGTTGTCCTTGATCACCGCCTGTTTCACCATCTGATAGGTCTTGCCCTTGCTGTTGCATCTGTTACCGTAGATGACATAGCCATCCGCATCAGCGACTTTGTTCCATTTTAGGACATTTGTGGTCTTTGTGCTGGCGGAAGCCCGCAGCGCCAGCTTGCGGTAGGTCGTATCCAGGGTGATCTTTCCGGATGAACCGCCTGTATTTCCGGCATCATCGTCCTTGCCATCTTCTTTTTCCGGCTTGATCTTGACTGTAATCGTAAATGTTGCGGTCCTTCCATTGCCGGTCTTTGCCGTGATGGTCACAGTTCCGTCTCCCACAGCCGTCACTTTTCCGTTTTCATCCACAGTCGCCACCTTCGGGTCAGAGGATGACCAGGTCACCTTCTTGTTTGTTGCATTTGCAGGGGTGGTCTGAACGGTAAGCTGCAGTGTCTCCCCGGTCTTTGTGAGTGTCGTCTTTTCTGAATCAGACGAAACCGTGATCTTTGTCACCGGAACCGCTACGCTTCCGCCACCTGAGGAGGAAGGCACGGGTGTTTCCTTCACATCCACATAGGAGATGGCGTAGGTGGAGAACTTGCTGGTCTTGAAGGTCAGACTGTTTCCGTTACGATCTGTAGGCAATGTTTCTGCTATACCGTCATGTACACGTATGATATGGAATAACCGATTGAAGCCTGCTGTTTTGTCTAGCAGATCCGTCGGTATTGCCACCGTGATCGTGATATCCTTTTCTGTATCTGTGATCTGTGTGGTCGTGTTGCTGGTTTCGACACCACCTTTTTCCGTTGTGACTTTCTTATACATGGACAGATCCAGATAAGTGGTTTCACCTGCCTTCGCCTCTACCTCCACGTTCACGTCAGCATTGACTTTCTGGGTGATCAGGTCTGTGATCTCACTCTGTACCTTTTGTGTATCAGCATCAGGAACTGCACCTGTAATATTCTGCACCTCCAGGTAGACAGTGACATCTGTTTCCACATTGGCATCATTATAGTTTGCTTCCTCTGCCGCTGTCATCAATTTTTTCGCCAGTTCCAAGTCAAGCCCCTCGTCAATGGTTGTGGCCGGAGCATCATCTGCTACGCTGGTGGAGGTGTAGATGTTGCTGTTGGCATCAGTTGCAGCATCTACATCCAGTTTTTGTAATTTTTCCAATATAACTGTCTTCGTTGCTGTATATTCATTTTTTCCAAACGCAGCCTTTGCGGTGTATATAATCTTTCCAGCACTGGATACAGTTGCACGCGTTGTAGTTTTAGATGTTACACTACAAGAATCTGCTAATTTTATATGGTCCGAATCATTTTGGCAGATAAAATATGCCTTTACATGATCCTCTGTAATACTTCCATCATCTTTTTTCCCTTCCCATACAAAATGAACATTCTCAGCTTTCATCTCATACGAGTGCCCTAACTCAGCTATTTCCTGCATCTCAACAAATCCACAGGAAGAGCATTTATGGCTCCTGATTCCCTTTTCTGTACACGTAGCAGGTTTCTCCTCCGTCCACTTGCTATCAAAGCTATGTGTTCCACTGGCATTGATCGTAACCGTATACTTTGTCTTGTTTCCCGCCGTATCTGCTGCCTCGATCGTATGGGTCTCTTTCTCTGAGCCCGATGCTATACTGTAGCTTCCTCCAGTTCCATGATCCACACCATCGATCTTCACCGATGCAAGCCCAATGCTGTCAGAAACTGTAAACGTCACATCTGAGCAGTAAGTCTTTCCATTTGCAATCCCTTTGATCTCTGGTGCTGTCTGATCCAGTACAATTCCGTTAGAAGAGATAAATGTCACGTTACCGGACTGATCCGTGATCTTCGCATAGATGACGTACTTTTTGTCCGGGTTGATCACAAAGCTTCCGCCATTGGCAGTAGCGAATTTTGTCCACTTGATATCAGGTAATGCTGCAAGTGCCTCCTGATCCATCAGCGTATCATTGGAAGTCAGGAAATAAGAGACCGCCGCTACTCCGCTTCCCTCGTCTGACGCCGTGATCGTCACCGTCTGTCTCGCTTTGTAAAAAATACCAAACGTAAGCGTATGGATCAGACTCTTCCACTCATTTTTTGCCACCCTGATCGTTCCGGTAGGAGGCGCACTGTCCGTGATCTTATAAGCCACGCGCACTTCACCCGCATAGTTCCCTTTTCCGGTTAATGTCAGCGTGTAGCTTCCAACCTCTTTTTTTGAGATATCTCCGGAAAGCTCATAATCTGTTCCTGCCGCCAGCACGATCGCACCATCTGTCACAGTAAGCTGCGGTACGATCGTTCCGCCTGTATAGCAATAGGATGTCGTTGCTTTCACCATGTCGGATGTCAGCTTTTTCGGGTAAATCTTGAAGGAGGCTGTAGCATCACCCTTTAGGCTGTAATTGGATGCATCTGCACCTTCAAGAGCTGCTGTTGCAGTATGATCTCCGGCATTTTTCTGCGCACCAGTGACAGTCACTTGACACTTGTCACCCTCAAGCACTCCCTCAAGTGCGGCTGTGGGCGCCTGCGGTGCACCATTATAAGTGAACTGCGTTTTCTGATCCCATTTTACGCTGATCTCCTTCGGAGAAATCTTAAAGCTCTTTGTAGCGCTTGCCTTCGCATAATTTGCATCCTCAGCAACAGTGACTCTGACCACGTAATCTCCGGCAGCTTTAGGAGCATTCAGCGTATAGCTGTCATCTGTCTGATCCGCTTTTTTATACTCGATCGTTGCTGTTCCGGTGCTGTCTGCCTCATAAGAAGGAGCTTCTACCGCTTTCCCGTCGTAGGTCTTTCCACTGTAATTTTGATCGATGGAAACCCTGCCTTCATGACGGACAACCTTGAGACTGATCTCACTTTCTGCCGGTGCTTCACCCTTGGAGCTTCCCTGTGTATAGGCTTCTCCCATCGGGTCATATGCTACCGTTAATGTATAAGTTCCGACCTCCAGTGTATCCAGATAGGTGCCCTTAAATATGATCGTGTTTTGAGAAACTTCATAATCTGTTCCCGCTGTGAGGCTCTTATCCCCATTTTTCACAGCCGCGACCGTATTTCCGTTCAGTGTAAATGTGTCGTCTGTGTGCTTGTCGGTTTTTGTTGTTTTCTCATAAGTAATAAGCGCCTGTTCAGTTGCATCCTGATAAACGACCACGCCATCTGAATTGATGATCGTCACATTTCCGGCTTTATCCGCGATTTTCGCGTAAACTACAAGCTTTTCATTCGCACTGACAGAAAAATGCTCTCCCTGCGTCCATGTGCCATCAGCATTATAGGTCTCTCCCTTTGCCACCTTTTGGTATTCGACCGTTTCGATACCGCTGGTACTATCTGTTCCTGAAATGGCCACATCCACCGTATTCTTGAAGAAATATCCGAAGGTGATGGCATTTAAAAATTCCTTAAAGGAGTTCTCGCCTACCTTGATCTCTCCGGCTGGAGCTGTGCCGTCCTTTTTGATGGTGATAATCTTTTGGTCTGTGATAGATCCGTTACTGTCTTTCAGATAATAAGTAACTATGAACTCTCCATCATCCGTTACGGTAAGTGTATCGCTCCATGTCACCCCGTCCTTAGAAATCTGATAGCCGCTGTCCGGTGTCAATGTCACCGTTCCGGTATACCATCCGCTGGCATTTTGGGCATCACCGCCCGGTGTTACTTTTGCATCTGTTTCCAGGTAGCTGATTTTCCACTTCTGTGTAACTCCTGTCGCTTCTGTCAGCGTATAGTTGTCATTGCCAAGTCCTGTTACCTCTGCGGTGTACGCTCCAACGGCTGTTTGTTTGTTGCCCGTATAGGTAAGTGTAAAATCATCCGTATCAAATGCTTTGTTGCTTACCGTTGCTGTCACTTCCTGCTCACTGCCGGTATAGGTAAGTTCTGTGTTGCTCCATGTAAGTGTTACAGGTCTTGCGGTGATAGAAGCAGCTGCGGTTAGCGGGTAAACCACCGTGTAATTCTCCGCACTTGTGCCTGCTCCTGCCTGAACAGATGCTCCGGTGCTGTCAATGGAGACATTCTTATTTATTCCCACGTTCTGATCCGCAAAGCTTCCGGTCAATCCGGTAATTGCAAGTGTCTCGCCTGTAATTCCGGTTTCAACGGTTGCTGTCACCTGGGCCTCTGTTGTTCCGTCATATACCTTATCAGCGGCGCTTACAACAGCATTCAGGGTTTTGGCCGTAATATCTGCTGTAGCCGTTGTCGGATAAGTTACCTTGTAATTGCCTGCATAAGTGCCCGTTCCTCCGGTTACAACAGCATCGGCGCTGTTAACCGTTACTGTCTTTCCGGTTCCGGCGTTCTTGTTATCAAAGTTTCCAGTCAAACCGGTAATCGTAAGGTTCTGTCCTGCAATTCCGGTATCAACGGTTGCAGTCACTTCTGCGGCTGTTGTCCCGTCATAAGCCTTGCCGGCTACTGTTACAGCTGCCGTCACTGCCTTGGGAGATATTGTAAATTCCTCTGTTGCAGTGGTTTCCTCATAATTCTCATCCTGTGGATAAGTAACTCTTACCTCATATACTCCTGCGTCCTTTGGAACTTCCTCTGTGTAAGAAGAATCGGGATCACCTTTCTTCTTATACTCTACCTTCGGTGTGCTGCCATTCTTGGAAGAAGGTGTAGCAGCTTCTGTGGAATGTCCGTCGTACTCCTTGGAAAGTTTATGCTGATTCGTAATCTTTGTGTCAGCATCCTCTGCACTTACACGTTTTACAGAGAGTGCGATGCTCGTATCAACCGGCTGATCATTACCCTCTGCATCCACATAGCTCTCACCCATCGGCTTGTAGGATACCTTGATTGTGTAATCCCCTGCGCCCAGGGTCTGCAGATAAGAAGCCTTAAATGTGATGGTTGTTCCATCTGCACTTACGGTGTAATGCGTGCCGTTGACAAGCTCTGTTGTTCCATTTGCAACCTTTAAAATCGTATTACCATTCAAGGTCACTCTTGCTGTTACATCCTCTGTAGATGTCCTTGTAAACGTAATCTCATCTGTATCCTGCGCGGCATCCGTATAAACCACAATACCTTTTGAGGATATGTATGCTACATTTCCTGCCTTATCCGTGATCTTCACATAGACATATACCTTGGAATTCGGATTGATATTGAAGCTTCCTCCGTTACTGATTTCTGTCCATTTTGCACCAGCCAGAGAATCAGAATTACTAAAATTAGTATCTGATACATAGTAGAAAACCTGATCCACGCCACTTTCATTCACTCCGTCCGTGGCATTTACCGTTACCTGCTGTGTATTCTTGAAAAACAGTCCAAAAGTAATATCATTTAAGAATGAGTTCCACCTGTTTTCCTGAAGGATTATCTCGCCGGTCGGCGCATTTTTCTCTGTGATATACCATGACACATTTTGGCTTCCCGTATAATTCCCTGTTCCTGTAACTGTGATCGTATACGTTCCGTATGCAGTCTTTTCCGTATCTCCGGAAAGGATATAATCCCCAGTTTCTCCATGAACAAGTGTGTTGCTTCCATCTTTGACTGTCACCACCGGAGTGATCGGTGCATTTTTAAGCGCATACTTGCCGTCCACTGCATCCAAACTGATCATATCCGCTGTGATCGTTTTCGGATGGATCTTAAAAGATGTTTGCTCATCTCCAGTCTTGATCTTGTAATTTGCATTACTCAATGCAGCTGTGGCGGTATGCGTTCCTACTGCTGTCTGTGCGCCTGATACTGTCAGCCCACAGTCATCTCCATTCACTACGCCAATTGGCGCTGCTGTCGGCTTCTGTTCAGTTCCATTATAGGTAAGCTGTATACTGCCCCAATTGATAGCTATTTCCTTTGGTACAATGGAAAAGGTTGTTGTTCTTCCGGTTTCAGGCAGCTTGTAGTTTGAATTGCTTACTCCAGTTGCTGTTGCCGTATAACCAGTTCCAACATTATTCTGTCCTCCGTTCACGGTCACGGTACAGGTATCTTCTCCACAGAGACTGCCCGCCGTTGCCACCGGTGTCTGAACGGTTCCGTTATAGGTTAATTCTCTATTTCCCCATTCAAGAGCCACTTCCTTCCGATCGATCGTCACTGTATCTGATCCGTAGGTAGGATAGTGACCCTCCGCTGTCACGCGGTAGTATACCGTGTATTCGCCAACATCGGTAAATACAGGCTGATCTGCATTATAATTCCCGTCTGCCGAACTACAGTAAGTAATGGTTGCACCTGCCGCAGGAGAAGTTACGTTCACAGAAATGCTGTGTGCTGTTCCGTCATATACTCCACTCCAACCAGTTGCCGAAGCCCTCACTGTGGACTTTAACTGAATCTCTGTCACCGCAGACCACTGGGAAGCAGGTCTCTCGTTTGTGGCAGGCACACGAGTTCGGATCTTTACCGCAGATCCATCGGTCAAACCATCTATCACATAATTTCCACTTCCATCAAGACTTGTAAGCGTGATCCAATTTGTTCCATCGGTGGAATACGCATACTGCTGTCCCTCCTTCGGTGCAATGGTAACAGATGTGGGAGTGAGTTCTACGATCTCTATATTGGCATCAAGTGACGGTGTACTTTCATCTTCAAGATCAGAAGGTTTCTCCGGTGCGTCGGGACGACCGGCAACTTCTATTTCAGCCGGCGTATCCTCGCTTCCCTGTTTTGCGATTGTGAGTGTCTGACCTGCAAAATCATAAGTATTTCCATCGATGTCTGTACCGGACAGAGGGATTTCTCCATTTGCATCCGCAATGACCGTGTACGTGGATTCTCCAGCTGTAATCGAATATGTAACCCCAGCTTCCAATCCGGTCAGCGTATCTTTTTCATAATTCACGCTTGCGTTCAGAATTGCTGATAATGCTTCCTCCACATTAGGATCCAGACTAGAACTATATTCCAGCGAATCGCTTACACCATTAGCAAGCGTCCCTATCTGAAAAGTCAGGGCAATTGCATTATCCTCTCCTATGTAGCCATTTGTATTACTTGCACTCACCATTTCTGAAGTCAAGGCAATCCCTTCTTCATCCGCATAGGTCAACGTTGTGACCGGTGCAGAATCCCAAAGACCTGGCAAATACAAACTACTCGGAGCAAAATCTACGCCTCTGGAAGCACGCGCCCTGTTGTCAAAAGCTAGGAAGAAAAAACCAGCCAATGTCTTTGCACCACGAGCGACTACCATGGAAAAATTGTCGCTTCCACCTGCTTTTCCGATGACGGGATTGCAGATCACTTTGTTATATGTATTATAGGTTCTCTGCGTTTGCTGATCCTGATCTGGGTCGAAGCTACGCATGAAGCGGACGTCCGTGAGCTCTTTTCCACTCTTATTAACAATATCCACCTTCGTTGTGTAGAATTTATCATTCACACCAAAGGAATAGGTGATCGTGATTTCAACACCATGTGTTGTTTTGCCGGTGATCACAGCCTTTAGTTGCCCATTCGGAATATCAGAGGCATCCTGTACCGTCGGCTGAACCGACCACGATCCAGTGAAAACACCATTCCTATCAGCCACAAGATATTGATAGGCCGTATCGTCCAACTTATAAGCCAATCCCCAACGTTCTTCCGGGCTACCTGGCAGAAAGAAGTCTCCCGTCACAGGAGCTTCACCCACATCCCAGCCATCACCATCAGAGGTCAAGCCCAACCCGGATGCCGAAGCATGCGGATGCCAATTTTGATCTGTCTGTGGACGGGTGCTAGTACCAAAGCTTCCGTGTTTGCTGATACCGACTTCAATATAATTGCCACCAAGAAAGACATCACCAGTAGTTAAATTATACTCACTTCTAGCTCCGGGCATAGCTGTATCATACAATTCCACATCCTCATTCATCACCGCAAACAGTTCTTCCATCCTGGTGATATCCAGTTTTGCCTGATCTTCCCCTGAGAGTGCAACATATTCCTCCGAAATTTCTGCCGCCAGCACATAGACCGCTTCCTGCTCGTCTTCGCTCATTGCCCGATATTCGTCTCCTGTGGGCAGAGCATCGATGCGCTCCTGCAATGCACGTAATTCTTCTAGCAGTTCAGTTTGTTCCGGGACTCCTTCCTCCGGGTCTGTTTCCTCTGATTCTGTTGTCCCCGGTTCTGCTTCACCCGGCTGCTCACCGCCAACTTCCTCTCCGGAAGGCTCCTGAACCTCCGCCTCAGCCGTCAGACCGCCGCAGCTTTCATCGTGAACATGCATGCAGGGCTGCCCTTCCACCGCAGGTGTATAGGCACAGTCATCGGCATGATCCGTCACGCCATCACCGTCCATATCAGTACAACCCCTGTCACACGGCACCTCTGCCACAGCCTCTACATAGCCGCAGCTTCCGTCATGCACATGGGTACAGCCTGTCGCCCCCGGGATCTCTTCCGCAAAAACGGTCGCCGGAGCCATAGACACTACCATCGCAAGGGTGAGCATCCATGCCAACGCCCGGTGTCTGATCATACTTCCTCGCTTCATCATCTTCTCCTCCTTTTCTTCCTTTTCGACCAACTGTTTTGTGTATTCCATACAAATATTCTTGTCTAAAATGCACAAAAAACGAAAACCTGACTGATCATATCGCCGATTTTCTCCCTTCTGTTTCCAAGTTTATCATGCAAATGCAGACAAATTGTTACCTCACAAGAATTCGTTCCATCTCCAACCAGGATAGCTCCCTGACTATTATCACTCACTATATCAGAAGAAAGATAGTAATTCCCTTCTTTTTCAATATAATAACGACCCTGATATTCAAAATTTTTTCCCAGCGGAGTACCGTTGTATTTTTCTGCACTGGATATACTATTCAAGTCTATCCAGCCTGTGTGATCCGTATGCGTCACCTCCGCACCGGAATTTGTTTCATCTGCCTTCACTTCCACCTGCCCGACACCGGCAAATATCGTCAGCGCCATTGCAACGGACAACAACAGACTTAAAAACTTCTTTGCTTTTCTTCTTTTTTTGATCATTTAAGCATCCTCCCTCTCGTATTGGCTGAGTTAAAAATTATCAGCCGAAAAAGTGTAAAATAGAATTTTCTTTTTCATTAAAACTTATTCATAGATACCTCCTTCGTTCTTTGCTAATCAGTTGGCACTATTATACCAAACGAAGGCAGGCAACACATTGATAGAAGTGACCAATAAAGTGGAAGCTAACAGAATTTCTGTTGCTCATACAGTGTATCACTCCCCCAAACACGCGCAAAAACATTCTTTGGTGATTCATCGATGCCATTATACCAAACGCAGTGTTGCAAAACCGTTGCAAAATGCCATCGAAAGAACACATATTCAAAAAAAATTTGTAAAATGCGAAAAAAACTTCGGATAGCAGTATCTGCCACCGAAGTTTTTTGTTCCTGTTCTGTTTGAAATTGTGATACTACCCGATCAATACCTTTTTTCCTTCAAAGGCAAAGCCGTAGCTCCGAATGTGCTCTTTCGGGATTCCGCGTGCGATCAGCTGCGCGGCGTACTGTTTTTCCTCGATCTGCGCCTGTGCGGACTGCACCGTGTCTTTCAGCGTTGCCTCGTCCTCCGGGTCATGTACCTTGAATTCCAGGATAATGGCATCGTCTGCCTGCAGATCCTTCGGCTCCAGCATCACATCATATCTGCCAAAGCCGCTTTCACGGTTGGAAGTGATCACATATCTTCCCTGCAGCTCCACGATCAGCCCCAGCACGAACCCATGGTAAAAACGCTCCGGTTCCTCCCCGGAGGGTCTGTTTCCGGTGTCAAAATAACTGAAGATCCCCAGTGACACACGGTTCATGTAGGCGTTCATGGCCTTGACATCACCGAGCAGCAGTGCCCTGATAAAATCATTATAATCACTCTTTGTCTCTGCAAACCATCTGCGCACCATGCCCTGAAACATGCGCGCAACCTCATAGTTTGTGATTGCCAGTTCATACTCCGGTTCTTTCCCGTATTCGATCAGTTCTTCTCTCTCATAAGACAGAACCTTCAGGTAACCACTCGCAAGCAGCAGGCTAAAGACCGCATCTTCGTTGTGATCCAACTGATCATACACAATCTGCTCATCGATCTCTGATTGTATGCTCTCTCCCCGAAGCAGTGTTTCAAATTTCTCCTTGATGCCCCGGTTGCCCTCCCGCAGCAGCTTTCCTACCAGACTGTTGGAGCTGGTGTTTGCCCAGTACGTAGTAAAGTTTCCGGTGTCTAAAAAATTCAGGATTGACCATGGATTATAGATATCCGCATGCCTTCCGAAAATAAATCCGTCATACCACCGTTTCACCTGTTGCTTTTCCTCTGAGCGTCCGCATTCATCCAAAGCGGCAAATACTTCCTGCTCTGTAAAGCCAAAGGATGTCGCATATTCGTCAGAAGTAGTTGTCACCACTTTCAGATTGTTCAGATCAGAAAAGATGGACTCTTTGCTGACCCGTGTGATACCTGTCATGATGGCGCGCTCCAGCCACGGGTTGGTCTTGAAG
>JALFNQ010000126.1 GCA_022773965.1 Lachnospiraceae bacterium
GGGTAGTAAACTCTCCCTTGCACAATAATTCTCAATAGGATAGAATAAAAGAAAAAATATAAAGAGGTGCAAGGATATGCGTGAAATACAAGCATCAGTGATCACGGACACCATCGAGCGGCTTTGTATCGAAGCCAATCAGGTGCTTCCGGACGACATCAAGAAATCTATCCAGGCCTGTCGTGCGAGCGAGGACGGACAGATTGCCTGTGGAATACTCGACAACATCATCGAGAACTACCAGATTGCAGAGAATGAACAGGTGCCAATCTGCCAGGATACCGGAATGGCATGTGTATTCCTCGAAATCGGACAGGACGTACATATTGCAGGCGGAGACCTCACCGAAGCAGTTAATGAAGGCGTCCGCAGAGGATACACCAACGGCTACCTCCGCAAATCCGTAGTGAAGGATCCGGTCCGCAGAGGAAATACTGGAGACAACACTCCGGCGATGCTTTATACAGAAATCGTACCAGGCGAAAACATCAAGATCACAGTTGGCCCCAAAGGCTTCGGAAGCGAAAACATGAGTGCTATCCGTATGTTTAAGCCGTCTGCCGGCATCGAAGGAATCAAGGATTTTATCCTTGAAACAGTCGAAACAGCCGGACCGAACCCATGTCCACCAATGGTTGTTGGCGTTGGAATCGGAGGAACTTTTGATAAAGCTGCCCTTCTTGCTAAGAAAGCCCTGATGCGCCCGGTAGATTCCGAGAACGAAGATCCATATTATGCAGACCTCGAGAAAGAAATGCTCGAGAAGATCAACCAGCTTGGGATCGGTCCACAGGGATTTGGCGGAAAGACGACTGCAATCGGTCTGAACATCGAAACAATGCCGACTCACATTGCCGGTATGCCATGTGCGATCAACATCAGCTGCCACGTAACACGACACAAAACGGAGGTGATCTAAGATGGAACGTCATATTACATTACCACTTACCGAAGAACTTGCGAAGACACTCCATGCAGGTGACACCGTTTATCTGACAGGAACAATCTATACCTCCCGTGATGCCGGTCACAAGAGAATGTGCGAAGCACTTGCCAGAGGAGAAGAACTTCCGTTTGATCCAAAGGATGCCACAATCTATTATGTAGGCCCGACCCCTGCAAAACCGGGTCAGGTCATCGGTTCCGCAGGCCCAACTACCAGCGGCCGTATGGATGCTTATGCACCAACCATGATGTCCGTAGGAGCCCGTGGCATGATCGGAAAAGGCGCCCGTCTTCCGGAAGTCGTAGAGGCTATGAAGAAATACAGTGGCGTTTATTTCGGAGCAATCGGCGGGGCAGGAGCACTTCTTGCGAAATGCATCAAGAAAGCAGAGCTTGTTGCCTACGAAGACCTTCAGTCCGAAGCACTCCGCAGACTTTATGTAGAAGAGATGCCGCTGGTGGTCATCATTGACTGTGAAGGTAACAACCTTTATGAGCAGGGAAGAGAAGCCTACCTCAAAGAGCATAATAAAAAATCATAACCAAAGCCCCTGGGACATATATTATAACAATACATGGGATTGTGTGAATATATGCAAGGGGGCTTTTTTATATGGAAAATTTTCAGGTTTACCGGGATATTCAGGCACGTACCGGCGGTGACATATACATAGGCGTTGTTGGCCCAGTCCGTACAGGAAAATCCACATTTATCCGGAGATTTATGGAGCTGGTGGCACTGCCGGATATGGAACCGGCAAAACAGGCGGAAGTGCGTGATCAGCTCCCTTTAAGCGGTTCCGGGAAGCTCATCACTACCGTAGAACCCAAATTTATCCCAAAAGAAGCAGTGAACGTAAATTTAGGTGATGACCAGAAAGTGCGGATCCGGCTGATCGACTGTGTGGGATTCCTTGTAAAAGATGCCAGCGGCCACATCGAAGACGGAAGAGAACGCATGGTAAAAACTCCATGGTTTGAAAAAGCAATTCCTTTTCATGAGGCAGCAGAGACTGGCACGCGTAAAGTCATTCAGGAACATGCAACGATCGGTCTTGTGGTTACGACAGATGGAAGCTTCGGCGAACTTCCAAGAGAAAATTTCACTGATGCAGAGGCACTGACTATAAACCTTCTGAAAAAACAGGGCAAACCATTTCTGATTCTTGTAAACTCCCAGATGCCATATAAAGAAGAAACGCAGGAACTTGTCAGAAATCTGCAGAATAAATATGGTGTGACGACCATGGCAGCCAACTGCGAACAGCTACGAAAAGAAGATGTCACCAGAATCCTTTCCAATATACTGTATGAATTTCCGGTAAGTGAGATTCAGTTCTTTGTACCAAAATGGGTGGAAATGCTGCCGAATGATCATGAGCTGAAATTGAAGCTGCTGGAGCAGATACGCGAACAGATGAAAAAATTGCTTCATATTAAAAATATAACAAGGGAATCCGTCCAGCTGACAGCTCCTTTTGTGCAGGATGTCCTGCTGGAGGAGGTCAGTCTGTCTAGTGGAAAAGTGCGTATACGAATTCAGATCAGGGACGAATATTATTATCGTATGTTAAGTGAAATGAGTGGTATCCAGATGGAAACAGAATATGATCTGATCCATACGATGAAAGAACTCGCGGCAATGAAAGAACAATATGTCAAGGTGCAGGCGGCACTGGAGTCCGTGAGAGAAAGCGGTTATGGCGTGGTGGTGCCGGAACTTGACGAAATCCAGATTGAAGAACCGTCTGTCATACGACAGGGCAGTAAGTATGGCGTCCGGATAAAATCCAAGAGTCCTTCCATCCACATGATCAAAGCCAACATAGAAACAGAAATCGCTCCGATCGTGGGAACCGAGCAGCAGGCAAAGGATCTGATCCAGTATATCGGTGAAAGCGGGCAGCGTGGCGAAAGCATCTGGGAAACCAATATCTTTGGAAAATCCATAGAACAGCTGGTGCAGGACGGCATCCGAAGCAAACTGACTTCCATTGGAGAAGAGAGCCAGTCCAAATTGCAGGACACCATGCAGAAAATCGTCAACGACAGCAAAGGCGGCATGGTGTGTATTATTATATGAGGCTATACCCTCCCCACCCTCGTGGTGGGGAATTTTTTTTCATCGGGGGAGACTGTCCGAAAACTCGGATAATCTAATCTGATGAGAAAAAGATTGATATGCTCTTGTGAGCGTTCAATATAAATTAAAATTGCACATTGAAAACTGAATAAAGTACACAGAAATCGTGCATCTATGTTTCAG
>JALFNQ010000136.1 GCA_022773965.1 Lachnospiraceae bacterium
CCGATCTTCCTTTGCGAAAGGTTGAGGTAGGAACCGGTCAGATTAAGTCGTACGATGGCAGACATTCTTATACGATTAGAAGTTATCCGATACTGTTTGAATCTTGTTATAAGAAAACGATCTCTGATTCTGACAGAATGAAGAACGCGTTTACTGCTAAGTTTACGATGCCTTATGACTCTACTTATTTAGTCTGTGTGAAGTGCTATACTAATGTTGTAACAGAAGCCTAAATGGAGTATAATGTATCTAGGTAAGAGACCTGCAAATATTTATGTATGGAATAAACCAATTCAGATTGCTGTCACTGGAGGTGAGCCTATTGAATTCTTTTGGGAGACAAATGTTAAATACAAACAGTATGATCCCTTTAAGCCTTGAAGGATCCTCGAAGGGAAATCAGAGGAAATGGCTGACCCGAGATGATTGCTATGTAAAAGAACAGTTTTTTTATCAAAATAAATATTGGCGCGATGATCTGGTAGAGATTATAGCATCTGAATTGTGCTTGCAGTTAGGCTTTGACGTTGTGGTGCAAAATGGTGTTGAAATCAAAGATAGTATTACCGGAAATGAGGCAGGGTCTTATTTGTTAAACAGATGTAAAAATCTTGGCATAGAATTAAGAGGTGTAGAATCGTGCGTCAAATAAGAAATTTAGTAGGAACGATTATGTTTGAGGATGAAGAGGAAATTCATTCCGAGATCAAAAGAGGAGAAGTGGTAAGCTTAGATATTGTTGGAACCAGATTGCCGTGGGAGTTTTCGATTACAGATAAAAAGAGTGCATTGTTGTTATAGAGCGCTGGACATAGAAAAAGAAAGGTTTGCGGGTCGCAAACCTTTCTCTAGGGGAGGATAAAGTATTTTTGTATCTTTCGCACTACCGAAGCCTTGGGGGTAACAAATGCTTCGGTATAATCGTATTATATCCACATTTTTTCAGCTTATACAAAAAAGGCTTTGAAAAATATGTGTATATGAGTTATACTATGTAAGTGCACGAAGAATGTGCAAATTTAATTTATACCAAAGGACGGATGAATTATGGCATTATTACAGGAATGGCAGAAGATTGCCTATAATGAAAAAGCAGACAAGGGAAAACTTCAGAAATTCTGGAATGATTATTTCTTATTAGAAAAGGGAATCTATGAGCAGCTGCTTTCCAACCCGGATGAGAAGGTCGAGGGTACGGTAAAAGAGCTGGCTGAGAGATATAATATCAGTGTCATGGAGATGACCGGATTCCTGGATGGTATCAATGACTCTCTGGTAGAGGCAAACCCGATCGATACGATGGAGGAGGATACCCATGTCAATTTGATTTTTGACAAGGAAAAGCTCTACAAGAACATGGTAGATGCGAAAGCTGACTGGCTTTACGAGCTGCCGCAGTGGGATGAGATCTTTGATGCTGAGAAGAAGAGAGCTTTGTACTTAACGCAGAAGAAGTCCGGTACTGTTCGCCGTGAGGGAAAGAAGATCGGACGTAATGATCCGTGCCCTTGTGGAAGTGGAAAGAAATATAAGCAGTGCTGTGGAAAAAATGTGTAATGTAAAAATTTAGGACTTTACACATTTATGAAAAAGCGTTAAAATGTCTAATCATATGAAAAGCTGTGAAGAGAAGAGTAAGCAGAAGATCCGGATGTCAGAGAGAAATGCCCTGTTATGCAGGTGCTGTGAGCATTTTCATCCGAAGCTGCCCAAGACCACCTCTGAGTGCCCCTAATCCGGGCCGGTGATACCGTTATCATCAAAGTAAGTGACCGCGACAGGTCTGTCTTGTCCGGTAACTGGGGTGGAACCGCGAGTAATCGTCCCCGGCGTCAGAGCAGTCTGGCACCGGGGATGTTTTTTTATCGTATAGGAGACAGAGTTCCCTATACGGCAAAAGCCTCCGGCAGAATGTGTTGGGGGTACATTCTTTTTTATGAAAGGAGCATGACTATGATAAGAAAAATGAAAACTTTCTGGAATTCGTTGGATGAGACAACGATCGTTTCGAAACGCGAGCTGTTTCTGGAGATCGTTGCAGTGGCATTGACCGGTCTTGTGCTGGGCATGATCTTTACACCGAAAAAGACCGTGACGATCGGTAGTAACAATTCTGGAAACGGCTGCAATTGCGGAAACAGTGGCTGTGATGGCTGTGAAGATTGTGGTGATGAGGACGAGGAAGCATAACCAGACAATGTATGGTGAATGTGCACATGAGGTGCGTGTTGTATTTTAGGAAAGTAAACGCATAGTTACTTTCACACGAAGAGTGACATGATAAATGAGAAAGAAGGAGAGCAGCAGCAAAATGTCTGCTGCAAAGGAGAAAAATGAAGATCACATTAAAAGATGGTTCCGTAAAGGAATATGATCAGGTAAAATCAGTTTTTGAGATTGCAAAGGATATCAGTGAGGGACTTGCCCGGGTGGCTTGTGCCGGAGAGGTGAATGGCGAGATCGTAGATCTGCGCACAGAGATTTCAGAGGACTGTGAATTGAACATTGTGACGCAAAATGACCCGGAGGGACTGCGTGTCATTCGTCATACCGCTTCACACATACTGGCAGAGGCAGTGAAGCGTCTGTTCCCGGATGCAAAGGTGACGATCGGACCTGCGATCGATGATGGCTTTTACTATGATTTTGATGCAGAGCCGTTCTCAAGAGAAGACCTTGACAATCTTGAGGCTGAAATGAAAAAGATTATTAAAGAAGGACATGAGATCACCCGTTTTACATTGCCGAGAGCAGAAGCAATCAAGTTTATGCAGGATCGCAATGAGCCCTATAAGGTAGAGCTGATCGAGGATCTGCCCGAGGATGCGGAGATTAGTTTTTATGACCAGGGTGGTTTTGTTGACCTGTGTGCAGGCCCTCACCTCATGAGCACAAAGGGTGTAAAGGCGTATAAGCTGATTTCCTCTTCTATGGCATATTGGAGAGGTGATTCTAATAAAGCAAGATTGCAGAGAATCTATGGAACTGCATTCAGCAAGAAAGAGGAACTGAAGGAGCATCTTGACAAGCTGGCTGAGGCAAAAATGCGCGATCACAATAAGCTGGGACGTGAGATGGGATTGTTCACCACGGTGGATGTGATCGGACAGGGACTTCCGCTGTTCACTCCGAAGGGAACAAAGATGATCATGAAGCTCCAGAGATGGATGGAGGATCTCGAAGATAAAGAGTGGGGATATGTGCGTACCCGTACACCGCTCATGGCAAAAGCTGATCTGTATAAGATTTCCGGACACTGGGATCATTATATGGATGGAATGTTTATTTTAAACAAGGATGATGAGGACAAGGAGACGATGGCTCTTCGCCCGATGACCTGTCCGTTCCAGTATTATGTATATATGAATGAACAGCATTCCTACAGAGATCTGCCCTATCGTATGGCAGAAACTTCTACGCTGTTTCGTAATGAGGATTCCGGGGAGATGCATGGTCTGACCCGTGTGCGCCAGTTTACGATTACGGAGGCTCATATTATCCTCAGACCGGATCAGGCAGAGGAGGAGCTGACCAGATGTACTGAGCTTTGTAACTATGTGATGAAAACACTTGGTATTGATGGGGATGTCACCTATCGTCTGTCAAAATGGGATCCGGAAAAGAAGGAAAAATATCTGGGCGATGATGAGTATTGGAACAGTACACAGCAGTATTTGAGAAGTGTGATGCAGAAAAACAACATTCCATTTACAGAGACAGATGGCGAGGCCGCCTTCTATGGACCCAAGATTGATATTCAGGCGAAAAATGTATATGGAAAAGAAGATACGATGGTAACGATTCAGCTGGATTGTGCAAGTGCTGAAAAGTTTGGCATGTACTACATTGATGAAAATGGTGATAAGGCATTGCCGTGGATCATCCACAGAACTTCTATGGGCTGCTATGAGCGGACACTTGCATGGCTCATCGAGCATTATGCCGGAAAGTTCCCGACCTGGTTGTGTCCGGAGCAGGTACGTGTATTGCCGATCTCCGATAAGTATATTGATTATGCCAACAAGGTGGCAGCAGAGCTCAAGAAAAATGATGTGGATGTCACCGTTGACAGCCGTTCTGAAAAGATCGGATATAAGATCCGTGAGGCACGTATGGACAGACTGCCTTACATGCTTGTGGTTGGTCAGCAGGAGGAGGCTGATGGAACTGTTTCTGTCAGAAGCCGTTTTGCAGGTGATGAAGGCGTGAAGCCGCTTTCAGAGTTTGTCAGCCAGATCTGTGAGGAGATCCGCACAAAGGAGATCCGCAAAGAGGTTGTACAGGAAGAAAAATAGCTCGCATAAGATTGTGATTTGAAATCCATACTAAATTTACACGTATGTGTAATTTATTATGGAAAGGAAGTAACCGTTCAAATCAGACCGAAGTACATGTTGCTGAGGTTGTGAAGACACGATTCGGACGTGCAGAAATCCCATTGTGAAGCATTTTGCTATGGGTTTGTGCATCGAACTGTGAAGGCACTGAACAGTTACGAAGGAAAAACGATCATGACGAGATTAGACTGTAATGTTGTAAACTGCATGTACAATGCAGACAAAAAATGCTCTAAAAATGATATTCTTGTGGATGGCAGCGAGGCGTCCATGCCTCATGAGACATGCTGTTCAAGTTTCAGGGAGCAGGGCTGCAATTGCAGCAAAAATGCGGTTGGTGAACCGAAAACTTCGCTTGAGGTTCACTGCAAGGCAACGAATTGCACATTTAATGAAAAAGAGCGGTGCCATGCAGATCACATTGGTATCAATGGTGTGAATGCATGTGTGGTAGCTGAAACAGAGTGTGCAAGCTTTCGCTGCAGACAGTAGCAGTTGATGAAAGATCAGAATGGTTGAAAGCAGGACGAAGCGTCTGCGGCTTTCATGCAAAATATCCGCGCATCGGTCCGGTATGGACCGGTGCGTGGATGTATGTAAAGGTAAATCGTATGAATATGAGTATCAATTTTCCAAATCTTCACATTTCGCTGGAGCGTGTTGGAAAAACTATCAGTATTGGTAACTTTGACATTGCCTATTATGGGCTGACGCTGGCATTTGCCATGATGGCCGGTCTGTGGGTCGTATTGCGTGAGGCAAAGCGGAGCGGACAAAATCAGGATGATTACTTTGATCTTGCGATCATAGCGATCATCTGTTCTTTGATCGGTGCACGTATTTATTATGTGATTTTTGCATGGGATAAATACAAAGATAACCCGTTACAGGTGTTTAATCTCCGTCAGGGAGGTCTGGCGATTTATGGTGGTGTGATCGCAGCGATCATTACAACTTTTATTTTTTGTAAAAAAAGAAAAATGAAATTTCCGCTTGTGTGTGATACCGCAGGATTAGGGCTGATCACCGGGCAGATTATTGGGCGATGGGGCAATTTTTTTAACCGTGAGTGTTTTGGCGGCTATACAGATAATCTGCTCGCTATGCAGCTCCCAGTAGATGCTGTCAGAAGAGGGGAGATCACCGAGTCCATCGCAGCGCATATTTTGACGATTGACGGAGTGGATTACATACAGGTGCATCCTACCTTTTTATATGAATCTCTGTGGAATCTGGTGTTACTTTTGTTTCTCCTGTGGTATATCCGCCGTAAAAGGTTTGATGGAGAGGTCTTTCTTTTGTATCTTTTCGGATACGGTGTCGGTAGATTCTGGGTGGAGAGCCTGCGCACTGATCAGCTTCTGATACCGGGGCTTGGCATTCCCGTATCTATGGTTGTAGGTGCGGTGATGGCAGTGGTGTCTGCTGTATGGATCATCGTCATGCGCAGAAAGGTGGCAAAAAGTGGAGGAAATGACAAAGGACAGGGCACAGCTGATGCGCCAGCTGGAGCAGGAGCGAAAAAAACTGAATAAAAATATTGCATTGGGGCTGGATTCAGAGGAATGTCTGGAGGCCAGCCGGCGTGTAGATGCGATTTTAGAACAATTATTGGATTGAAAAGACAGGTGTATTTTGCGAGATGCAGGGTACACCTGTTTTTTGTCTCCTATACGACAAAAGCCTCCGGCGGGATGCTCACTCGCGCGAAGATGTAATATGTCGCAAGCGACCGCGCTCGGCGCGAGAATGTGCCTTGGCACATTCTGTTTTATGAAAAAGAACACACGTTCCGTTGATTTTTTTCTAAAATGGGGGTATAGTAGGGATGTAAGTGGAGGAAAGTGGTATAAAAGTGGTGGTAAGTGGTTTATAAGTTCACAACTTTGGTTATAAGTTGGAATGTATTCCACATGGCTACGGATATACGATGAGGACACGAAATGTTTACCGGTGAGTATAATCATAGCATTGATGCAAAAGGTAGAGTGATCGTCCCTTCTAAGTTCCGTGAACAGTTGGGTGAAGAGTTTGTCGTGACCAAAGGGCTCGATGGATGTCTTTTCGTGTACCCGAAATCCGAGTGGGAGGGTATTGAGGAAAAATTCCGTGGTTTGCCCTCCAATGCTGAAACTCGCCGCTTTATGCGTTTTTTCTTTGCCGGTGCAGCGAACTGTGAGGTGGACAAGCAGGGAAGAATACTCATTCCTCCGAATCTGCGGGAGCATGCAGACCTGCAGAAGGATATTGTGTCAGCCGGAGTATTAAACCGTGTGGAGATCTGGAATAAGGATCGCTGGCTGGCGAGCAGTAATTATGATGATATGGATGAAGTGGCAGAGCATATGGCAGAGCTGGGCTTTAGTTTTTAGCGGATGAGGACAAACAGATGGAGTTTAACCACACCTCCGTTCTATTGACGGAGACCATTGAAAATCTGAATATTCGGCCAGAGGGCATTTATGTGGATGGAACGCTGGGCGGCGGTGGACATGCCTATGAGGTGCTGAAGCGGCTGGTGGGTAAAGGCCGGCTGATCGGAATTGATCAGGATGCGGATGCCATTGCAGCAGCCGGTGAGAGGCTGAAGGAATTTGGCGAGCGTCTGACCATGATCCGGAGCAATTATGCGGCAATGAAGGAAGAACTTGCGCGCATCGGTATTTTTGGTGTAGATGGGATCGTCCTTGATCTGGGCGTTTCTTCTTTTCAACTGGATACGCCGGAGCGTGGGTTTACCTACCGCGCGGAGGATGCCCCGCTGGATATGCGTATGGATCAGCGTGCGAGTGTGAGTGCCCGGGATATTGTGAATGATTACAGTGAAGGTGAGCTATACCGTATCATTCGTGATTACGGTGAGGATCGTTTTGCAAAAAATATTGCAAAGCATATCGTTGCGGCGCGAAAGGTGGCACCCATTGAGACGACCGGTCAGCTAAATGAGATTATTTCAGCTGCTATTCCGAAAAAGGTGGCAAAAACAGGAGGACATCCGGCAAAACGGACTTATCAGGCGATTCGCATTGCATGCAATCATGAGCTGGATGTTTTGCGGGATCATCTGGACGAGATGATCGGACTATTGAATCCTGGTGGAAGAATCTGTATTATTACCTTTCACTCGCTGGAGGATCGGATCGTCAAGACGATCTTTAAAAACAATGAAAATCCGTGTACTTGTCCGCCAGACTTCCCGGTATGTGTGTGCGGGAATGTCTCAAAGGGCAGGGTGATCACACGAAAACCGATCTTACCCACGGATGGGGAGATGGAACAAAACCCGAGGTCAAAGAGTGCAAAACTCAGGGTATTTGAAAAGAAGTAAATGGCAGCGGAAGCTGCCGGAAAACAAGGGGAAACAGTTATGGCAGAGTCAAACAGAGCTTACAGAAGAACTAATCATGAAAATTACCGGACAGATAGCTATGGGCGCGACTACCAGAGAATGACTTACATTGAGGGAAATGCAGTTCGGCGCATGGATGCTATGCCGGACGATTGGGAGAACGAGCAGAAACGCCGCAGAGAGCGTGAGCAGCAGGAGTTACGGGAGCGTCAGAATGCACGCAGACGGCGTGCCATTGCAAGACGCAATCAGGACAAAGCGCTGGTCATGAATCGCGGTTATGTAGCTTTTTTGACAATGGCTGCAATTGTGACTTGCATTACCGCAGGGTTTTATATTAAACTACAATCAGACATCACTATACGTTTGGGAAATATTGCTGCGCTGGAGACAACTGTCAATAATCTGAAAGCTGACAATGATGCCACGAGCAAGCGCCTTGCGACGTCCCTCAAGATAGAGGATGTGAAGGCACAGGCGATCGATGTGCTTGGTATGGGTTATCCCAGTGAGGAACAGATCGTGTACTATGAGATCGATCATGCGGATTTTATGTCCCAGTATAGTGAAATACCGGAATGAAATTTAGGAAATAAGTATTTTGACAAATCAACAACAAAGACCGAATAGAAGAAAAGTAAAACCAAAAAAATTTACGATTCGCATGAAAAAGAAGTTGATCGTTCTTTTTCTTGCGATTACAGTTGTCCTGACCGGATTGATTATACGAATTATGTATATTCAGTACGTGAAAGGGGCAACCTACGAAAAGATTGTGTTGTCACAACAGGCATACGACAGTGAGACCATTCCCTATCGCCGGGGTGATATCCTCGACGCAAAGGGAACCATACTCGCCACCAGTACAGATGTATATAATCTGGTGCTGGATTGTAAAGTGCTCACGAGTGATGTGGGCGGAAAACAGCCGTATCTGGAGCCTACGCTGACAGCGCTTTTTTCATGTTATCCGCAGCTGGATCAAAACGAGATCCGCGCACTTGTCACAGATTCTCCGGACAGTCAGTACAATGTGCTGCTAAAAAAGATCAGTTACGAGGAGATGGAAAAGTACGCGTCTCTTGCAGCAGATACGAAAACAAATCCAAATCTGAAGGGTGTCTGGTTTGAAAAGAACTATATCCGGACATATCCCTATGGAGCACTTGCCAGCCCGGTGATCGGCTTTACAAGGTCGGATAATGTGGGTATGGTTGGTCTGGAAAGCTATTATGATGAGGTGCTTAGCGGAACGAATGGCAGACGCTACGGCTATCTGAATTCAGATAATGATCTGGAAAAGACGGTGCGTGAGGCCGTGAATGGAGACACGATCGTTACAACCATCGACGCGAATCTGCAGAGTATTGTTGAGGATAAGATCAAAGAATTTTGTGACACCTTTCAGGATAATCATCGCGAGGGAGCTGCGGCCAGCAATATTGGTGTGCTGATCATGAATCCGCAGAATGGCGAAGTCAAGGCAATGGCTCAATATCCGACCTTTGATCTGACGGATCCGTGGAATCTGGAGGGAACTTATACAGAGGAAGAAATCGGACAGATGAGCGAGGAGGAGATCTCGGATGCCCGCGATCGTCTGTGGACAAATTTCTGTGTGTCTTCTACTTATGAACCCGGCTCTACTGCCAAGCCCTTTACGGTAGCATGTGGACTGGAAACAGGTACTTTGAAAGGAAATGAGACTTTTGAATGTGATGGCAGGGAGGTTATTTCCGGTCATAGGGTGAACTGTGTGAATCGAAACGGTCATGGCACGGAAACGCTGCGAACTGCGCTTATGGATTCCTGCAATGATGCATTGATGCAGATGTCATACAGGATCGGTGCGGAGAATTTCTGCGAGTATCAAAATATTTTTGGGTTTGGACTGCGCACGAATGTGGATCTTCCGGGTGAGGCACGGACTGATTCGTTGCTTCATCATGTGGAGGATATGAAGACCATTGATCTTGCGACCAATTCTTTTGGTCAGAACTTTAACGTGACGATGATACAGATGGCAGGGGCATTTTCTTCTCTTGTAAACGGTGGTAACTATTATCAGCCCCACATGGTATCAAAGGTGCTGGATGAGAATGGAAATGTGATTCGTACGATCAATCCGGTGCGCATCAAGCAGACTGTTTCCGAGGAGACGAGCGCACAGATTAAAAGTTATTTGTATGACACTGTGTCAGAAGGAACCGGACGCTATGCAAAAGTAGCCGGCTATTCCATGGGTGGAAAGACCGGAACAGCGCAGAAGTCAGTTGCAGGAGCAAAGGATGCCAAAAATTACCTGGTATCATTTATTGGATATCTGCCCGCAGATGACCCACAGCTTGTCATCTATGCGGTGGTAGATGAGCCGAATACGCACGATCAGGCACACAGTACTTATGCGCAGAATCTGGTGCGTGAGATTTTAGAGGAGGCACTGCCTTATCTGAATATTTATCAGGACGAGATTCCGGCAGAGGGTGCTCTGACTCCGGAAGAGACAGACTTTTATACCGGCTTAAATGGTGTGCGTGTTCCTGCCACAACTGCCCCGCAACCGGAGAATGAATCCGAGAAGGACGAGGAGAGTGGCGAAACGGAAGCAGATACACAGCCTGCGGAAGAGCCGCAGGAGGAATCGTCAGATGAGCCACAGGAAGAATCACAGGAGGAGGGCGCATCGCCGGAAACGGCAGGAGAGACACAGTAGAGTAGGGTGACTGTCTGGAACGGTCATGAGAATGATTCATAACCTCATAAAAGCAGTAATAAGTTATAATAACTGCTTTTGTGGGGTTTTATGTATTATGGAACGCGAGGAATGGACGAAGGTTCACAATCGGAAAAAGATCGTGCTCATGTTTTTTGTGGTGGTGCTCCTGATGGCATTTCTAGTTGGACGGCTGGTGTATCTTATGGTGTGGGGATCGGTATACTATGGCGGGAAGGCGCAGGATATTCATGAGAGGGAGCGCTCGATCAAGGCTGCCCGGGGAAATATCTATGATCGCAATGGCGTGCTTTTAGCATCAAATCGTACGGTTTGTACGATCTCTGTCATACACAGTCAGATCGAGGATGCGGAGCAGGTGATCGCGTCATTGTCAGAGGCGCTTCAGATGGATGAGCAGACGGTGCGAAAGCGTGTGGAAAAGGTTAGTTCTATCGAGCGCATCAAATCCAATGTGGATATTGAGACCGGAGACCGGATCCGTGACATGGGTCTGGCGGGAGTCAAGGTGGATGAGGATTATAAACGGTATTATCCCTATGGCTCGCTGGCCTCGAAGGTGCTGGGATTTACAGGAGGTGATAATCAGGGGATTGTCGGGCTGGAAGTAAAGTATGAGGAGCTTTTGCAGGGGGAACCGGGCAAAATACTTACCCTGACCGATGCGAGAGGCATTGAGATCGAGGGTGTTGGAGAGAGCAGGCAGGAGCCGGTGAATGGCAATGATCTGTACCTGACGCTTGATTACAATATCCAGACATATGCCACCCAGGCGGCAGAAAAGGTCATGGAGCAAAAAGCTGCGGACAGCGTGGAGATCATTGTTATGAATCCGTCCAACGGTGAAGTTTATGCGATGGTCAATGTACCGGAGTTTGACCTGAACCATCCCTTTGAACTCACGGAGGCCTATGAACCGGCCGAAGGAGTGAGTGAAAATGACGCATTGAATACAATGTGGAGAAATAAGTGCCTGAATGATACTTATGAGCCAGGCAGCATTTTCAAGATCATTACAGCATCGGCAGCGCTGGAGGAGGGGGTGGTATCTGTAGATGACAGCTTTTACTGCCCAGGGTATATTACAGTAGAGGATCGGCGGATCCGTTGTCATAAGGTAGTAGGACACGGAAGTGAGACCTTTGTACAGGGACTCCAGAATTCCTGCAATCCGGTCTTTATTACAGTGGGACAGCGCATCGGTGTGGACAATTATTTTAAATATTTCAATCAGTTTGGGCTGAATAAATTGACAAATATTGATCTGCCGGGTGAGGCAGGGACGATCATGCATGCGAAGGAGGATGTGGGACCGGTGGAGCTGGCAACGATTTCCTTTGGACAGAGCTTTCAGATCACACCGATTAAGCTGGCCACGACCGCAGGCTCGATTGTGAATGGCGGGCTTTTGGTCACCCCGCATCTGGCGCTCGAAGCCCGGGATGCGGATGGAACCGTGGTCCGGGATTTTAGAAAGGAATATGCGCTTAGTGAAAGTGATCGGATCCTGTCGGAGGATACATCAAAACTGATGCAGAAGCTGTTGAAAAGCGTTGTTACAGAGGGCGGCGGCAAACGGGCATATATCGAAGGGTATTCGATCGGTGGTAAGACGGCAACCTCCCAGACGCTTCCCCGAAGTGCACATAAGTATATTTCATCTTTTCTGGGCTTTGCACCGGCAGATGATCCGCAGGTGCTTGTGCTGGTAGTGATCCATAACCCTCAGGGTGTCTATTATGGAGGAACGATCGCAGCGCCGGTGGCAAGAGATATTTTTGCAGATATTCTTCCTTATTTGAATATCGCGCCTTGCACTGAGACTGAAAATAACGTATACTAGTATAGCGTCTTGAAAATAACTGGATGAATCACTTGCCTGCTTCTCCGATTGCACAGATCAAAAATCCTCAGCGTAGCCCGCTACGCCTACGTTTTTTGACCTGCACACTCGAAAAAGCATTCTGCGTGATTCGTCCAGTTATTTATCAGACGCTATACTAGAAAAGTTAGAAATATTGGTGGTTGCCTGAAAAAGAAAATGCGGCTGCATGGGTCAGCTGCAAAATAACAAATGAAAGAGGGATCGATATGGAAAGAGCAATCGATATGACAAGTACATGTATTTTTGCAGTTTTAATTGCATTTGCAATCAGTGCAGTGTTAGGACCTGTGATCATTCCGTTCCTGCGCAAGCTGAAAATTGGCAATACGGAGCGCGAGGAACTGGAATCACATCAGGTGAAAAACGGTACACCCACGATGGGTGGTCTCATGATCCTGATTGCCATTACTGTCACGAGTCTGATTTTTATGAAGGATTATCCGGAGGTGATGCCGATCTTGTTTGTGACGCTGGGGTTTGGCATCATAGGATTTCTGGATGATTATTTAAAGGTTGTGTTAAAGCGGTCTGACGGGCTTCTGGCATGGCAGAAAATGCTTTGCGAGATCGTGGTGACTGGCGTGTTTGCGGCATATATGGTGTGGGCAAAGGTGCCGATGACGATGCTGATCCCTTTTAGCGGGGGAAGATACTTAAATCTTGGCTGGCTTGCATTTCCGGTCATGTTTCTGGCGGTGATCGGAACGGTGAACGGTGTGAATTTTACAGATGGACTGGATGGTCTGGCCAGCAGCGTGACGATCCTGGTAGCAACGTTTTTTGCAGTGGTTGCCATCGGAAGTGCCAGCGGGGTAGCGCCGATTACCTGTGCAGTCGTTGGTGCACTACTTGGTTTTTTGCTGTTTAACGTTTATCCGGCACGTGTGTTTATGGGAGACACAGGATCCCTTGCACTGGGCGGTTTTGTGGCAGCGACGGCTTATATGCTGCAGATGCCCATCTTCATCCTGATCGTGGGACTCATCTACTGGATCGAGATCCTTTCTGTGATTCTGCAGGTAGGATATTTTAAGCTGACACATGGAAAACGCATTTTCAGAATGGCACCGATCCATCATCATTTTGAATTGGGCGGATGGTCTGAAACGCGTGTCGTAGCAGTTTTTTCAATTGTGACGACACTGCTTTGCCTGCTGGCTTATGTGGCATTGTAAAGGAGTAAAAAAATGAGAATACAAATGGATCTGAAAAATAAAAAAGTGCTTGTTGTCGGCACCGGAATCAGTGGGATTGCAGCAGCTGAGCTGTTGGCGGCAAACGGGATCAGCTTTGATATTTTTGATGGTAATGAGAAGCTGACAGAGGAGGATGTGCGCAAAAAATCGGATGCTTTCAGGAGTTGTACGGTGCTTCTTGGTGCATTGCCGGAAGCTGTGCTGGACAGCTATTCCTATGTGATCTTAAGTCCTGGCGTGCCGACAGATCTTCCGATGGTTGATGCGTTGCGTGCACATGGTGCAAAAATATGGGGCGAGATTGAGCTTGCCTATGCATTTTCAAAGGGAGATGTGCTGGCTATCACCGGTACAAACGGAAAGACGACAACGACGGCCCTGACGGGAGATATTCTGAAAAATTATGTGGATGATGTGAGGGTGGTTGGAAATATCGGAATTCCATATACGAGTATGGCGGGGACAATGACGGATGAGACAGTCACGGTGGCTGAGATTTCCAGCTTCCAATTGGAAACGGTGGAGCATTTTGCACCGAAGGTATCTGCGATTTTGAATATCACACCGGATCATCTGAACCGTCATCACACGATGGAAAATTATATCGCGGCAAAGGAACGCATTACAGAGGGCCAGCACGCGGATCAGGTGTGTGTGCTCAACTATGAGGATGAGGTTTTGCGGGCATTTGGTGAACAGCTGAAAGAGAAGATGAATGTGTTGTATTTCAGCAGTGCCAGAGAGCTGGAAAATGGTCTGTACCTGAAGGGTGAGGAGATTTTTGTCTCGGATGGCAAAGAAACACGGCTGGTCTGCAATGTGAATGAGCTGAATCTCCTTGGAAAGCACAATTATGAGAATGTGATGGCTGCCACCGGCATTGCTTTAAGCTACGGTGTCCCCCTTGCAAAGATCAAAGAGGTATTGGTCAGATTTACGGCGGTAGAGCATAGAATAGAGTATGTAACAGAGATTGATGGTGTCAAATATTACAACGACTCCAAGGGGACGAATCCGGATGCAGCGATTCAGGGAATCCGTGCCATGAACCGCCCTACGTGTCTGATCGGTGGCGGCTATGATAAGCAGTCAGAGTATGAGGACTGGATCGGAGCCTTTGACGGAAAGGTGAAAAAGCTGGTACTCATTGGTGTGACCGCACAAAAGATCGCCCAGACCTGTGAGCGCATGGGATTTACGGATTATGTGTTTGCGGATTCGTTACAGGAGGCTGTGAATATCTGCCATGACACGGCGGTGAGCGGTGATGCGGTGCTGTTGTCTCCGGCATGTGCGAGCTGGGATATGTTTGACAGCTACGAGCAGCGGGGACGGATGTTTAAGGATATGGTCAGAAATCTAAAAAAATAATGGTAAAGGAGCAGATATATGGCGAGACGTCAGAAGAAAAAGCGGCAAATAAAATATTTTGATTACAGTCTGCTGTTTATCATCATTTTTCTGATCTGTTTTGGGCTGGTGATGCTCTATAGTACAAGTGCGTATGATGCGCAGCTCACATTTAAGGATCCAACACATTATCTGCGCAGGCAGGGCATGGCGTTTGGACTGGGTCTGGTGGGCATGTTTGTGATCTCCAGGATCGATTACCGTTACTGGAAAAAGCTGGGTGGTCTTGCCTATCTGGTGGCGATCGTACTCTGTACGCTTGTGCTGATACCGGGCATCGGTATTGAGCATAACTATTCCAGAAGATGGCTCGGAATCCCCAATTCCAGTCTGGAGTTTCAGCCTTCGGAGTTTGCAAAGCTGGCAGTCATTATGTTTCTTGCCAGTGTGATCTGCAGATTTCCGAAAAAAATGGGGAAATTTTCTACGGTAGTAAAGATCATGCTCTTTATTTTGCCATTATTTGCCCTGATTGCTTATAATAACCTGAGTACAGCGATCATTGTTATGGGAATCGGTGTGGCGATGATCTTTGTGGCGAGTCCGAAATATTTGCAGTTTATACTGATCGGTCTTACCGGTGTGGGCGGCATTGCGCTGTTTTTGGTACTTCCCTCGGCGGGTTACCGGAGTGAGCGTATTCAGATGTGGCGTCATCCGGAAAATTTTGCAAAAGGATATCAGACCTTGCAGGGATTGTATGCGATCGGATCCGGCGGTCTGTTTGGCAAAGGCCTGGGAAACAGTATGCAAAAGCTCGGATTTGTTCCGGAGGCGCCAAACGATATGATCTTTTCTATTATCTGTGAGGAATTGGGACTGTTTGGTGCGATCTGTGTGATCCTGTTATTTTTACTTTTGATCTGGCGGTTTATGGTGATCGCGAACAATGCCAGAGATCTTTTTGGGGCGTTGCTTGTGACAGGAATTCTGGCGCATATTGCGATACAGGTAGTTTTAAATATAGCGGTCGTTACAAACTCGATTCCAAACACGGGCGTCACCCTTCCGTTTATCAGCTACGGAGGTACATCGGTGGTATTCCTCATGGCGGAAATGGGGCTTGCACTGTCGGTATCCCGGGGAATACAGTTTGAGCCGGACGCATCGGAGATGACATATGATTAAGGAACAGCGCAGGGAGATCGTGCGCAAAAAAAAGAAAAAACGTAATATTTTGATGATTCTGGGCTTGCTCGTGCTTTTGACCGGTATGGGAGCAGTGATGGTGACACAGGTATTTACCGTAAAAAAGGTGAATGTTGTGGGAAATGAACTTTATACGGATGAGCAGATTGAGGAGATTGTGCTGAGTGATGAATATTCATGGAGTACGCTTTATGTTTATCTGAAGTATCGCTTTTTTCACACCGAGAAGCTGCCATTCGTGGATACGATGGAGGTCAGCCTGCTGCCGGCAAAGCCCCATGAGCTGACTGTAGAAGTTTATGAGAAGGGGATACTCGGATACCTTTACATCAGCTCCATCGACCAGAATGCTTATTTTGATAAGGATGGCTTTGTTGTTGAGACATCTCAGGAAGTCATAAAGGATATTCCAAAGATCGAGGGCCTGACCTGCGATTCGGTGATCCTCTATGAAAAGCTTCCGCTTGCCAATGATACGGCATTGAAAAATCTTCTTTCACTGACACAGCTTTTGCAAAAGTACGAGATACCTGCAAAACGGATCAAGTACGAGGAAATGTCCGGTTCCATGACGGTTTATAGTGATAAGATTACGATACTTGTGGGAAACGCAGACAATCTGGCGCAGAAGATCCTGCGGCTACAGTACATTTTGCCACAGCTTGAGGGAAAAAAAGGTACGCTCCATCTGGAAAACTGGACGAGTGAGACTACAGATATTATTTTTGATCCTAAAAAAAGTAAAAATTCAAAATAATGGTTGATAAATTTTTCAAGAAATACTATTATAAATATGATTAGGGGTCGTGAATTACGATTTTTGCAACGTAACTGTGAAAGAATGGTATTGGTTACGGATATTTGAGGATAGAGGAGGACAAGCTCTTGTTAGAGATTACAACCACAGGTGCAGACAATAACGCGAAGATCATTGTGATCGGTGTCGGAGGTGCCGGAAACAATGCTGTGAATAGAATGATTGATGAGAACATCGGAGGTGTCGAGTTTGTCGGCGTGAATACGGATAAACAGGCGTTGGCGCTCTGCAAGGCTCCGACACTGATTCAGATCGGAGAGAAGCTGACAAAGGGACTGGGAGCAGGTGCACAGCCTGAGATCGGTATGAAGGCGGCTGAGGAGAGCGCAGAAGATCTTACAAATGCAGTTCAGGGTGCAGATATGGTATTTGTTACATGCGGTATGGGCGGCGGCACAGGTACAGGTGCTGCACCTGTTGTTGCAGGTATTGCAAAGCAGCTTGGCATCCTGACAGTCGGTGTCGTTACAAAGCCTTTCAGATTTGAAGCAAAACAGCGTATGAACAACGCAAATTCCGGAATTGAAAAATTAAAAGAAAATGTCGATACATTGATTGTAATTCCTAACGATAAGTTACTTGAAATCGTTGACAGAAGAACTTCTATGCCGGAAGCACTGAAGAAAGCCGACGAAGTGCTGCAGCAGGGCGTTCAGGGTATCACAGACCTTATTAATGTTCCTGGACTGATCAACCTTGACTTTGCAGATATCCAGACAGTTATGAAGGATAAAGGTATTGCGCATATCGGTATCGGCGAAGGTCATGGC
>JALFNQ010000166.1 GCA_022773965.1 Lachnospiraceae bacterium
AATGAACGAAAAATAATAAGGAAAGGAATAACTGACATTAGGTGCGCCGGCTTTTTAGTCGGTGTTTTTTCATTCCCGTAAACACCTGAAAGAAGTCAGTTTTGGTTTATGAATATATGGCATTTTTTAGCAGCGCAATTACAACTTTAAAAACTCTTGTAGTCGCTATCGGCGCAGGTCTTGGTGTGTGGGGTGTCGTAAACCTTCTGGAAGGATATGGCAATGACAACCCCGGTGCCAATGCTCATGTGTCGTAAAGAAACACAGAAAAATTTGATAGACAGTCCTACTATATCCGTAAAAAAATGTTTACAAATGGAGCGCACAGAGTTATACTTGTCATCATAGGTTGCCTTGGGTTTCCGCTCTTTGGTATACCCCTTGACGCTGATCACTTCCGGTTCGATCACTTCCGCAGGCTTTTCATCACCGACGGGTGTACCGAACAGATTCAGCTGTCCGTCCAGCTGGTCATGGCGTATTTCACTGGTTGAGCCAAAGACCTTGTTCTTAAGATACGCAAGCTGAGACTGGAGATTCGCGATCAGAAGGTCTTTTTCACTGTCCTTCGCATTGCGTTCTTCCAGCATCTTCTGCAATGAACTTATGAGTTCGTTCTGAGTGCTGATTGTTTTATTCAGTTGTGAGATTGTATCCTTAAGCTCTAAGAGCTGGATATCTTTTACTCCTGAAGGCATGGTCTTCTGCTCCGTTTTTTGATACTTCTATTGTACCATAAACAGGTGCAAAAGCCTAGAAAAATCAAGCGTTTCAGGCACTTTTTATTGCCTTTGGCTGCTCGATCTCAAGACCGGACATGAGCCAGTCAAACTGCCTCCATGTAATGGTTTTCACCTCGTCACGGTTACGTGGCCACCGGTATTTTCCGGTGTTATGATCGAGGCGTTTATATAAAAGCACAAATCCGTCATTCTCATGAATGAGTGCCTTTATCCTATCGTTACGTCTGCCGCAGAAAAGGTAGAGTGCAGTGGTATGCTCCGGTTCAAAGTGAAGCTGATCCCTGATGATGGCGCACAGACCATCAATCGATTTTCTCATATCGGTGTAGCCGCAAATGATATAAATATCTGTTGCGGCTGTAATGTCGCCTAGCATGATGCACCTCCCACAGACCGGATGATCTGTGCTAAAAGTGCCGGATCTATATCATTTGAGATCCTGATCAGGGCAGAGCCGAGTCTGATCTCGGCAGTTGCTTCCATACAGTTTGTATCCGTATGATCCTGGATCGTGCTCAAAAGCTGTGGTGCATCTTCGCGCAGAACAGGCTGGTCAACGATTTCGAGTTTGACAACCTCCTGTTGTTCCGAAGGTTTATAGCCTCCCCGGCCTGTTGCCGGAGGAATATCATAGCAGGCTTTTTTGCGAAGCCGCTTAACCCAATTGTAGAATGTAGCGGGGTTGATCCCGTGTTCGTTGCACCACTGAAAATCGCTTAGTCCGCTGCTGCGGCATTCCATGATGAGCCGGTATTGCTCATCGGCAGTTCGTCTTTCTGTCTGCATAAATGTAGCCTCCATAATTGTAGTAAAATGCTTGCTTACTGCTAGATCCTAGCGTCGGATCATAGAGTAAAATGCTGGCATATGTGATTACTACTATTATGGCAAATATATGGCCGAGGGAACATATACCCTTATATTAGGCGCTTACGTTGTTGTGGTCTTGATGGAAAGGATGGATTGATAGATTGAAAAATATACAGATTTCTGAGGAACTGTTCCTCGCACTTTTGAAGTATCACTTAGTGGAAATGGATGATGTTTTGCCGGAGATTATGAAGGGATTGGAGGACAAACTGGAAGCTATGGTAAGGCGGGATTTATATACAAAATATAAGACTGCTCCAACTGAGGAAGAAAGAGAAAAGGCAAGGAAGGAGTATCTGGAAAAGGTGGGAATGCACCGGAGTTTCCGATGGTAAATTTTTTTCATTCGATGTGTTTGACGGGAGCGTGCCACGCTCCTGTATATGGCAGTTAAGGAGAAAGCCGGATTAGGGTGTAATGGCAAAAGCGGACTACACTCACAA
>JALFNQ010000171.1 GCA_022773965.1 Lachnospiraceae bacterium
GAACTGCAAGGTATTCTGCGGTCTGTTAAAGGAAACGGGAATAGAAATAGACACTGTTTTTTCCGGAAGAGAAGCTTTGAACAAATGTCAGGATAAAAAGTATCATATGATCTATATGGATCATAGAATGCCGAATATGGACGGAATTGAGTGCTTGCACGAATTGAGGAGTATGGACACACCAAACAATGACACCCCTGTGATCGTACTTACGGCAAATGCGATATCCGGAATGAGGGAAGTGTATCTGGAGGAGGGCTTCGATGATTATCTCAGTAAGCCAATAGAGGTGAAATATCTCGAAGAATCTATCAGAAAATACGCGTCTGACTGGCTTGTGGAGACAGGGAAGGATCACAAGACGGAGAGTGTCATTCAGGAAAAGAAAGCGGAACGCTCACAACTATCATTACAGGAAAAATATCCGGAGTTAAATACGAACCTGGGACTCATGTATTGTATGAATGATGAAGACTTTTATCAAGAGATGATAAAAGAATATGCAGGTGAGGATAAGAGTAATCTTCTAAGGGAATGTCTGGCAGCAGGGAATTATGATGATTTCAGAACCTTCGTTCATGCTGTGAAAAGTACATCCCTAAATATCGGAGCCGAACATCTTTCAGAAAAGGCAAAGCGCCTGGAACATGCTGCAAAAGAATCAGATATCTCATACATTCATAGTAATTTTGATGAATTTATATCGGAATATGAGAGCCTGCTCAAAAAGATAAAGTCGACATAGACCGTTGCAAGTACTGCTGTTGACCAGTTTTGTATCATTTTTGCCCAGATTTACCGAATAATGACAGGGGCGAAAAAAATATGATAAAATGAGCCTTGCGGCGATGTGCGCTTGCGGACATCAACATAAGGCGAAAAAAACACGGAGACGTCAGTCGACGTGATAAAATCATCCAGGATAATGTACTGGAAACAGTAGGAAGGATACTTGATGTTAGAACATGAAGAAACAACTATTTGACATTGCGGTCTGTGATGACGTACAGACAGACCGGGAAGAGACTGCACAGCTGACAGAGGAGATCTGCAAGGCAGAAGGGATCGTTCCAAGGATCGTGCGATTTGAACGCGCGGAAGCTTTGTTGGAGGCTATACAGGGCGGCGAACATTTTGCGCTTTTACTGATCGATGTATTGCTTCCGGGACTGGATGGTATGGAGCTTGCCCGGGTGCTGCGCGGGCAGAATGAACAGGCATCCATCGTATTCGTATCCTGCAACCGCGAACTGGCACTGCAGGGTTATGAGGTGTCAGCAGCCCGCTATCTGGCAAAGCCTTTGGATCCGGAGAAGTTAAAGGAAGCCATTTTGTTCTGCTATGAGCAGTACCAGAAGGAGCGGGAGCTGCTATTGCTGGTCGATGGCAGCATGAGAAGGATCGCCCCCAGGGATATCTATTATGTCGAGATCATGGGTAGAAAGTGCAGGATCAGACTGGAGCAGGAGGATTGTGATGTCAGTCTTTCCATGTCGGAACTGGAAGAGATGCTTCCAGAGCATGATTTTATCCGCTGCCACCAGAGCTTTCTGGTGAACTGGCATCATGTACAGAGCCTGCGGACGGGTGCCATCGAGCTCACAGACAAACGGATGGTTCCGGTCAGCAAGCACCGTGTGAAGCAGGTGCGGCAGGCATTCGTGGATTATATGAAGATGTAGAAAGACATGAAACCTCTCAATATTCGCAGGGAAGAATCGTCCTGTGAATGTTGGGAGGTTTCTGTATCATGATAACTTACAGAGGAAGGATTACCGTCACCTGATAAGTCGTCTCAGACTCATCGATGGAAAGCGTATGCTCCCCAAAGCGGCTCATGATCTGGCGTATGATCTTTATGCCGTACCCATGCTTTGGTGTGGGTAAGTTTTTCTTATCATTTTCCGAAACGGATCTGGAATTTTCGCATGCAAATACAAAGAACCGATCCTTACAGTGAAGATCCAGCCGGATGTAAGGCTTACTGATTCCGGGAGCGGAGGCAGCAGTAATAGCATTGTCCAAAATGTTAGCCACCAGGCAGCACAGCTCGGAATCGGAGAGCGGCAGCTGACCTGGTGCATCGGCGCGGACAATCTCTGTTGGAATGCCTTTTTCGGCTGCTGTATGGAGCTTTCCGTTCAAAAGGATGTTCAGGGTCTGGTTTTCGGTGGATATGACGGGACGCACCGCTTCCACCTGCCCGATCAGCTCGTCCAGATAATCTTTGATCCGCTCGGGGGTATCTTTTGCCATCTGGCGCAGGAGGGAATAGTGCTTCATGGTGTCGTGGCGGATCATCATCACTTCCTGCGACTGCTGACGAAGGTTCTCATAGCTTTCAAGTGCAAGCTCATTTCTGGCTGACAAAACGGCCAGCTCTGTGCGGCGCTCTGCTTCCTGCTCAAACAGCTCCAGCACGATGGATGCCAGACCGGAGATCAGACAGAGATTCCAGATCAGCTTTAAAGAAGCATTTGGAATGTGCGTGATGGTATCTCCCTGTAACCTTCGAAAGACAGTGGAAACGTATTCCGGATAGAAAGGAATACTGATCAAAAGAAACAGTACATAGCAGCCGGCAAGGATGAGCACAGCCTGCGACAGATGACGGAAGAACCGGTCTCCTTTTTTCCAAAGCAGGAAAGACCCGATGAGTGTAGCAAGCAGCGCGAAACATCCGGTATACCGTGGCAGAAACAAAAAAAACACATATAGATCGCCGTAAGGAACCAGCTTTCCAAGCTGTGTCAAAAGGAAGGTCAGTGTGGCGCACCACTGGATAGCTGTGCAGGCCAGATACAGCGGGCGTAAGTGTTTTGTCTGCACAGCAAGAAAAAGCAGCAAAATACCCACGGACAGGTGGAAGCATATCCCGACCAGATCAACGGAAGGAGTTCCGATATACCGGGCGGTGAAATCTGCTTTTGACAGAATACTGCATATCTGAAACAGGATGGCTAGCGCAAATACTGGAAGCTGAAGGGAGATGCTTCCGGCGGTGGCATTTCGGATAAATGCCGCTAACAAAAGCAGCTCCAATGCAAACAGGAATGCAACAGGGAGCATGGTCTGAGAAGCGGATGCGATCAGACCGCTCTCATAGGCATATCCGCAGTAAAGTCTCACGCTGCAGGGCCATACCGTGACCACGTCCTTCTGTACTTCAGAGTAGACCGGACTGGACTGAGCGATGGTCAGTGTCTGACCGAGATAATCCAGTGGAAGGGAAACGGAGATCGTTTCCAGACGATCCCATTCCAAATTGGTAAGCTCTAAGTAACCGATCCGGTTCTCCAGCTCCGGAAAGTCGGTATAGATCAGGGTGTCACCAATAAAAATACTGAAGGTCTGATTGACGGAGCCGATCTGCAGCGTGGGGCTGTCCAGCTCCTCTGTCAGTGTCCGGGAATAGTAAAAGGTCTGTCCCGGATGATCAACACCGAGATATCCGCCAGCACCATCCGGGGTCAGTTCCGTGATGTTTCCGGCCTCGTTAGTGTACACCGTCCATCCCTTATTTCCTTCCCATTCCTGTCCGTCCTTCGGGAGCAGGGACAGATCATAGGAGGCATCCTCCATCGGCCGGGTATAATAAAAGACTGCCAGAGCAGAGGGGATACCCAGCAGGATGGACAGAATAATTGCAAAAATCGTTATTGGTAATTTATTTGTTTCTTTTCTCATTCGTAAACCTCCGTTTAGCAGATGAATTTAGTATAGCAAGAGATTTTTACAGGTGTCAAGAGAGCAAGAGCTGCCTGTGAGATCAGGTGCCCAATTTTGTCGAATTAGTGACCAGTTTTGCACGAAAACAGATAATTGAAAATAGATAAGGTATGATGTTTCTAGTTGCTATGCATCAGTAAGAAGCGCTAGGGCATTCAGATAAAAACAGGAGGAGAACGTATGGAACCGTATTTGATCACGCCGGAATCGTTGGTTGTGCTGGGGGCATTGGTCCCGGAGGAATATCAGGAAGAGCTTGTTACAGGCGATCTGGTCGGAATCGTGATGGAAGATCCTGGACATGATCATGAGATCGCCGCAGTTGTGCTGCTCCGGGAGCGCAACGGCTGGATGGAGATCGTCTGGATCTGTCTGACGGATGCCTACCGTGGGATGCATTTTGTGGAGAATGTGATCTGGTATTGTGTCGAAACAGCACGTAAAAACGGAAAGGTGTGGGGCGTATTTGCCAACCTTCCGGCTGGAGGCCGATTGGAAGAGGTGATGCGGGAAGTATTCCAATTTGAGGGATTTTCCTTCGTTCCGGTGGATCACCATTGTTACACGACGACCTTTGGAACGATTCGAAAGCAGCCGCATTTTGAGCGCCTGCTGCAGGGGAAACCGGCTAAGAATACTGTTTTTTTGGAACATGCGGATGAACTGTTAAGGAAACGGCTCTCGGCTGCCGTACAAAACAGCATTGAACCGGTGCCGCTTGCGCTGCCGATAGATTTTTCACGTTATGATCAGCGGCTCAGTTGTATCCATAGACAGGATGCCACTACGCCGGATGCATTTCTGTTTTTTACATGGCAGCAGGATCACCTGACCGTGGAATGTATGTGGGCAGAAAACCCGAAGGTGCTGCCTGCGCTGCTGGGAAGTGTAGTCAGAAAGGCGCAGGGGTTCTGCACCGATGATACGCAGATCGTTGTGCCGACAGTCACGGAAAGATCCGCAGAGCTGGTAAGGAAGCTGTTGCCTGATGCAACACCATTGCAGAGTGTGCAGGCAAGATTATTATTTACACCGGATGAGGAGGAATTGTTATGGGAGACAATGTAAATTCTGTATGGGCAGAGCATAAGGAGCTGAAACAGCACATCATCAAGATAGAGAATGCTGCCGCAAAGACGTCGCTTTTCACGCAGGAAAAGGGTATCTATCAACCGGTTCTGGAGAATGCACAGCATTACATTGATATGAATCGGGCTGTGCAGGTGCTGGGCGCTGAGAGACTTCAGAAATATCACATCAGAAACTCACAGGAGGAGATGGATGATCTGGTTCGGGAGCACGCAAGTCGGAGCGGATATGTAGCAAAATTGGATGAAAAGGAGAAAAAAAGGAGTCGGCGTGAGAAGGACGTCACGGCACGGCTGGGTGAGGGGCATACATATTTTTCGCAGAAACCGCAGGAATTGTTGGCGGCGAGAGATCGCATTGAGGCAGATGTCAAGGCAGACCGGGTGGATGTGTTGCGAAAGCCTCTTACCGGAGATGAGTTTGCGCTGGATCCGCAAACCGGCGGCACGCTTTTGCCTGTAGAGACACTTTTGCGCAAACGGGCAGAGCTTGCGAAACGCATCAAAAATAGTCATTCGATGAATGCGTCTGCCAATCTCCGTACAGATGAAAAGCTTGGGAAACAATTAGCGGAAGAGGTGAATCTGGATATTTTACAGCATCTGGATGAAGCGATTAAGCTTTTGTATCAGGCAAACGGTTGCGATGAACAGACCGGAAAACGTGTAGGTATCATAAAAAAGAAACAGGCACAGAAGAAGTTTGCACTTGCCATGGAAGCCTATCGCGACAGTGTGAAACATGCGGAAGAAAATGAGTGCAGAAGGATCGTTAGCCGGATAGAGAAATCAGATGCTTATAAGGAAAAGGTAAAGGAGCTTGAAATACAGGAGGCATCCCGGGGAGAAATTGTCATGGAGAAACCTGTAGATTTGGATCATACAAGGTGGGAGGATAAAGATCATACGATCATGTTTCCAAATCATTTAATGCTGCAATCGGCGAACCAGGGTGATATTGTCGATGTGAGAGAAATGATCAGAACGCATGAGGATGCTTATAAAAATAATCAAAAACTGATTGATAAGCTTTATCAGGAGATGATGCAGTATTATCAGGAGTGGACAGGAGTTGTGATCAGAGGTCAGGCATTGTTTTACATCATGAAGGAACAAAATGGCGGCATGGAATTTAATCAATGGTTTAGTAGAATCGATGCTGATCTGCATGCTGCGAAGGGAATGAACGTGTCTTTGCTCGGAGGGTGGGGCTCTAAAATGAAGATGGCGATCGCCTATCTGCTGGAAGGTAAACAGCCCAAGGATTTTTCGGATCATCTGTTTCTGATGGAGCATTGCGGTATTTCAACCGATTTGATGAATGATGTCAACGCAGATCTGGAAAGAGTTGCCCGGCTGCGTGAGGAGGGCAAAACGGAAGAACAGATCAGCGATATGATGTATCACGAGTATCAGGAGGAAAAGTCCATACAGGCAGAGGAACATGTGCGGACAGAGCTGGAACAGCGCAAGGCGCGTATCCGTCAGGAAGGCGGTAACCCGGATGAGGATGAAGAGGTACAGCAAAAGGAGAAGCTTTTGCTGGTTTTGAGCAAGACTTACTTTCGGGCAGAAAAAGAACATCCGGAGCATATTGCTGACAGAGAGGTTTTGTTTTCAGACCAGTCAGCGGTGGAGCATTATATTTTAAAGCAGGATATGTATAATAAGATTTTCACAGATCCTCAGGATCATGCTGCAAAAAGAAGGATCATCGGTGAGGACGGCAAGGAAAAGTGGATCAAACGTTTTAAGATTTCAGGCTTAACGCGGGATATTGTTTCGAATATATCTTCGATAGAGAACCCCGGCGACTGCGGCATGGAAAAAGCGTATCATTATCTGGATAATATCATGATCATTTCAAAGCAGGAAAAGAGCATTGTGGCAGAGGAGGAATACGAAAAAGCGCAGGAAGAGATCGACCAGATGATCCAAAGCGGAGAGATCAAAAAAGAAGAAAGGGAAGCCAGACTGGAGGAGCGAAAGAAGGAGCGCTACGATGAGCGGCTTGCTAAGGCACTGGAGGAGGAAATGGAGATGCAGCGGCAGGAAAAGGAGCGGATCGAAACCTATTTGCAGGAAAAGGATCTAAAGGGCCTTCCGGAATGGCCTGGCATGGAGGAACTGGCACGTTGCCGTCAGTTGACACGCCCGCTCTTTGAAAAGATACAGGGGCTGAGCTATCGAATGGACAATCTGTTTATGGGAAACCTGTTCGAACAGTTTTCTACAGAGATGCAGCAGGAGATTCTTGAACTGCATGCATTTTATGGAGGTGTGAAGGAACTCGCAGCAAAAGTGCTGAGTCTTTATTCGAAAAGAGCGAAGGGAATGTCGGCTGATCCGTTGAAAAGTATGGAGCAGTATATAGATGAGAAGCGGGCAGAGGATCAACAGGCACTCCAAAATAAGGCTGCACGAGCTTCTGCTGCATAGGGGGATTCATGATGATGTGGTTCGAATCCTGGTGGAAACAATACAGGAAAAAAACATACTTCCTTTGGAAGCGGAATTTTGCGAAGATATTATAAAAGCAGCGCCAATGCATGATCTGGGAAAAATCGGCATAGACGATAGGATACTAAAAAAACCGGGGCGGCTGACAGAGGAAGAATTTGCCGTCATGCAGACCCATGCATTAAAAAGTGCGCTTCTGGTGGAAGGTATTTTGAAGGGAGTGGAGGAAGAGCATTTTGTCAGGGTAGCGGTAAATGTAGCTGAATATCACCATGAAAAATGGAATGGGACAGGCTATCCCCGGCATTTAAAAGGAGAGGAAATCCCGGTAGAAGCCAGAATCATGGCGATTGCAGATGTTTATGATGCATTGGTGAGCAAACGCTGCTATAAGGAAGCCATGAGCTTTGAAAAGGCTTTTGAGGTTATGGAAGAGTCTATGGGAAGCCATTTTGATCCGGGGCTTGAACAGGTATTCCTGCTTAGCAGGGAGAGGTTAGAGGAATACTACAGAAGTGCCTCTGCAAAAGACATAAAAATCGTTTGCAAATAAAAAAGTTTTCATTTTACAGAAAATCCGCTATACTATCAGTAAGTGACTGGTATAGCGGATTTTTTGCAGGAGGTGGCATATGGCAAGAACAGTTGCGATCGGAATACAGGATTATGAACAGCT
>JALFNQ010000172.1 GCA_022773965.1 Lachnospiraceae bacterium
ACCGGTGGGAACGATATAGGAATAATTCGTCGATACCGCCAGCGGAACACCGATGGAATGACTGCCGCCCAGCACCAGTGACACACTTGGTTTTGACATGGACGCGATCATTTCAGCGATTGCCAGTCCGGATTCCACATCTCCGCCCATTGTATTTAAAAGCAGCAGTAAGCCGTCTACTTCCTGATTTTCCTCGATCTCGGCAAGCTTTGGTAGCACATGCTCATATTTTGTCGTCTTACTCGTATTCGGAAGTACATCATGTCCTTCTATCTCTCCGATAATTGTCATCAAATGGATTCTGTGCTCACGCACGGGATCCTCCAGATCCGCCATACCATATTCCCTGATCTCATCTTCTTTCTGTTCCTGTCCGTTATCCGCCAGTCTTTGCTCTCCCATTTGATTGCCCTCCTTGCAAGCCATATAACATATTTATGGTGCATACCTGTCAGTTCACCATAAAACAAGTATGCACCATTTATAAGCTTCCTATTACATGGCATAGCAAGTAAAAAGACCAACAGTTTTTCACCGATGGTCTTTTCGATACTATCCGATCAGATAATTGTACAGATCCTCATATTTATGCTTTGATGAATTCCATGAGTAATCATTCGCCATACCGCGATCGATCATCTTATTCCAGTCCTTCTTGAAATCAAAGTAAATATGCTTTGCATAATTGATAATACCAAGCATCTCCTCACCGTTATAATTCGTGAAGGAGAAGCCGTCTCCGGTATGCTCGTACTCATTGTATGGCTGCACGGTGTCGCGCAAACCACCAGTAGCACGTACGATCGGCACGGTTCCATAGCGGAAGGAAATCAGCTGTGTCAGTCCACAGGGCTCAAAGCGTGACGGCATCAGGAACGCATCAGCCGCTGCATAGAGCTTGTGAGCCAGGTCATCACTATAGCAGATATTTGCAGAAATACGATCACCGTACTTCCATGCATAGTGACGGAACATATTTTCATATCGGGGCTCACCGGTTCCGATCACAACAAGCTGCGTATAGTCATCTACAATACGATCGATCACATAATTGATCAGGTCAAGACCCTTCTGGTCTGTCAGTCTGGAGATCAGACCGATCATGAATTTCTTCTTGTCAACAGTAAGTCCCAGCTCCTGCTGCAGCCGCTCCTTATTCATCGCTTTCTTTTTGCGGAAGGATTCTGCATCATAATTGACATAAATCTTCGGATCAGTCGCAGGATTATAGACACCATAATCAATACCATTTACAATACCCTGCATATCAAAATGACGGGCACGTAACAATCCGTCCAGCCCCTCACCATAGTAAGGTGTCTGAATCTCTCCTGCATAGGTATCGCTTACCGTTGTCACATAATCAGCGTACACAAGACCACCTTTCAGCATATTCGCATCCTTGTTAAACTCCAGCTTGTCCGGAGTAAAGAGTTCTGCCGGGAATCCGGTCAAACCCATCATCGTCTTTTTGTCCCAGATCCCTTGGAATTTCAGGTTGTGGATTGTCATGATGGATTTCATGCCCCAGTAGAACATATCTGCCTGGAACTCGGTCTTTAAGTACACCGGAATAAAACCGGTCTGCCAATCGTGGCAGTGGATGATATTCGGCTGGAAATTGATCAGCTTGAGCATGGAGAGAACAGCCTTATCGAAGAATACAAACTTCTCAATATCATAGCGGATATCGCCATAGGGAACCGAACAGTTGAAATACTCCTGGTTGTCAATGAAATAATACTTTATGCCATCCATCTCATACTGGAAGATACCCACATATTTACTGGGAATATAGTTTCCTGTTCCCATGTAAAAATGTGTCACATACTCACACTGATTGCGAAAATGCTCAGGAATACAACTGTAAAAAGGGAGTACCACACGGATATCCCAATACTTTTTGTCAAATTCCTTGGGCAGTGCTCCACAAACATCTGCAAGTCCTCCGGTTTTGATAAACGGTACACACTCTGATGCTGCAAATAATACCTTGTTCATACACTTTTCCTCCGATTTTCGTTTTATTTAATGAAAATATAAATCTTTCAATTCATATACCATATGCTTGTACAAATCCACACATTCCTCATTCTGTCCCGACTCGATCAGCCGGATACAGGGAGAAAGGTATTGCTGCCAGATAGCCTCATAGATGGCATCCGCATCCGCACGTTTTCCAATGTGCTTCACTATAGAAGGAGCTACATCATAGTACTCGCGAACCATCGCCTCGCCTTCCTTACTCAAAAGAAGGTAGTCATCCCGAAATGTCCGCAAAAGCGAAAGCTCATAACAGTCATCCGCCTTGTGCTGACTCTCGCATACTGCTGTTGTGATGTAACAGAACCGATAGCGGAAGCCTGCATTGATCTCCTTTGCGGTGGCGGATTTCAAATCTGTCTTTGGAAAATGCTTTTTCCATATTTTAATCAAAACATCGATCCACGCCTGTCCGGACACCTTATTCGTCTCCAGCAAAGCCGGAAATACATAGACAACCATCGCCAGATTATAATCCATCTGGAGTTCATCCTTTTTCCGGCCGCGAAGCGCATGTAAATCACTCTCCACACGTGCTACCAGAGGTTCTGCAATCCGTGGCAGCAGCGCGTCCGCATCCTCAGAAGCCATATAAGCCTGCTCTAAAATCGCAAGATTCTTGGCATTTTCAAACGCATATTTATGAAAAAACTCCATATACAGTGCTTTTTTAAAAAACTGCATTGGATTTTCAATGCCATATAAGAGATTCTGCAGTGCCTCGACCGCAGCCTCTTCCGACACAGGCTTTGGACGGTTGATCTCCTCCTGCTTTGCCAGTGCATCCCTGACGATAAGTTCTTTGCCACAGTACATGCAGATAACCGTTTCGCGATCCTGCGGAATCTGCAGCTCACCCTTACAATAAGGACACACACCCTTCAAAAATTCCATATTTCCTCCAACCTGTAAATGTAATCACTGTTCTCTTACAGTTATTTATATTTTAACACATTCCCTCTAAATAGACAAACAAAAAAGAAGCCCGAAGACTTCTTTTTTGTTTGTTATTATTCGTCCCAGTTGTGGTACACATCCTGCACATCGTCATCCTCATCCAGAAGATCCAGAATACGCTGGATATTTTTCAGATCAGCCTCATCAGAAAGAGTCACATAGGTCTGCGGTAGCATCGTCACCTCTGCACTTGCCATTTCAATCTTCTCAGCCTCGATTGCAGCGCGTACAGCGTCAAAGGCATCGGGGGCAGTGAGAATCTCATAGCTGTCCTCTTCCTCATTAAAATCATCTGCACCGGCATCCAATGCCAGCATCATCAGATCATCCGCATCCATCTCACATGTCTCTTTCTCAATGATGATCTGTCCACGCTCGTCAAACATATAGGAAACGCATCCCTGGGTTCCGATACTTCCCTGTCCCTTCGTAAATGCATTACGGACATTTGCAGCAGTACGATTCTTGTTGTCTGTCAGACATTTTACAATAATGGCAGTACCCGCAGGACCATAGCCCTCATATGTAGCGACTACATAGTTTACGTTATCGCCATCTCCGGCAGCCTTTTTGATACCACGGTCAATCGTATCGTTTGGCATATTGTTGGCCTTTGCTTTTGCGATCACAGCAGCAAGCTTGCTATTGTTCGCAGGGTCAGGGCCGCCCTCTTTCACAGCAACTGCGATCTCTCGACCGATCATTGTAAAGATTTTACCCTTTGCAGCGTCATTTTTCTCCTTCTTATGCTTGATATTCGCGAACTTTGAATGTCCTGACATAACTTTTCCTCTTTTCGTTATTGTTTTTTTATAGTTGAAAGCCTATTCGGCTCCAGGTAACTTTTTCACCTCTACGCGGCGGATCATCTTATCTTTTACAGACAGCACACGGAATAGAAATCCATTTGCCTCTACCTCGAAGCGCTCACCATCCCCGGGAATCTTATCAATCAATGAAATCAGATAGCCATTCAGCGTATCATTTTCATTTTCTGCCAGTTCTTCCAGTCCCAATGCCTGTGCAACTTCCTCCAGATCTGCGGAACCATCCATAAAATAAGTGCCATCCGAACGGGACACAATATGGTGTTCTTCCCTGTCGTGCTCATCAAAAATGTTGCCGACGATCTCCTCTAAGATATCCTCCAATGCCACCAGCCCCGCTGTCTGACCATACTCATCGATCACAATGACCAGATGGTTTTTGGATGACTGCATGCGCTGAAACAGTGCTGTGATCCCTATCGTTTCCGGCACAAAATCCACCGGCGTCATCAGCCCTTTGATATCCCGGATCGGCACATCCTGACATGCACTGTCTCTCGCATGGGCAAGCACCTCCTTGATATGAACCTGACCAACAATATCATCCATATCTTCTATGTACACCGGAAACCGCGAAAACGGCTGTTTCAATATCAGATCCAGCGTCTCCGAAAAGCTCTTCGTACCGTCCAGCGCACAGATCTGCTTGCGGTGCGTCATGATATCTTTTGCATCCTTGTCACTCAATTCAAAAATATTGTGGATCATCTCGGCCTCGCTCTCGCGGATAAAGCCCTGCTCATGTCCTTCGTTGACAAGAGAAATGATTTCTTCCTCTGTGACATCCTCTGAATTTCTGTTAAAAAATTTTTTCATTTTGTCAAGAAAACCCCTATGTGGGTTACCGGCGTCTTCCATATGATTCTCCTATTTGTCTTCTCTCTTTGGATAAACTCTTGTAAAACATTAGAAATATACCATTCTCTGCCTTTAAAGTCAAGTTGTAACGTTACATTGTGAAAAGTAACGTTATAACTATGAATCATAAAAAGCTTATGTAGGCAGTTCCAGACTGATTTCCAGTGCTTTGTCTACCTTTGTCAAAATCTCCCCGTCCAGATGGCATACCCTCTCCTTCAGACGACGTTTGTCAATGGTGCGCAGCTGCTCCAATAAAATGACCGAATCCTTGACCATTTCATAGCGTCTGGAAGACAGCTCCACATGCGTGGGCAGCTTGGATTTATTGATCTGCGAAGTGATCGCTGCCACGATCACCGTCGGGCTGTGCCGGTTGCCCACATCATTTTGTATGATCAGTACCGGCCGGATTCCACCCTGTTCAGAACCAACTACCGGTCTTAAATCTGCATAGTATACATCTCCTCGTCGAATCGTCATTGTCCTCACTCCAGAAAAAATATTATAGTACGTTGTACTTTCTATATTCTGAAGTATTTCCATCCGAACACTGTTTTATTCAAATAGTTCGCAGTCCTTCATATTGTGTCCAGCTTGCGATTCTTGTACCGTTCTTATAGAACACCCGCGGGATCCGCTTGCCGAGATCACAGGCAAACTCATAGTTGAAACGGCCTGACTTTTCTCCCAGCTCCTCCAGTGTAATGCATTCTCCGCCATCATTTCCTATGAGAGTGACTTCATCTCCCACACATACACCCGGAATATCCGTCACATCCACCATGAACTGATCCATGCACACGCGGCCACAGATAGGTGCACGTCTGCCCCGGATCAACACATCTCCCCTATTAGAGAGGCTTCTTGCATATCCATCCCCGTATCCCACGGGAATGGTGGCAATGCGCCGTTCCTCCCGAGTGACATAGGTCGCACCATAGCTGATCCCATAACCTGCAGGCAAAGTTTTCACATGAACCACCCGGCTCTTTAAGGACATGACCGGCTTCATATCCATGCGTTCAAGCTGCACCTCCTCCGAGGGATGCAAGCCATAGAGTGTGATCCCTGCACGGGCGATATCCAGATTTGCCTGGGGCAGATCCAGAATGCCTGCACTGTTGGAACAGTGCTTGAACGGTATCTGAACACCACGTTCTTCCAGCATGGTAACCATGTGCATAAAATCAGCCAGCTGTCGGTTCGCAGATGTCTTGTCTGTCTCATCCGCCTTTGCAAAATGTGTAAACATTCCTTCTATTATCATATGCGGCAGCTTCGCGATCTGTGCGATCACATCCGCACTCTCCTCTGACACCAGAAAACCGACACGCCCCATTCCCGTGTCCAGCTTGATGTGAACCATCGCTGTCATCTGCAGGCGCTCTGCCGTCTCAGACAAAAGCTTTGCAGACTCCATGGTAAAGATTGCCGGTGTAATATGAGCTTTCAAAAGAGCCTCATACTGCTCCGGAAAGGTATAACCAAGGATTAAGATCGGCTTTTTGATGCCCTCGGCACGCAGTGCCAACCCTTCCTCCTCTGTAGCTACTGCATAGCCATATACATATTCCAATTCTTCCAGTTCCTTTGCGATTGGCACCGCACCATGCCCATATCCATCCGTTTTGATCACTGCCATCAGCTTTGTATGAGGATCTGTCAGCCGATGCATTTCCTGCATATTATGTCGGATTGCATCCAGATCAATCTCTGCTCGCACCCTCGGATAATCTACCATTACTGTATGCCTTCTTTCTCTATATCTCTTTTTATAAAAATCTTTGGAAGCGCCTCCAAAAGCGACCTCGCCGTCAAACTATATCGTCCACAGGCTTCTGCCGCCGCATCTCCCGCCAATCCGTGCAGATAGACCCCCAGGGGCGCTGCCAGTCCCGGTTTGGCTCCCTGTGAGATCAGTCCTGCGATCACGCCGGTCAGCACATCACCACTGCCCCCGGTGGCCATCCCGTTATTTCCGGACAGATTGACATATGTCCGTTCACAAGGGATCGCCGTGATGGTCCGCGCATCCTTCAGAACACAATTCAGATGATACGTGTGGGCAAATTTCTCTGCGACCTCTACCAAATGCTCCTGAATATAGGAAACGGACACCTTTTGCAAACGCGCCATTTCTCCCAAATGCGGTGTCACGATCAGGTCTGTGTGCGCCTTGCGAAGGATATCCGTCTCCTCTGAGATGACATTCAACGCATCCGCATCAAAAATCACGGGCACCACCGCATGTTCGAGCACCGCATCTACCAGTCTGTGAGCAGCGTCCCCTGTGCCAAGCCCCGGTCCGCAGACGATCACATCCGCCCACTGCATCGCAGTGATCACAGGCTCTATCTCCAGCTCTCTTGCACGGTAGGTCGTAAGCACGGCCTCCGGAAGCGTACTCTGAATGATCGTCCGGTTCTCCTCCGGTGTCAGGACACGCACCAATCCACATCCGCTGAGATACGCCGCCTTTGCACTGAAAATTGCTGCACCTGCCATATTGACACTGCCGGCGATCACAAGCACTTTTCCGTAAGAACCCTTATTCGTATGCGGGCGACGCGCAGGGATCAGAGCCAGATCCTCTGTTGTAAGTGCCGCCATCATCGGTTCATGTCCGCGCTCCGTATCAGCCAAAAAACTATGGTCATCAATGCCGACACTGCGACAAACAATTTCTCCACAGTAAGATTGTCCTGGAAACAGTCGCATTCCCACTTTTTCATAAGAAAATGTCACGGTTAGATCAGCCTGAAATGCTAATCCAAGAACCGACCCGTCATCTGCATCGATCCCACTGGGGATATCAACTGCAACCTTTTTACCATGCAGTCCATTCAGGCAGGCGATCAATTCCCCATATGTTCCCTCAATCCAACGTGAAAGGCCAACACCAAACACCGCATCTGCCACCACATCATATTCCTCCGTCAGACCTGTCCGTGCCTGATCTCCAGTAGCTGCGTCCTTTTGGTCGAACTGCCGTAAAAAATCATCTGAAGTGATCACCGGAACTCCATACTTTTTCGCTATTTCCAGTTCTTTTTTGTTTTCCAGTGTCGCCTTTGCCCGATTTCCGGCCGTCAGAATCTGTACGAAATGCCCCTTCAGGTACAAGAGCCTAGCCATGACCAGACCGTCCGCTCCATTGTTTCCGGTGCCGCAGGCGATCAGTATCCGACTTTTCTCCTGCAATCCGCTCCGCTCCAATTCCTCCACCGCAGCAAGCGCAGCACGCTCAATAAGCACAAGAGATGGAATGCCAAACACTTCCATTGTATTCGTGTCATATTGCTTCATTTCGTTTTTTCTGACAAGATATTTCAAATGAAATCACCCCTTTGGACTCATACTGTCTGTGATATAAAAGGCTGACCGCCTGGAGGTCAGCCCTGTTACACCGTTATTTCGTCTCAAAATTTTCCTTCGCATGCTGCTCCGTCTGCTCACCGCCGTTTTTGGCAGTGACAGTGCCATCCGACGCTGCAGCTTTTTGCTCAGTCTGCTTTTCTGCATCCGCAGCAGACTGCCCGGTCTGCTCCTGGGGTTTCTTCTTTGGCGGCTCCAAAATACGCAGGTCGACATCTCCATTATCCAGATCAAATACATCCATCATTTCCGCGCCGAAAAGGTCATGCATGTATGCATAAATCTGGCGGGAATTGATCTCCCGGTTTTGCTTTTTGATAATGTTCTTTTTCAGGTCAATGCGCACCTGGGCGATCCAGTCGGAGATCTCCCGGATCTCAGCCACATTGACACGAAGATTCCCATAGCAATATTCTACCGTCAGAAGCATCAATTCCTTGTTCACACGGTCGATCTCCCTGGGGAAATCCAAAATCTCATCCTCTTTCGCTTCCAGCTTTTCATTGATGTCATCAATGAGGCGTTTGTCCTCATCAAGCTTTTTGGAGCTGATACGGCCTGCATTTTCTGCATGGGTTCCCTCCATATTTTCCACAATGTTTCCCATCAGCTTTGCCTTCAGCTTTTTCAGTTCCTTGATCTCATGATTCATCTGCCCCTGCTTTTTCAGCAGTTCATTCAATTCCTGCTCACATGCAACAATATTGTCCGGCTTTCCCTTGATCGCAAACAGGCGGTGCCACTTCTGATCCAGCACACAGACCGGTATTTTTTTATTTTGCAAAAACACACGAAAATCTTTACTCTCAGCCATCAGACATCCCCTGCCTCTCCGTAACGGTTCCTTGTTTTCACAAGCCTGAAGGATTTCCCTTTTCCTTTGTATGCTTCACTGTATTGTAAGAAAGCTGCATCAGGCTGTCAGAAAGATGCACGTTCTCTACAATGACATCCTGATCTGCCAGTTCAAGATCCACATGCGCAAAATTCCAGATTGCATGCACACCTAGACCAGCCAGTTCATTGGCAATCGCAGGTGCCTTTGCCTTTGGCATCGTCAACGTTGCGATATCAACCGGGTGACTCTGTACATATGCAGGCAATTCTTCCAGCGATAAGATTGGAATTCCACGCACATTCCTGCCGATCAGATCCGGAGCCACGTCAAACAGTGCTGTGATCACAAAACCAAGCTTTTCAAACTTTACATAATTTGCCAGCGCCTGTCCAAGATGTCCGGCTCCGATGATGATCACGTAATGAGTCGTATTTAGTCCGAGTATCTTTCCGATCTCCTCATAGAGATACTTGACATTATATCCATAGCCCTGTTGCCCGAATCCGCCGAAGTTGTTCAGATCCTGACGAATCTGTGAAGCCGTCACATTCATGCGGCTGCTCAGATCATTCGATGAGATACGCTCCACACCTGCATCCAGAAGCTCCCCCAGATACCTATAATAACGCGGCATCCGCCGGATGACTGCCTGCGAGATTTCCTTTTCTTCCATATCCAAAATCCCCTTAACCTTCCCAGTAATTTCCTACTATCCAGTATAGCTTTTCGTTAAGAAAATGTCAATGTCAGTGCAATGCTTCATCGCCTGTTACAATTCACATGTCAGCCAGCTGACCTGTGAATTGCAACGAATTTGGCGGTGCTTCGCATGCAAAATCGCCAAATTCATGGCTCATGTACGTTTATGGCACGTAGCCCGCAGTAAATGCTGGCTACTGTGTAAAAAGTAACTCATCGCCTGCTACTATGTGAAAAGTAACTCCCATTCTTCGTAGAGCTTTTCCAACTGCGCATCGATCCCGGTCATCTGCGTGTGAAGCTCAAACAGACGCGCAGAATTGGTGGCCACCGCAGGATCTGCTGCCTCCGTCTCAAGCCGCACCTTTTCCTCCTCAAGCCGCTCGATTTCTTCCTCTGTCTTTTTCAGCTCATTTTGTTTTTTGCGAAGTGCCGCCTGCTGCTTTTTTTGCTCCTGCCAATCCATTTTCCCGGATTCCTCCGGTGCTCCGGTGGCAGCAGTTATGATTGAAAGCCCGGGCTGTGAAGTTTGACGATCAGTGACATAAATACGCGTCAGTTCTTCCTGTTTTTCCAGATAATAATCGTAATTCCCGATATAATTAACGATGGTCTGTCCCGTCAGATCCAGAATACGCGTTGCCGTCTGATTAATAAAATAACGATCATGGGAAACGAAAAACACCGTTCCGGTATAATTATTTAATGCCTGCTCCAGTATTTCCTTCGACACCAAATCCAAATGGTTGGTGGGCTCGTCAAGAATGAGAAAATTCGCCTCGGAAAGCATAAGCTTTGCCAGCGAAAGACGCCCACGCTCACCACCGCTGAGCTCGGACACACGCTTTGTTACGGCTTCCTCTCCGGTAAACAAAAACGCCGCCAGCACACTTCTCACCTGTGTATTGTTCAGATTCGGATATGCATCCTGAACTTCCTCGAACAGCGTTTTCTCCTCGGAGAGCAGCTGCTGTTCCTGATCATAGTAGCCGATGTGCACATTTGTTCCAAGGCGGACAGTTCCTGCATCTGCCTGAATACTGTTCGTAATGATCTTTAACATGGTCGTCTTTCCGGTTCCATTGTTTCCGATCAGCGCAACCCGTTCTCCCCGTTTGATCTCAAAATCAATATTTGAAAAAAGCGGATTTCCCGGAAATGCCTTTGCAAGCCCTTCCACCTTTAACACGTCCTTGCCGCTGGTGATATTCGGCTCCAGGGAAATATGCATGTCTGCATGCTCCTCCACCGGTTTTTCCAACACTTCAATCTTCTCTAACGCCTTTTCCCGGCTTTCCGCACGCTTGATGGACTTCTCACGGTTAAAGGATTTCAGCTTGGTGATCACTTCCTCCTGACGGGTAATCTCACGCTGCTGGTTCAAATACTGCTTCATCTGTGCTGCACGGATCTCGGCCTTCTTTTTGCTATATTCTGAATAATTTCCTGCATACATGCGCACCTGATGCATAAAAACTTCGATCACTTTCGTCACAATACGATCCAGAAAATACCGGTCATGGGATACGAGGATCACCGCGCCTTTATAGCCCCGCAAAAATCCCTCCAGCCAGGTAATGCTGGCGAGATCCAGATGGTTGGTGGGCTCGTCTAACAGCAGGACATCCGGCTTTTGCACTAACAGCTTTGCCAGAGACACGCGGGTTTTCTGTCCACCGGACAACTCCGTCAGTTTCCGGTCAAACTCGCTCTCATCAAAGCCCAGTCCCCGCAGCACGCTGCTGACCTCATTTTTATAATAATATCCGCCTTTTTGCTCGAACTCCTGCAAAAAGGCATGATAACGCTCCATCAATATCTCCAGCTGTGCGCCTTCACAGTGCTTCATCTGATCTTCAAAGCTACGGATCTGTTCTTCCATTTCGATCACATCCGCCTTTGCCCTGAGCACTTCCTCATAGATCGTGCGCTCCTCAGAAACATCCTGATACTGAGCAAGGTAACCAATGCTCGTATTTTTTGCAATGGTTACCTCTCCCTCATCTGCAGACAGCTCACCCACAAGGATCTTTAAGAGCGTGGATTTTCCAGCTCCGTTGATCCCAACGATCGCTGCCTTTTCATTTTCCTCCACATGGAAGGATGCTTTTTTTAAGATTTCTTCTGTTCCAAATGCTTTTGAAACATTCTGACAGGATAAAATCATCTGTTCTACTCCCCTTATACGTTCCGTTTCAGGCAAAGCCCACGGCTGTTATGCGTAATATGCTTCCAGCGTACTACGGATTGCTTTAATAAAGTCCTCACTGTTCAATACAGTCGGGTTCTCCAACGATGTGATCAGTGCCAGATCCTTTGTCATTTTTCCAGACTCGATGGTATCGATACATGCCTTCTCCAAACGGTCTGCAAAGGTCATCAAATCAGGCAGATTATCCAGTTCTCCGCGCTTTCTGAGTGCACCGGACCATGCGAAAATGGTAGCAACAGAGTTAGTGGAGGTCTCCTCGCCCTTCAGATGCTTATAATAATGACGCTGTACGGTTCCGTGGGCAGCCTCATACTCATAGATGCCGGCCGGTGAAACAAGTACAGAAGTCATCATCGCCAGAGAACCACATGCAGACGAGATCATATCACTCATCACATCACCATCATAGTTTTTACATGCCCAGATAAATCCTCCTTCAGACTTCATCACACGGGCAACTGCATCATCGATCAGTGTATAGAAGTATGTAATGCCTGCCTGTTCAAATTTTTCTTTATATTCTGCGTCAAAAATCTCCTGAAAAATATCCTTAAAGGTATGATCATACTTTTTAGAGATCGTATCCTTCGTCGCAAACCACAGATCCTGCTTCAGATCCAACGCATAATTAAAGCAACTGCGCGCAAAGCTCTCGATAGACTCGTCCACATTATGCTGTCCCTGAATGATGCCTGCTCCGGTGAATTCATGGATCGTCACACGCTCCTCCTTGCCATCTGCATCTGTAAATACAAGCTCTGCCTTTCCGGCACCGGGCACCTTCATCTCCACAGACTTGTAAACATCACCGTATGCATGTCTTGCAATGGTGATCGGTTTTTTCCAGTTTTTTACACAGGGCTCAATTCCCTTTACCTGAATCGGAGTACGGAAAACCGTTCCGTCTAACATTGCACGGATCGTTCCGTTGGGGCTCTTCCACATTTCCTTTAAATTGTACTCGGTCATGCGGGCAGCATTCGGTGTGATCGTTGCACACTTCACTGCAACACCATATTTCTTTGTAGCATTTGCTGAATCTACAGTCACCTGATCATTTGTCTCATTGCGGTATTCAAGACCAAGATCATAATATTCTGTCTTCAGATCAATAAAAGGAAGCAGCAGCTCATCCTTGATGATCTGCCATAATACACGGGTCATCTCATCTCCATCCATCTCTACCAAAGGAGTTGTCATCTTAATTTTTTCCATCGCTTTGTCCACCTTTCTCTTCTTTGTTCTCGTGCAGGAACCTGAAATCCTCCAACACAATCATAGGTACTATAGCATAATTTTTCCCCTCGTGCAATTCTAAGCGGACATCTCTGAAAAAAACGAATAAAATTATGTGACATTTTAGACTTCAGCCTGAAATGTCACATAATTTTATATCCACTTTTGGAAACACTGACATGCCCCGGGCATAATATGAACTATAAATCAAATCAACGGAGGACTTCAAAATGAGCGATTTAGCTGCTACAAACTGCGGATGTGGATGTGAGGACCGTAACGGCTGTTCAAGCATCATTTGGATTCTGCTGCTTCTTTGCTGCTGTGGTAATGGCGGTGGCTTCTGTGGCAGAGGCGATGGCTGTGGTAACGGATGCGACAGCATCTGGATCATCTTACTCATTCTTTGCTGCTGCGGAAACGGTCACGGATTTGGCTGCTTCTAAATTGTCAGACAGTTGCAGGTTTCAAACAAAAAAGGCAGGATTTCCTGCCTTTTTTGTTATGCTCTATGGTCTCTGTCTGTTCTGCATGCGTTGATTTCTCTCCTTTTGCGGCTGCATCTTTCTCTCTGCTTCCGGCAACTGTCCGCCCTTGCGTTTTTTCTGTAAACACACTTCATCCAGCTCGTACACACGGTTACCATCTATGATCAATCGTCCCATGGACATCCTCCTCACAAAAAGTTTCTCCCTATATCATATGCATATTTTCATCTCTTTCTCATAACTTTAAATAAAAAAGGATATTTTATGGATACAGAATTTACCCCTACCCCCTTTGATTCTCATCTACAGGATCGCACCCTGCAGCTCATCAAAACAGCGATTCCCTATATACCTTACCCAAATCAACGGGCTCTTGCGACATTTGTCAAAATGATGGAGCTCTCCCGCGCCAACTCTCTGTTTGAGCACAAGGAGCCATCCCTGCAGATGTGCGAAGGAATGAATACCTCCGCACGCATCTTACAAATGCTGGAGGCGATCCGACCCTTATGCACTGAAACCGACCAATCCAATATCGACATGATCAGCAATGTGCTCTCCATGGCTGATCTCTATGGTGGAATGTTCCACGGACAGGAGGAAGTATGAACATTGATGATCTCATGAACGCATCTACCGGAATTTCGCCGGAAAAACTTGCTTTTTTAAAGGCTTTCGCAAATATGCCATCCGGAAATAATTCGGCAGCAATGATGCGTCAGCTCACAAAATGCCAGCAGCAGGCCCGCAAGGAAAATATCCAGTTCACCCCTGACGAGCAGAATCTGCTGATCGAGCTGCTAACGGCAAATCTCTCACCTGCCGAGAAAGCAAAGGTGAATCAGGTGATGGCTATTTTGAAAATGAATCAGAAGTGATGATCGCGAACCCGGACGCCCAGCCAGGGGATGCAGATGCCGTCTCTGCTTCGTTACCCTCGGGCAAAGGCGCATAGACGGCATCCGCATCCCCTGACCGGGCTGGTTCCTGTAGCCTTCTCACGTCATGTGCTCCTCGGGCAAAGGCGCACAGGCGGCATTCCTCATCCCCTGGCCGGGCTGGTTCCTGTAGCCTTCTCACGTCATGTGCTCCTCGGGCAAAGGCGCACAGGCGGCATTCCTCATCCCCTGACCGGGCTGGTTCTCTCAGTAGGAACAAGAAAATATGTACTATAATTGTTACATTTCAGACCCCAGCCTGAAATGTAACGAATTTGGCGATGCTTCGCATGTAAAATCGCCAAATTCATGGCTCATGTACGTATATGGCACGTAGCCCGCAGTAAATGCTGGCTACTGTGTGAAAAGTAACCTATGACTCATTATGATACAT
>JALFNQ010000193.1 GCA_022773965.1 Lachnospiraceae bacterium
GTAACTGTCGTTACGTTTCAGGCCCCAGCCTGAAATGTAACGAATTTGGCGATGCTTCGCATGCAAAATCGCCAAATTCATGGCTCATGTACGTTTTTGGCACGTAGCCCGCAGTAAATACTGGCTACTGTGTGAACAGTAACGCTGCTTTTCCTTGTCTAACTACCAATATTATAACCTCTTCGACTCAAATTGTACACTCTTGCAGACATGAAAAAAGGCATCCGATCACTCGGATGCCTTAGCAGCGCTACCAGGGCTCGAACCTGGAAATGACGGAGTCAGAGTCCGTTGCCTTACCATTTGGCGATAGCGCTTTGCTCAACAACAAAACCTATTATAAACACACATATGACATTTGTCAACAGGTAATTTTAAAAAAATCAAATTTTTTCTATTTTTATATAAATCATCACTTTGCCTCTCAGCTTTCATTTCCAATAATAAACCCATTAGGTTTTGTTTACAATACGCATCGGGTCGGGTTTTAATAAAATCACACGTGCATTCTATTATTAGGAGACATCATTTTAAACTTCTACGTCAATTAAACTTACACGTCAATCATGATGTAAGTATTTGATGATAGTGTCAAATAAGCTGTAAAAAACAAACAGGCATTTGAATTTCGTCACCTGCGGTGACGTCTCATGCCGGAATTTAGGAGGTTTTTCAATGAAAATGGCAATATCTTCCGTTGATCTGCAAACAGCAATTGGCAGGCGAATCGCCAAACTGCGCAAGGATCGTGGAATGGGGCAGTTAGAGCTGTGCGGCGAGCTGGATGTATCTGCTAAGCACCTGAGCGAATGTGAGCGCGGGGTTTCCATGTTTTCTCTGGAACGCCTGCTGGATATTTGTGAGATCTTCGATGTATCTTTGGATTTTCTGGTTCGCGGAATGCCGACCGATGACGCGCAATTAAATTTTCCTCCGTCTATGGTGAAGATCTTTGAATCCGGCGACCAGGAAGAGATCGATCTTCTGAACGACTATCTGAATATGTACGCCAGGCTGCGTGGTACGCAGAGAACCTCAATTAAAAAACAGAAATAAGAGCCTGAGATTCGTGAATATATGTTACGGCTTCACGATTCGATGGCTCTTTTTCCTCTAGTTACAATTCACACGTCAGCCAGCTGACCTGTAAATTGCAACGAATTTGGCGATGCTTCGCATGCAAAATCGCCAAATTCATGGCTCATGTACGTTTTTGGCATGTAGCCCGCAGTAAATGCAGGCTACTATGTGAGCAGTAACTTCCTCTAAGCATTACACAGTGATTGCTCTCTGAACACCTTGCAATCACACCAGAAAATAATTAAACTATAGCTAACATGATTTTGGGAGGTATGACACGATGAAATCAATACAGGATTGTTACACACTAAACAATGGTATGCAGCTGCCCTGCATGGGCTTTGGCACCTATCAGACGATCAACGGTGACGGAAAATCGATCATTCTCGATGCGATCCGCGCAGGCTACCGCTTTTTTGACGCCGCATCACTCTATGAGACAGAGCGTGTCCTCGGTGAAGCCATTAAAGAGAGTGGTCTGCCGAGAAGCGAATTTATCATTGAGACAAAGCTCTGGATCGATGAGATGGGATATGAAAATGCCAAAAAGGCACTGGAAGCTTCCTTAAACCGCCTGCAAATGGATTACGTTGATCTGTACATGATCCATTGGCCGCGCCAGACTGGTGCAGATGACGAAAACTGGAAGGAGCTGGATCTGGAGACCTGGCGTGCGCTGGAAGAGATGGTCGATGCCGGGAAGATCCACGCCATCGGCTGCAGCAATTTCCTGCCGCACCATCTGCAAAATATCCTTGAGCATTGCCGGATCAAACCGGTTGTCGATCAGCTGGAGCTGCACCCCGGCTATTCCCAGGAAGCAGCCGTTGCTTTTTGTCAGGCAAACGACATCGTTCCGATGGCATGGAGCCCGCTGGGCAGAGGCAATGAAAACGCCCTTGCCGGTAATGCGATCCTCGCGCGTCTCGCCAAAAAATATGACCGCTCCATCCCGCAGATCTGCCTGCGCTTCCTTGTTCAAAAAGGCATTCTTCCAATCCCGAAAGCCTCTTCCTACGAGCATATGAAGGCAAACGCAGAGATCTTTGACTTTGAGCTGTCTGGGGATGACCTGTGGATGTTAAGCTGCATGCCCCAGACAACCTGGCTCGGCGAGCACCCTGACTTTGTCATTCCGACAAAAAAGAGTAACCCGAACCAATAGCTACCACACCACCGCATAGCTATACGGAAGAAAAAACAAGCCATCTGACCCGCTTTCCAGCATTTTCGTCAGATGGCTTGTTTTGATATTCTACTACATTATTCTGAAATCTCATCCGGATAAATGATCATCTGTTCTTCATCCTCGAGACCTGTATGTGAGTCTGAAGGCTCGTCCTCTTCTCCACTGTCATCCTCTTCAATCTCCAGATCGTCCTCGCCTCCGGTCTCTCCGGTAATATCTACCGGTGCCACATCATTCACGGAATGAACCGGACAAATGTCTGTACTCAGGTTTGCAGGCAACAGATACGGGGCATCTTCCGTACCCGCCGAACCACCACTGATATACGCTTTTGTTTTTAATCCTTCCTGCGGGCAGTAAGGACCTGCAGGTTTTCCAGATGCCTCGCAGATGGTCACTGCAACGTGTTTATCACAATACTCTGTAGGCTCTGTACCCGCTGCAAAATACTCCGTTGTCACCTGTGAACCACGCGGATCACAGTTACACAGTCCATCCTTTGCCAATAGTCCGGATTTTTTACACACCGTGCATTCCACAATATCACTGGGCTTCTCAAAGTCTCTATCTTCCAGACCCTCGTGCAATCTCTGCATGACAGCCTTCCAGATCAGCTTCGGATAACTCGTCGTTCCACTTGCCTGCGGGGTATTATCATCATATCCCCCCCATACCACACAGGTATAATACGGCGAATAACCGGCAAACAGTGCATCCCTGTTCTTGGTCGTGGTACCGCTCTTTCCTGCAAGCGTCATTCCACTGAAATTACACAGCTTTCCAGTTCCTGTTGTGATCACATCCTTCATCGCATCGGTCAGAAGCCATGCCGTCGTATCCTTGAGCACGCTCTTTGTCTGCGGGGTATTATCGATCAGCACATTTCCGTCATGGTCAAGGATCTTTGTATAAAATCTGGGCTTCGTATAAGTGCCCTGGTTCGCGATCGCAGCATAGGCCGCCGTCAGCTCCAGATTCGTCACACCGTTCGTCAAACCACCCAGCGCCAACGACTGCACGTGGTCGCTGTCCTTTAAAGTCGTAAAACCAAAATCCTGTAAATAGGAATATCCGTTATCCACGCCGATATCTGTCAGACATTTTACAGTCACAACATTGATGGAATAGGTGATCGCTGTCCGAAAATCTGTAAACCCGCGATAACGGTTATCATAGTTTTTTAACGAAGTACCATTGGCATATTCATACGGCGCATCATCCTCCACCGTTGCCAACGTCATGCCTGCCCCGTCCAACGCCGGCGCATAAGCAGCAAGCACCTTGAACGTAGATCCGGGCTGACGGGTAGAATCCGTGGCACGGTTTAAGGTACGGTTCGCCACCTTGTCTCCACGGCCGCCGACGATTGCCTTTACCTCTCCGGTCGCCTGATCGATGATCGTGAGCGCCGCCTGGGGCTGCAAGGTATAATTCACATATTCGCCGCCCTCAGGAATGATGTCTCCTTCTTCCATGATCTCTGCTTTATAAGCCTCGATGGCAGCCCATGCTTCCTCCTCGGTAGCAAAATTAATATCATATGCATTGTTCGCCGCCTGATAGTAGGCAAGCATCGTGTGCTCATCATAATTTTGCAGCGTCCCATCCGGCTTCTGAACACTCAGACGATAATTAAAGGACACTTGCGGCTGTGTCGGATAATTGGCAAGGTTATTGACCTCCTCATCGCAGATCGCCTGGATCTTCGGATCCTGTGTAGAGCAGATGGTCAGTCCGCTGTTATACAGCGCCTTATACGCCTCCGCCTTCGTGTAACCCAGCATCGTCTGCAGATCCTCCAGCACCTGATTCGTCAGCTCGTCCACAAAGTAGGAATTAATCTGGCTGTTCTCTTCCGTCTTTTTGATATTGACCTTCTTGATACGCTTGTAAACCTTATCCTTCAGCGCCTTTTCCTTCTGCTCTTCGGTGATGTAACCCTGTTTTTCCATCTTTTCGAGCACTTCCTCACGGCGCTCCGCATTGGCCTCGGGATGGCTGATCGGATTCAATCCCTCCGGACTTTTTGTGATACCGGCGATCACGGCGCACTCTGACAATGTCAGCTCTGAAACGTCCTTGTTAAAATAGCGCATGGCTGCCGCCTGCACGCCAAGGGAATTCTGTCCCAGATTAACTGTATTCAGATAATTCTCCAGGATCCAGTCCTTGTTATTCACCTTTTTCTCCAGCTCCACTGCCAGATACTGTTCCTGAAGCTTTCGCACAACCTTGGCAAAGCCCTTGTCTGTCGTCCATGTGGTAAACACGTTGTTTTTGAGCAGCTGCTGGGTGATCGTAGATGCTCCCTGGGAAAAATGTCCACCGGAAAGAATTCCCTTGACGCCCGCACGGATAATACCCTTCACATCGATGCCGTTATGCTCATAAAAACGCTCGTCCTCAATCGCTACAAACGCGTGCTGCAGATCCTCCGGAATCTCGTCGATCGTCACATACACACGGTTTGCACCTGAGGCCACCAGTGTTGCTGTCGTGTTGCCCTCCGTATCAAGTACCGTGGATAAATATCCGGTAGGGGTAACATCCATCGCGTCAATCGTGGGCGAGGAATCAATGATTCCCTTGTATACACCAAAACCGGTAAATGCTACCGCTACGACGAACGCAAAGGCGGCGACAAGCAATAGTTTATAACATACCACTTTGAACTTTCGTAAAATTCTGGGAGACTTTGCTGCAAGCTTTTTCGCCTGCTTTTTTGCCCCCTCTTTCCCATAGTTCATAGTCTGCCTCCTGTTTTTGCCTATAGATAAAAGAATTATAACATCTTTTTATCATATTGTAAACTTTCGGCTGAAATGGTATAATTGGGGGCATGAATGAAACAGGATACAAGACCGTCTACAAGGGCGGCATAGGAGAAATCGAAGAAAAGAAATCACGTTTTATCGCCTCCATTGAGCCGGTAAACAGTGAGGAGGAAGCAGTTGCTTTTTTCAACAAGAAGAAAAAGGAGTACTGGGATGCCAGACACAACTGTACCGCCTTTACGATCGGTGAAAAACATGAGAATACCCGCTGTAACGATGACGGCGAACCCTCCGGCACAGCCGGGCGGCCGATGTTAGATGTTCTGCTGCGCGAGGACATTCACAATGTGGCAGTCGTTGTGACACGATACTTTGGCGGCACGCTGCTTGGCACTGGTGGTCTGGTGCGCGCTTACCAGAAGTCGGTACAGGAAGGATTAAAACATGCAGTGATCATTGAGCGTCACAAAGGGTGTAAGCTAACGATCAGCACAGACTACACGGGACTTGGCAAGATTCAGTACATCCTTGCCAGTGCGAACATCACGACGCTGGACACAGAATATACGGAGGGTGTATGCATACATACTATGGTTCCTTCCATCCAACTCGCCGCTCTGCAAAATGACATCACACAGGGGACCAGTGGTCAGGCTAAGATGGAGCTTGGAGACGAAGTGGAGTATGCAGTTCTGGATGGGGAAGTTCTGATTTTTTCCTGAATGAAGTCAAAAAAAGAGTTTGCCGTAAAAAGCAAACTCTTTTTTATACTCAATGATTCACTTCTTAAAAGATGCGACGTACCGCTAAGATTGTACGATAGTCCACCGGGGAAGTATATTTGATACCGGTAGAGGGTGTGCTGGCATGTACGATCGTGTTGTTTCCAACATAGATTCCTACATGGCCGCTGTAGCATACGATATCACCCGGCTGTATTTCATCAACGCTCACACCATATCCTACACTGCGCTGTGCGCTGGAAGAGTGGGGCAATGATACGCCAAATGCTGCATATACAGACATTACAAATCCGGAACAATCGGTACCGTTTGTCAGACTGCTTCCACCATAAACATAGGGATTGCCGACAAACTGGCACGCATAATTAACAACTGCCTGTCCATTGGAGCCGGAAGGAGCACTGTAACTGCGGTCACTAGAAGAACTGCTGCTACTTGATGAGGAACTGCTTGATGAACTGCTGCTCGCAGATGAACTGCTGCTGCTTGATGAAGATGATGAAGTTCCTGTGCTGGTTGCATTCTGTCCGGCTGCTG
>JALFNQ010000045.1 GCA_022773965.1 Lachnospiraceae bacterium
AGAGCTCGGTCTTTCTTTAGACGAAATTGGCAAATATTTTGACGGTTCACTCGACCTGCCATCGCTTATCCTACGCTTCGAGATGCTGCGAGACAAGCTGGAACGCAATATCGAAAAGCTCAAAGAGCGTTCAAATAACGCCCCACCGCAAATCAAACAGATTGTTCTTCCACAACAGACAATCTATCGAAGAACTTATTCTGCCACCACGATAACAGAGCGCACGAAGCTACTGCGTGATACTGCGGTTGAGGGATTACAGCTTTACGGCACAGATCTTACCCACAGAATGTATTTTACCGAATATCCGCTTAACAATCAGACATCAGATGTCTCCTTCTGCGTAGCCGTTCCGCAGGGTAGTGAGGGGGAGTATATACAGATCATGCCTGCCATGTCTGCCATTTGCATTTACCACCACGGTGCCTATGAAGATTTGCCGGAGGTCTCCCGGAGACTTTTACTCCACGCAAAAGAGCAGGGGCTGAAACCTTCCGGGGTGCTCCGGCACACCTACCTAGAGGGACCGCCCCAGCACAAGGATAAAAGCAGGTTCATCACGCAAGTAGCTTTACCAATAGAATAGCCGCTTTCTTGGCTTGGTATTATTGGAACATATAGGAAAAATAGTTCTCTTTGAATATTTGATAACTATTTCTGGAAATGGGGATCATTGTACCCGCATTCAGGACAACTCGAATTTTATCAAACTCTTTTATTTGTCTTAAGTTAACGATATAGCTGCGATGGCATTTGCAGAAACCCTTTTTAAGAGAAAAGTGCTGTTCGCAGCTAAAGAATTTTTCTGTGAGCAGGATAGAGCTGCCATTGGACAAATAGGCGATTACATGTTTATTCTGTGCCTCAAGATAATCTACATCCATGGTAGAAATTTTACAGTATCCGGTCTGTGTGCGTAGAACTACCATCTCCTTTTTCTCATGGAATGTCCGATGAAACTTGTCGAGAACCGTATACAAGAGTGTTTCGTCTACCGGCTTAACCAGATACCAGAAGGCATCTACCTTGTAGGAGTCCACGGCATATTCTCTGGCGGAGCTAATGAAAATAATCGGAACAGATGAACCGGCTGCTCTCAGTTCCCTTGCAACATCCATTCCATCGATAAAGGGCATGCGCACATCCAAAAAAATCAAATCCATTACTTCACTTAAATGCGTTTCAAGCAACGCATCTCCATCGGAAAAGCGATATAACGATAGACAAAGATTCCTCTTCTGTGCCCATCGCTCCAGCAGGGCACAGATACGATCCACAAATATTGCCTCATCATCACACACTGCTACTTTCATATAGTCCCTCACTTACTATTTTCTGAACCCCTCTAGTCACATGATACACTTGGACATGCTCCTCTCGTCTTTCAAAAATAATTTGAATCATATTCTCACAATCTCAGCGGTAATGCTTTTGTTCGTTCTGAATAGACAAATCATTCTACAATATAATTCGTAGCAAAAATTTATGCTCTTGTACGGAGAAATTGCACTGTCCATGAAGCTTTTCTACATAGTGTACCATACTTCTTGTGCCGATACCATGCTCTTTTTTATCAGAAATTGGAATGCCGTCTACAAAGCGCGGAGGGTGATAGCATGGGTTTTCCATCTGAATCATCAGTCTGTCATCCCTTTGAAACATTTTCAGATTCACCCATTTCTCCTCCGGCGCATTTTCCTTCATCAGGGCATTCATCGCGTTTTCCAACGAATTGGAGAGTATGGTGCACAGCTCCAATTCCGGACAGGTCAACACCTGCCGGATAGAAATATCATATTTCAGCGTCAGCCCATGCTTTTCAAAACGCATTTGCCAGATTGATAGCACCGCATTCAGCATCTCATTTTCACAATAATTCGTCAGCGCTGCTTCCGACACACTATTTTCAATCTGGGATATATAATCCATCGCAGCAGTGACATTACCACTCTGCAGCTGTGCAAGAATCATATTGAGCTGATGCCTCATATCGTGTCGCAGAATCGTCATCGCTTCCTGTAATGCCTTGACCTGCTCAATTTCTTTTTGCTGGGAAAGCAGCTGCATTTCCATTATATCTGTAGAGCGTTGGAACGCTTGCTGCTTCTCGGCTTCGCGGAAATAGATCAGCAAAAAGATGAGATATGCCAGACAGAAGGCAAAGCCCATAAACTCAGCTACCGCCTTGTTATTGGAATAGAGGAGCTGGGAAAATTTAGTAACGGTATAGTCATATACATAGTATACGAACGGGAATCCACCAATTAGCAACAAATCCCTCTTTTCTCTTGCAAATACAGATTCCGTAACATGACAGACATATTTTTGCAGCATCACAAACACGATTACGGTGGTCAGAATCCGCACAAAATAATAGCCGTTCTCACTCTTTGTTATTGCAAGAACAAACAACCCCAGCCAGTTACTGATTTGACAGCAAAGATACGCAGTGAATACTGACACACAGGATGCAAGCAACGAGTAGCCATAGTAAAGGCAGAAGAAAAGGATTAGCGGTAGATGCACGATCAGTGGATATATCTGACTGGTCGTGATTTCGCCAAGATATAGATTGCATATCATATTTGCTATTTCCTCTGCCGCAAAGACCAAAAGCAGATACATCATGTTCGTTCTGTTTTGCTTCACTCCAAGAAAAAAAGCAGAAATCAGTATTCCAAAAAGCAATGTTGACCCTTGATGTAAAAGAGACAGTACCGATGTGAGCATTTCCCCTCTCCTTTCGAATTACTCTAAGCTCATTATAAAAGATTTGTGTCTGAATAGCAACCGCTCGTCCGTACCATTCACGCCATATATCTACCACTCACACCATTTCGAAAAAAATCTTAATTTATGTTGTAAAATATATAGCATAAGGGGCGATTTTTATACTACCCCAAAATATAAGGAGGAAAATAATCATGAGAAAACAAATCCTAAGAAAACAAATCCTAAGTATGATTCTTTGCTTGTGTATTGTAGCTTCCCTGATGCCTCAGGTTGCACAAGCGGCTGTCACAGTCACTAAGGTAACGGTCGATCAGCTAGAGCTTCCTAAGCTAGGAGCCAAACCGGACACCACCGCTGTTGCTGTCGAACGTACCAACCGCAAGATAAGTTCCAATGTCTATGTCGACAAGGTGCAATGGGAGGGTGAGTTAGACAAAAACGGTCGTTTTATGGCAGGCATAGAATATAAGGTCACTGTCACTGTAAAAACCAAGAACGGTGCTCGATTTGGTGATAGCTTCAGAGCAGGATTTCGAACCGACTCGACTTTAATCGTTGGTTCTCTCAGCCCCACCGCTACATCCATCGACACAAAAAAATGTTACTGGTGCTATACGAAGTCTGTAACCGCCAATGAGTTAGTGTACTACTTCAGATTCTCACCTCTGGCAAAGAGCGAAAAGGCAGAACTGGAGGAGGTAAACGATGTCCTGAATATCATCTATGATGCTAGCGACAGCTTTCAACCTTCCCGTTCGGTGACACGAGAGGATGTAATCGCTTGGGGCGAGTCCCTCATTCCAAAAGAATACAGCGTAAAGCTTGGTCTTCACACTTACGATAAAGATGACTTTGCTAAACCAGATGAAGTCTGTACTTTGGTCATTGCTTTTGTGGCGGAATCCGGCTCCACCAAGGTCAACGGTAAAGCCTTTACAAAGCGTATCCTGCCGGAGGGAATCAGTGATGGTAGCGATGATAGTGCCAAGTTGACAGCCGATTATGAGGCTATCCGTGCAGCTTTCAATCGATCAACTATCAACAACGCTATCAACAAGGAAGATATGCTCAAGCTTGCCAAGAGTGTCTGCACCTACAACACGAAGGTAGAGATTACCTACTTCGGCATGGATAAAGCAGATTACACCAAGAACGGCAGAATCACCGTAAAGGCACTACTGTCTTTGAATGGCGAAAGTAAAAAACTGGATCAGGATATATATATTCCAATGATGGTACGTGCCATGCCTTCGGGCATCTCCATAACAAGAGAGGAATGGGATGCTATCTTGTACACGAATAACCAGAGAATTCAGTTTGGCGCATATCCGGTATTTGCTGTGGATTTTATGCAGGATGTTGCTGATCTGCGTGCTGCCGAACTGACGCTTAAATATTCTCATACCCGTCCTGACGGACGTGGTGCTATGACTGCTTTCGGTGACCTTGGTTATTCCTTTAAGAGTGCTGGCGAGAATATTGGAAAGAATACAGGGGCAGAAAAAATGGTGAATGCCTGGGTAACTAGTACGAAGGGACACCGTGAAAACCTACTCAATAAAAAATGGAACTATATTGGATTGGGATATGAATACAATATTTCTGAACGATGCGACTACTGGGCACAGCTCTTTACAACCGGAGGTAAGGTGAAGAAATGGAAAACTGGTCTTAACAAGAAAACCTACGCAGATCCATATGAACTGGAACAGGATTATCTCATCCTCACCATGTCCGATGGCAAAACAGCGTATATGCCACTCGACCTAAAGTATATGAAGAAAACCAAAACGGGCTACAAAATTGCCTTGGGTAAGGGCAAAACCGCCAAATTCACTGTGCTTCGCAAGTAGGAACAAGA
>JALFNQ010000070.1 GCA_022773965.1 Lachnospiraceae bacterium
ATAAGTAGGTGTAGAACCATCCTTTAAGACATCTGTCGTGATTGCCTCACGATCAATCGCCATTGTCATTGCCTTACGGATATTTACATTTGCAAGCTCCGGTACATCACGTACATTGGGAGCAACATACCACATATAACCTGCACCAATAGATAAGAATTCCGGATCATCTTTTACCTGATCTACCTGCTCGCCATTGATGAGCGTCGTATCCAGATCGCCTGCCTGATAGCTCATGAGTGCCTGCTGTGAATCCTGTATCACCTGGTAGCTTAAGCCTGCCAGCTGAACCTTGTCCGCATCGTAATAATCAGGGTTCTTTGACAGATGAATAGACGTTGCAGCCGGCTCATAGCTGTCAAGAACGAATGCACCGTTGGAAAGTATTGTCTCCGGGCTGGTTGCAAAAGTATCTGCACAGGAATTATAGAATTCCTCGTTGACCGGATAGAAAGTAGGGAAATACATCAGTGACAGGAAATAACTCACGGGAACATTCAATTCTACCTGAAGTGTTGTATCATCAACAGCTGTCACACCCAGTTCACTCTTATCCTTCTCACCTGCAATGATCTCAGCCGCATTTTTTACCTGTCCGATATCACTGAGCATATAAGAATACTCGCTTGCATTATTCGGATCAACCGCTCTCTGCCATCCAAACACGAAATCTGCTGCCGTCACCGGTGTTCCATTACTCCACTTTGCATCCTCACGAAGATGGAACGTATAAGCAAGACCATCATCGGATACGTCATAGGATTCTGCGATGGCGGGAACTGACTGTCCGTCTGCATCCATCTGCATCAGGCCATCCGTGAAGTCTGCGATCACCTCAAAGGATGTACCATCCTGTCCAATCTGGGGATCAATGGATTCTACCGGTGTCTCAATCATTACCTTTAAATCCTCTCCGCTTACACCTGCTGTTTCCTCCGCTGCTGCATCCTCGGATGTAGATGCATCTGCGGGCGTTTCTGTTGTATCAGAACCGCCACATCCTACGAGGCCAGCCATCATTGAACAGGCCAAAAGGATTGCCAAAGTCATTTTCTTCTTCATACTATTTGCCTCCTAAAAAAAAACTAACGCGAAGAGACGCTCCACTTACTGAAACGCCCCCTCGCGTTGGTGACAATATAGCACTCTGGTTTTTGAATTTCAAGAGTAACTCCTGTTTTTTTACAAAAACCTAAGAATATTAAGAATTTATCCTTATGTGATTACAGTTCGACATGTCTCTGAACTAATATCAGAATGACTACGCGTCAGATCTTGCAAACGCATTTTTCATCCGGCTGCTCAGTTCAAACAGCACCAGATCCAGTGTTGTCTGTGTCTCTTTTTTGAGCATTTGCGCGATCGTTTCGTTTGCTTCCTGACGCAGTTGCTTCCTCTTTGCCTCATCAGGCTCTTTCTCCAGTAGCTCATCATACTGCCCGATCAGTTCATGTCCTTTGGACATCACATGCTCCTGATATCGCTCGATATGGAAGATCGAACTACGATAAGAGGCATCTGCCATAGCTGCGATCAGGCGGCTGGACCAGTAAAAATTATCCGTAGAAACCTCTGCCGTCGTATTGGAAAGATATTCCGGTGTCTCATCAATATCTGCATATAACGGCACCAGCGCATTAAATACATTTGATCCGTATGCAATCCACTCCACCGGTGCATTATCGCGCATGCGATCCGGACGCATCTGGATTACTGCAACAAAATCGTTCCGGTTGATGCCTACCGGCCGGTAGATACCGCGCACGGAAGAATCGCCTCTGCTTCCATAGGGATCATAGGGCGTGCCCTGATAATGTGTAGAAAGCGCATATTTGACATCCTCTACTGTGATCTTCTTCTCTGGCATCATGCACCATGGCAGATCATCATCCTCCGGGCGGCAGTCCGCATGCGGGCCGTCCCATACCCTCGTGTGAGGGTTCAGGTAACGCAGAATGAACCATGCCCGGGGCGTATTGTATACATGATCTGCATCATCATGGCTGCCAAAGGCATCACGCGGGTTCAGTTTTCCGTCCATGGACAGATCTAAATGATGCTTTTCAATAAATTCACGCATATCCGGTGAACACATATATTCCTTCTGCTCACCCAATGCATCCTCCAGATCAAATTGATCCAATCCCAGCTGATTTGGCATGACTACATACACATCGTCCGGCACACGTCTGGCAATCCAGTGATGTCCTCCGATCGTCTCCAGCCACCAGATTTCATCTGCATCCTGAAAAGCAATGCCGTTCATCTCATAGGTTCCGTACTGCGTGAGCAGGCTTCCCAGACGCGCTACACCCTCCCGGGCGCTGCGTATGTAAGGCAGTACCAGATATACCATATCTTCCTCACCAATTCCACCGGGAATCTCTGCTCCGTCCCCTTCTGCCGGCTGATATTCCACCAGAGGATCCGCGCCCAGCACTCGCGGGTTCGAGGTGAGCGTTTCCGTGGCAGTCATCGCTACCTGTGCCTCATTGACACCGCTGGCGGCCCAGATACCTTTTCCCTCTACCGCATTCGGCATCGCCGTATAGCGCATCGGATCATCAGGAAGCGTAATCTCCAGATGCGAAAGTACCGTTTTATAAACCTTTTTCTGCTCCTGCGGATGAATAACAACAAATTTCTTCGGCGTGAAATGTCCGACTGCCGAATCGTCATTTCTGGCGATCATCGTAGAGCCGTCATAGGTTGCGTTTTTTCCAACAAGTATTGTAGTACAAGCCATTTCAAACATCTCCTTCATCATTTTCTGTCTACACCCTTGCTCTTTTGCTCAAACAGGTTACGCACAGTGTAGCACTTACAACATCATTTTTCTACCCTTATATCTTATTTTCCGACAAGAAGAGATATTCCTGTTACAATTCACACGTCAGCCAGCTGACCTGTGAATCGCAACGAATTTGGCGATGCTTCGCATGCAAAATCGCCAAATTCATGGCTCATGTACGTTTTTGGCACGTAACCCGCAGTAAATGCTGGCTATTGTATGAAAAGCAACATATTCCTGCATGATTACAATCCGAAAGATACTACAACTACTCGTTTAATAATTCATACTGCATCAGCTCATATTTCAGTTTACTACCTTCCATGATCTGCGGCGGAAGCAGCGCCCGCGCTACCAGCTTTAAGTCCTCTGACGCGATGTCTGTCCGCCGCAGATGTGCATAGTCACCATCGATGCTGACCACCTCATAAAACCATGTCTCCATTCTTATCCTCCTTATTTATTCCTTGCCACATGGCAGCTGTTCCGTATCTTGCGATTCCATTGAAAAAAGTCCAGTGCTGCATTTTATATTTCGTTCTGCACGGCGCGGTCAGCGCTCAAACAACTCTACCCAGCTCAAACCTTTGGTTCCAAGATCCTTTTTAGTTGTTCCATAACTTCCGGACGAAGAAGCCCGTGCGTATCTGATATGATTCCAATTCTCATGTACATCCTTACGATACTTCAACCAACTCTATCCGAAAATTCAATTCCTTGCCAGCCATCTCATGGTTTGCATCGAACGTGATCGTCGTATCATTCTTTGCAGTCACCTTCACAGGAATCGGCTGACCATATTCACTTGTCAGATAAACCTGCTGCCCTACGCTCAGATCCTCTGCGCCCGGCACCTCAGCGATTTCGGCGCTAAAAATTGCCTGCGGATTTGGCATTCCGTATGCCTCCTCCGGCATCAGGTGCACATCAACTATCTGCCCTACTTCCATATCTGCGACAGCCGCGTCAAAGCCTTTGATCATCATTCCGGCTCCACAGACGAATTCCAACGGTTCACCGCGGTCATAAGAGGAGTCAAACTGCTCCCCATCATTAAAGGTTCCTCTGTAATGTGCTTTTACGGTTTTTCCCACATTACGTCCTTCAAATGCAGGCTTTGAGGAACCACATCCACCGTGACAGCCACCGCAGGAATGTCCTTCTTCATGTCCGCCGCAGATATGACCTTCACCATGATGGTCACAATTCACACCCGTAGATGTCAGTTCACCCTTCAGATATGCCTCTACCACTGCATCCGTATCGCCTTCTGCTCCGGCATACACCTCAATACCAGCCTCCTCTAATGCAGCCATTGCACCTCCACCGATACCTCCGCAGATCAGCACATCGATCGTGTGATCTGCCAGAAGTCCCGCCAGCGCTCCATGTCCAATGCCATTCGATTGGATCACTGCACTGCTGGCCACCTGATCATCCTCCACTTCATAAATCTTAAATGCCTCTGTGTGTCCAAAATGCTGAAAAACCTGTCCATTATCATAAGTAACTGCGATTCTTTTCATTATTTTTCTCCTTTTTCTTAGTTTCAACTATTTATCCAAACATGCTCAGCCGGATAACGCTTTACCATCTCTTTTGATTATTCAATTCAATACATACACCATCTCATGCCAGCGCTCTCCGCCCCATGCAGAGCCAGATTCACCGCAATCAAAGAAGCCAAACTTATTGTACATCTTAACTTTACCCTCAAGACAAGTCAATACTATGAGCCGTCTGTTTCTTCCATTTTCTCTGCGCAGATAAGCCTGCATCATCTCTCTCGCAATCCCCTGTCTCTGATATTCCGGCAGAACCGCAACACTGAGAATCATCACATTTTCTCCCTCCGGATCATGCAACGTCGGCTCTGTATAAAACTCATCCCGTAAATGTACCTCATTCGTTGCCAGTCCGGTGATATATCCGATCATTTTTCCAGTCTCTTTCTCCACTGCAGCCAGAAAAATGTCTGGTGCCAGCTGCACGCGCTGTTTCATGATCGACAGTTTGCATGCTTCATTCGATGGAAAGCAAGCCAGCTCGATCGCTTCCGCAATCTCTGCCTCGTCTGCATAAATGTTGCGAAGCTCGTATTTGTCATAAAACTCCCGATTCTCTTGTGCCTCCATTTTCTTCTTTCGTCCTTTCCTGTAAGTTCCTCGGAACTGTATCTTTTTTTCAGACCCAGTCGCCTTAGCAAAGCATTAACGATTCTGATCCTCTAAAATATCTCTCACCAAAAATAAAATAAATTCCTTACATTTTCCACAGCCGGTGCCAAATCGAAGCTGTTTTTCCACTTCTTCATAGCTTTTTGCACCAGACAGGATCGCATCCTCAATCATTCCATATGTGATATTTTTGCAATTGCAAGCTATTTTTTGTCTGTTCATCTTACATAATATACATAATCATCTTTCCTGGGTGCCGCTGCCTTTAGCGATGCAGAGGCATAACCAAGCACAAGATGACCGATCCCTTCATAGTCTCCATTGATACCTAACATCTTTAAAATCTCTTTTCCCTCTTCAGACTCGAATTCTTCCTTTGCCCGGTGAATCCAACAGCTATCCACACCAAGATCTGCGGCGGCATTCATCAGATTTCCCATGACAAGGCTCCCATCATAAATATATGTAGGCACAGATTTATCAGCCAATACGATCAACAGCTCCGGCGCTCCGTAAAACGGATCAAACGACTCCGGCTGCCCCATAATTCTGGCATTCATGGCAGAAAGCCGGTCTCTTAAATCCTTATTCGTGACTGCAATAATGATCGGTGACTGCTTTCCCATCCCGGTAGCAGCATAAGTACCAGCCTTGATGATTGCCTGTAATTTTTCCTCCTCGATCAGCTCCGGCCTATATGCACGGCAGCTTCTTCTTGTTTCCAATACCTTTAATGTTTCTCCCATTTCCAGTTCCTCCTTTTGTCCAACATAAACTGTTCCTATTTTCTAATATGTTTCTTGTTATATTCATCTTGATGGAACTCCACAGAGTCCACATTAAGATAGCTTTTGTTTCTACATTTATATATCCTTTTTCACCATATATTCTTCCGTCAGTTCCATCACTTCACCAAGAATCTTTATATTCTTTCTCTGGCTGCTGCATTCCAGTGAATGATTACAGCCGGAATATGTATAGAGTGGCACAGTCTTTTTTGCGGCCAGCCGCTTTACTTCATCCAGATCAGACCAGGGGTCTGCCTCTCCGATAAATGCAATGGCATCTTTGATGTCAGAGAAAAACGTCGCTTCCAGCGGCGTGTAGAGCACCAGTCTCGCCATCGGCGCATATGTATCTGCATACTGTGCCGCGATCACAGTTCCGATACTTTTTCCTATAAAAAGAATCTCATCGCATACAGTAAAATCAATATTTTTTAATAGTTCCTCACACTGTTCAAATGCCATCCTTCCGGCCTGTATCATCTTTTCTTCATTTCCTCTAATCTTCTCCGGAAGGTCGTGATACCCCGTGCAGATCACCTCATAGCCCTGCTCTTCTGCCAGCTTCCTGCTATAATACAATAACGGCTTGTCGTTTGTATATCCGATCCCCGGAAAAACTACTGCCAATTTTTTACCTGACATTATCTTCTCCTTTTCTTTTGCAACATCCCTATTCTTTTCTATTTTAGACGCATATGCCACTTTTATCAATCCAATTTTTCGTTACAATTCACACGTCAGCCAGCTGACCTGTAAATTGCAACGAATTTGGCGATGCTTCGCATGCAAAATCGCCAAATTCATGGCTCATGTACGTTTTTGGCACGTAGCCCGCAGTAAATGCTGGCTACTGTATGAACAGTTACAATTTTTCTGCTTGGACAGTGTAAATTTTTACATGAAC
>JALFNQ010000110.1 GCA_022773965.1 Lachnospiraceae bacterium
CTTGGCTCCACTACTTCTGTGGCCACCCGGACGGAAACCCATTACCGGGACACAGAAGTATAAGTATATACCTCTGTGTCCCGGTAATAGGTTCCCTGTGTATCGGCTCCAGCGGGTGACTGCCCCATGCAGACACCCTTACATACATGCAGGCGTTTCGTTTTCTTCGACTCCCTTCTTCTATTTCAGTGCCCGGAAATATCAAAAAGCAGGGAATGATTGATGACTTCATCAGACATCCCTCATTCCCTGCTTTTTGATACTTCCTGACATACCCCGCGGGGACGCTCAAAGAAAGTGAACGGAAAACCCGATTGCTGCGCTCCCGCTCCGCAATCAGCTTTTCCACTCACTTCCTTTGCCCTGCGCTTCGCTCCGGGTCGCTGGTTGGCATAGCTTCCCTTCGGTCAGCAATGCCCTGAAACCACAGCGTTATTTCCGCACATATACGTTTTGATCTACGTCACGGCGGAAGGTATCGTGTGCCTCCGCAAGCTCCGTCACACAATACCTTCCGAATATCATTTATTGGCTGCTATCAGTATAGGTGCAGGAATGCCTCCCTCCGGTCGGCATACCTGTCTTACCGACCCCACTTTTAGGAACCATGCAACGCATAAATCTCCCACTAAATACTTTTCATTTGCCAAGGTTATGGCTGTTCCCGCCACCCTTGACAACAGGACAGAGGGGCGCTTTAAGCGATCCACCGACGGCGACGAACTCAAGAACACCCTGATCGTTCCTGACCGTCGGAATGCACATTGTACCACCCCTCTGTCCTGTTCTCAAGGGCAAGCCCCTTAGGGGTGGCTACGTTCCTCTCTGGCTCGGAATCTTAGAACGATTTTTGCCAATCTTCACGCTATCATATGGTTCCGTGTCAGTAATTTCTATGTGTTAGCTGTAACTGCTACTATGGTTCTTTGAATAGCCCTTGCTGTCACTTTATTATGATCTATCCGATCATTCTTTTCTATTTTTGGTGTCACTGATTGCTTTTGAAAGCTCCTATATATCACTATTTTTCCTGCTGCTGACAGTTTGCTTCCCATTATGCGATTTTGTGTCACTAGTTGCACTCATCCATGTGCTCACTGCTCCTGGTATCAAATTTCTATGCTATCTGTTTTCTCTAGCCGTCAACCGGTGCAATTTCCTCACTGTAGAGACATGATCCCATGCTCTTATTCTTTGTAGCAAGCAGAGAACAACGTCCCGCTCGCGGGCCCTTGTTTCATCGTTGGGCTTCGCCCAAACCCTTCCGCTTTGCGGAACAAGCTGCGCGGGCGGATGCCTGCTTATTCTTCAAAAACAGTTTCACTCTACTTATTTTATGCTGCAAAAAACACATTTCATCAATTTACAGAAAGGAATTGCCTATGTATCTGAAACTTTATCTTTCCGAACAGGAAAAGAGACACTTGGAGTCCATTGCCGAAAACCGGGGCATCTCTTTATCCCGGCTCTGTTACGAGCAGATTGTCCCTCTTTTGTCAGATCCTCTGGAGCTTCCGCCAGAAGGAAGAACCGGATCTAAAAACAGTTTGAAGCTGGATCGCTGTGTGAAGGTATATTTCACGGATAGCGAATATCAGGAACTGCTGACCGCCTCAAAAGGATTGCCCCTGTCACGTTTTATCCGCAAGGAATATCTCTCCCGCAAGGAGCCGGTTGTGATCTCTGTGTATACGGATGACATCTCTGCCCTGGCTGTGAAAGTATCTGCCTATATCGAACAGCTAAACAACTTCATAGCCGCCCTTGCAATCCGCAGACAGCTCTATGAGGCTGACTATCAGAAGCTGATCCAGATTGCAAACGATACACAGATTGCCCTAAAGGAAGTTGCCACCTACACCAAAAACAACCGCAAATCCATCAGAGCCTCCGGTGTACGGATCCTGCGCAAAGAGATTCATCGCGCCGTTCAGCAGTATTTTTCCGACACAGTCGCCTCATCTGGACGACCACAGAAAGGAAGCGAGCGCTCATGACCGCTATCTGTAAAACCATTGCCATCCATGGCAGCAACCTATCCCATCTGCTTGACTACGGAGCAAATCAGGAAAAAACCTCTGTCAGCATGAATGGACTTTCCAATGTTCTGGAATACGCCGCAGATCCGCTGAAAACGATTGCACAGCTGGATGACGGCGATAAAGACCTTTTAGTATCCGGGGTACTCTGCAAGCCGGAAACTGCCCTTGTGGAGTTTGGCATTGTAAGGGAAAGCTATCTTTCCTCCCATGGCGGGGAACGCTATGCCTCCTTTGATTATGCGGACAAAATGACCGGCACCACGCGGATGATACAGAAAGAGCCGGTGACTGCGATCCATCTCATTCAGTCTTTCGCCGAGACAGACCTTGACTGCCACACCGTCCATCAGGCCGGAATCGAGCTCTGTGAGCGGCTTGGTGTTCAGGCAGTGGTTGACACCCACATGAATAAAGAACACTTGCATAATCACATCATCATCAATGCGTATATGCCTGACGGAGTATCAAAGTTCTGTCTGACCGCAGATAAACGGATGCAGATCCGTGAGCTGTCAGATGAGATCCAGCATGAATATGGCATCGAATTAAAGCTTGCAGATCCACGCTCACAGCTCACCAAATCCCACGGGCATCACAATTACCGGGAGTGGGATGCCAAAAGGCAGAACATCTCATGGAAAGAGGAAATGAAACAGGACATTGCTGCAGCCAGAAGTGTCAGCGACAGCCGGGAAGATTTTATTACCATTATGGAAGATTACGGCTATGAAATAGCCAGACAGGAAGCCAGCTCTATCACATGGTGGAATAAGACACATACGAGAAAGATTCGTGACAGGACGCTTGGGACTGCCTATGAGCTTGGGACTCTTTTTGCTGAAAATACCCATCAGCCTGAATATATCGTAAGACGCGAGCCAGATCCGGAACGCAAACGCCCCAAGACAATCTCCATAGCAAGATATGACTGGGATGGGCGCAGGCGCAGTGATCTGGAACTGCTGATCCGAAAAGCAATTCTGCTGATCCGGCATGCAGGCAGCCGCTATCAGGCGAAAAGCCTTTCTTCCACACACACAACCACCCGAAAGCTGGAACTGATGGAGCAGGCGCTTTCCACCGTCCAGAACATGAATTTAAAGGATAAAGAGGCTTTTTCAAAGAAGCTGGACATGACAGGGGCAAGACTTAGCCATGTCAAATCACAGCTTGACAAGCTCTCCGGACAGAAAGCATACTATGACATCATCGCTCCTATGCGCTCCTCTTATGCTTCCACCAGACAGATGGCGGACTCTGTCCACTATTGGCCGGATGGCAGCATGCCGGATCTAATGCTGCAAACGCCATCCAGCGAGGAAATACAGAAAGCAAAAGCAGCGCTCTGCCCTATGTCTGCTTCACAAAAGCGCGATCTCTATCTCACACTGCAAAAACATCCTGAATACACATTGACCGGGGATGTTTTCTCCGGGATCTCCGCTATGGATGCCGAGGAAATCTTTGCTTTCTTTCAAGGAACCCGGACCGATCAGCCTTCTGTGCTAAAAAGGTCTGTTGATATAACAATGGAACGTACCTATCAGAAACGAAATGAATTCTTAAAACAGAAGTTTGACAGGCCCATACAGAAATACCAGATGGAAGAAATAACTGCACTGCTCTCTGCTCATGGCACTGCTGTAAGCGAGGCGGATCTCTCTGCCCTTACCCAATTTGATGTGATCAATATCCGCAACTGCTATGGCTGTAATCCCTTTTTGGAACCACCTATTGGTGCAGATGCCATTCATTATCTGTCCCAGAAGCTTTCAGATCAAGGACTGGTACTAAACCGGGATATCCGGTATGTACTGCCATCCGAATATCGTAAACTTCTTGACTATATGGATGGATTCACCAAAACTGTACCGGGACTACTCAAATCCTCTCCTCCTGTCAGTCCCCCAGATGCTGACAAGCTGCAGACTTTCATGGACGCAAAGGGAATTACTTCTTCCATCCCTGTATCAGCCATGAGCAAGACGGACTTCGAACGCATGTATGGTTTTGTGCTAAGCCAGGGGCATACCCCCGACTGTGTAAAGTCAACAATCCCCAAACCAGACCGCACAGAAGAATTTGTAAAGTCCATTCAGATTGACGGAATCACTGAAAAAAAGCAACTGCTCCTGCTCCAGCTTCGCAATCAGACCAATGAACTGCTATCTCTTGGCATTGATCCAAACAATATAGCAGAACTCTCAAAATGCATTTCCGACTTTCGACAATCCTATCAATCCTTGGAGCATGAACGCGCACAGCTCGCATCCGAGTATAAGTCCCTGCTCGCACTCAAACAGCAGCTCACCTATGCAGAATCTCCCAGCTTCCTTTTCGGTTCACTCTTTGATGAAAAGGTTCACCAGACCCCCGAAGTCATCGAAAAGGACGAAAAAGATGCGCAAGACCGCAGCGATGGCAAAGGAACCAAGGATCCCACGGGAAAGGATTCTCCACGCGAAAAGCCCCCTGCTGGTAATGGCCGGAAGATTAATATTGATATGGATGTAGATTTGTAATTTCATTTTTCTGGCATGCACAAAGGAAATGAACATTAACAATAGGTGCTTGTACAAAATGAAAATTTTAATAACAAGCACCTATTTCCGTCGGATAGAGCCAAAGTTTCTTCACTCCTCCTTGTCAAGGGCAAACTTCGACCTTATCTTTCAAATAAAATGTTTAATTATTTTTCAGTTTTAATATTTCGCCACTAAAATAATTTGTATCATACCCTCTTTACAATACTCTACTAATGATATACCAAACTTAAGCTTCGTTCGGGAATTATTCTTCCAGAAAGCAGATAACAGCTCCTCCACTTTAGGATGGCTGGTTTTATACCCTGTTATCATTACCATCAGGCAACTACACATTTTTTCTTTGTCAGGAAGATCACTCAACATCCTAATACAAAAATCTATACGTCCATATATTTCTATAACTCCAATTCCTCCTCTTTTGATTGTTTTCGTGCTTATGTCTATTTCCGAAATAATTGCCACATCTTCAAAAGTTAAATTAGTATACAAAGACTTTCCTATTTTTTGATTAATATAACGGACCAATGTATCAAAATCTTCTGGTAAACTAACACTGCTGTACTTAATTGTTCCCCCGGAAAAAAATAAGTCTGTGTTCTCATCAGTCGGCTCTTCCTCCAACAATCTCTTGATTTCATCACTTTCTTCGTACTCTAGCGCATCACCCATTTGATGTTTTTCTCGTCCAGTTATATTATTCTCTATATCTTGGTCAGTACCATTCCATACGCTATCTAAAAAGATAATCTGCTCCTTTGACAAATTTAACAGTTCATAACATTTTACTGATTCCTGAAAGATTTTTGCTATGTAACGGGTTCTATCTTCTTCCCTATCAGCCTCGTCCAATAATTCCCTTTTTAACTTGTCGCTAATTTTCACAATACCTAACATCCGTTTAATTGCTTCTATCGCATGTGCAGTATCTTGAATATAAAGTATTTCTATGTTTTCTCTTAATTCATTCAACGGCGTACTACATACTTTATTTACCAGCTCTGCCCTTACAGGTCTTTTTGCCTTTACATACTCTGAAATTGTTGCATCAGATATTTTGTTCAAAAACTCATTGGGATTAATAATCTGTCCATAGAACAACGCATGCACAGTCAACTGTTGAGTAAAGCTGCTGCAATGCTTAATTACACAATGATAAAAAACTGCAAAACTAAATGGATATTGAAGTTTCATAGAATTGTCCCCCCTACATGTACATTATTGTCTTTACACATACTATATAACGACAAACATAGATTTTTTGTCGAACTTTGGCGATACATAAAAAAAATCAATAATTTGTAAACAACTGTCGAACTCAAATCAACACATAGTCGAAAAAAATGATAACTATTCGTAAATTGCACTTCTTCTTTCCATTACCTATAATCCTGTTTTTGACAGTTGAGAAAAATTTGAATCGCTACAATGCTTGTAAATATGAGCATTGTAGCGATTTTTAGCGTTGTTTTAGACTATAGTATTTTATTTTCTGCCTTTACTTTTTTTCTGAATTGTTTTCAT
>JALFNQ010000244.1 GCA_022773965.1 Lachnospiraceae bacterium
TGGCCGATGTGTATGAATATCTGATGAGTCATTCGATGGAGCAGGCGATCCGTGAAGTCTGACAGATGCAGATGAGGGCAGAGAAATTTGTGGAGGTATGTACTTCTGCTTTTATCGGGAAAACGGTTCAAACTGAACGCATGTGAGACCTGGTGCGCGAGTTTGTAGGCCCGTTGCTGACATTTGTATTCGCAGACTGGGAGAGAAGGCAGATCAGGTCGTGATTTTTGAAGTATACAAACGGAGTGATTTGTATATCACAGGGTACAGATGGAAAAAAATGTATAGATGGCTGTGACAGCAAACTGGGATTGAATATGGAAGGATTCAATCCCTTTTTTTATACTCATTTTTAGATGAAACACACAAAGAAAGGGTGAATAAAATGAAAAAGTTTGGAAAGGGAGTTGTAAAGTGCAGGGTATTGATCCTCATTTTGTCCATTGTGCTTTTGGTTCCGGCAGCAATCGGTTACTTTCACACAAGAGTCAATTATGATATCCTCTCTTATCTTCCCGATGAGATCGAGACGATGAAGGGACAGGAAATCTTAAAGGATGACTTTGGGATCGGGGCGTTTTCGCTATGTGTCGTAGAGGGCATGGAAAACAAGGATGTCTGTGCATTGGAAGAAAAGATCGAGGAGATTCCACATGTAAAAAAGGTCGTCTGGTATGATACGATCGCGGATCTGTCACTTCCAATGGAGGTGCTTCCGGATGATATATACAAGATTTTTAATAATGATGATACGGATTCTACGCTGCTTGCGGTTTTATATGATACCGGAATGTCAGAGGACGAGACGATGGATGCGGTAAAGGAGATCCGAAAGCTGGCGGACGGACAGTGCTTTGTCAGTGGTATGTCAGCAGTTATTACTGATATCAAAGAGCTTTCAGACCGGGAAGTTCCGATCTACGTGATCATCGCTGTCGTGTTGGCGATCGTTGTTTTATCCCTCACAATGGATTCAGCGATCGTCCCTGTATTTTTCCTTCTGAGTATTGGTATGGCAATTATTTACAATCTCGGAACGAATATGATCAAGGGGGAGATCTCCTATGTGACACAGGCGCTGGCAGCGGTACTGCAGCTGGGTGTGACAATGGATTACTCGATTTTCTTGTGGCACAGCTATGAGGAAGAGTGTAATAAAAATTCTGATCATAAAGAGGCAATGGCGACCGCAATCGCGAATACGATCACTTCTGTTGTGGGAAGCTCCATCACGACAGTTGCCGGCTTCATTGCCCTGTGTTTTATGAGCTTTACGCTTGGTATGGATCTGGGAGTTGTCATGGCAAAGGGTGTGGTATTTGGCGTGATCGGATGCGTCACCATTTTACCGTCTATGATCCTCATATTTGATAAAGCGGTGCAGAAGACAAAGCATCGTCCGGTTCTTCCTGATCTGGGACGGATCGCCGGATGGATCACCAGACACTATAAATGGTTTGCAGTAGCGTTTGTGATCGTGTTGTTCCCTGCGGTCTATGGTTATACCCATACGGATGTATATTATGACCTGGCAGGTACCTTGCCGAAGGATCTGCCGAGTATTGTGGCAAACCAGAAGCTGGAAGACAATTTTGATATGAATGCCACACATATTTACCTGGTGGATTCTTCGCTTCCTGCAAAGGATGTAGCGCATATGATCGATGAGGTGAACGAGGTGGATGGCGTGAAGGCAACCATTGGACTTGAGGCGATCTTAGGTGCCGGTTTCCCCAAGGAAATGCTTCCGTCTGAGCTGCTTTCCGTTGTGCAAAATGATGAATATGAGCTGCTGATGGTGAGCTCCGAATATGCAGTGGCTTCGGATGAAGTCAATGCCCAGTGCGAGAAACTGGATCAGATTCTGGATCAGTATGATATAAAGGGAATGCTCATCGGTGAGGCACCTTGTACAAAGGATCTGATCAACATTACGGATGAGGATTTCAAGCGGGTCAGTGCAGTGTCAATCCTGGCGATCTTTGCGATCATTCTCGTGGTGTTTAAGTCTGTGAGCCTTCCCATCATTCTGGTGGCAGTGATCGAGTTTGCAATCTTTATCAATATGGGTATTCCGGCCTATACGAAAACGGTACTTCCGTTTATCGCATCCATCGTGATCGGAACGATCCAGCTTGGTGCGACTGTGGACTATGCAATCCTTATGACAAATAAGTATAAGCTGGCACGTTACAATGGATTAGAGAAAAAAGAGGCGATCACGCAGGCATTGCAGGGCTCCATCCAGTCCATCATCGTTAGTGCGCTGAGTTTCTTCTCAGCAACCTTTGGTGTTGGTCTGTATTCCAATATTGATATGATCAGTTCGCTATGTATTTTGATGTCACGAGGCGCGATCATCAGTATGTTTGTAGTAATTTTTATTTTGCCGTCCATGTTCGTGATCTTTGACAAGGTGATCGTAAAGACCAGCATTGGATTTCGGAAACGTGAAAAATAAAAAGAATAAAAGAATTGTTAAATGTAGATATAAAATAAGTGGGCATGAGTAAGCCGCCATCTGCGGTGATTGCTCATGCCGGAAAACAGGAGGTTTCTATCATGAAGATCAAAGAATTACAGAAAAAATTTCAGAGCAGATTTGCAATTCGTATGATGGCGGGTGTACTTGTTATAGCGATGGCAGGGGGCAGCTTTGCTGCTGGCTATGTACAGGGCGCAGGTAATCAGGCAGTTACTGTGGAGGCAGCAGAAAAATCGCAGCTCGAGGAAAAAATAGGTGAACTGGTCAATAAAAAATCAGGTGCAGATGATACGACAAAGGATGAGACCGTCTATGTGATCTCCGATGCCAAGGGTCAGCCGGGAAAAGTGATCGTGGAGGAGTGGCTGAAAAATCGTGACGGGGCAGCTGTCATCGAGGATGTATCCGATCTGAACGGTATTACAAATATTAAGGGCGACGAGACCTTTACACAGGATGGCGAGAAGCTGACCTGGCAGGCAAACGGAAATGATATTTATTATGAAGGAACGACTGACGAGCAGGTTCCTATCAGCGAGAAGGTCACCTACTATCTGGACGGTCAGGAGATAGAGCCGGAGGAACTGGCTGGAAAGAGCGGAAAGGTTACGATCCGTTTTGATTATGAGAATCATGAAAAGACATCCATTGAAAAAGATGGAAAAAATATTGAAGTTTATGTGCCGTTTACCGTAATGACGGGAATGATATTAAACGATGATTTTACAAATGTTGAGGTGACGAACGGAAAGGTCATTTCTGACGGAAAAAATAATATTGTTGTCGGTATGGCAATGCCCGGTCTGCGTGAGAGCCTTCAGAAGGAGGCAGGAGAGTTTGACAGCGATATCGAATTTCCGGAATATGTGGAGGTCAGCGCGGATGTAGAGAATTTTTCTCTGGAAATGACTGCTTCTGTTGCCATGAGTGGACTGCTTTCAGGCATGAATCTCGGCGATGTAGATCTGACAGATCTGGAACAGTCTATTGATGATCTCTCAGACGGCAGTGATCAGCTGGAAGATGGCAGCAGGCAGATCAAAGAGGGTCTTGGAACCTTAAAGGACAACATGGGTGACTTTACGAGCGGTGCATCTGATCTCAGCAATGGAATCAAGGATTATACGGATGGCGCAAAAAAATTAAATGATGGTTTAAATACATTGAATGCAAGCGTTGGCACGTTATCTAAGGGCGCAACGACACTGGATGCAAGTGCAAAGACAATCGCAGCAGGTGTAAAGACTTTGGATGCGGCTCTCAATGCCGAGATGAGCGACAAGGAAAAGGCGGCTGCCAAAAAGCAGGTGTCCGCACAGTTTTCAGAGGGTGGTGAGACCTATCAGTATATTTATCAATCAGCAACGGATCATTTTGCGAATACGATGACAAGTGAGGCAACAGTCGGATTGATACAGAATGGTATCGCCGGTATGGGTCTGACCAGTGACGGAGTGGTAGCTGCGCTGGCACAGTATTATGCGGAAAATGGTTTTGTTGATGCGACAAGCGGACAGAAGTACAGTGCAAAGCAGTGCCAGGCAACTGTTCCCGGCACGAATACGACCTATGCGGCATATTTTGCAAGCACGGTATTAAAGGGCGGTCTGGCACAGGGTATCGCTGGTGGAATCGCGTCAAACGGTTCGGATGCAGTTGGAAAATCAGTTGTAGCTGCATGCGAGAACGCCGCACAGACAGCAGCGGTCCAGGGTGCAGAAAATGCGAAAAAAACCATTGCATCACAGATCGAGGCAGTTGACAAGACCAGCGGTTACAGCCTTGTCAGTGGTTCCCAGGCGCTCAGTGAGGGCATTTCCACATTGGCAGCAGGCGTACCGGATCTGGTATCGGGTGTCAAGCAGCTTGCAAGTGGTGCCAGCACACTGGTCGCAAATAACGAGAAGCTGAGAAACGGTGCATCTGATCTGTCTGACGGTGCAAATAAAATCTCAGATGGTGTAGATCAGCTGGACGATGGAGCTGATGAGTTGTATAATGGAGTTGTAAAATTTAATGAGGAAGGAATCTCAAAGCTGGTGGACGCATTTAACGGTGATGCAAAGGATCTGATCGACCGTATGGATGCTGTTGTACAGGCAGGAGAGAACTATACTACCTTTACAGGGCTTGCAAAAGAACAGGTTGGTAGTGTAAAATTTATCATAAAGACAGATGCCGTAAAGGTATCTGAGTAAACAAAAGGTTGGGTTTCAACTCCGCACTACACATGTGGTTGTGCGCGTGTAGATGGTAACCGTTAAAAGCCATGAGGGATAAGAATGAACTGGTTGGAAACGATTCTGGTGACGCTGGGTATCTCGTTAGACATTTTTGCCGCGATGGAATGTAAGGGTGCACAGTTATCAAAAATAGAAAAAAAACCGCTGGTGATCCTGTGTGTGCTGTTTGCCGTATGGCAGACAGTGGCACTCTATCTCGGCAGTGCGGCCGGAGCTTTCCTGCGCATGCGGGAGGTGAGCCCGAGAGGCGGAAATACCCAGATCATTGCGGCTGCCATTTTTGGAGTACTGGGGATTCTGATGATCCGGAAGGCATGGAAGAATGAACCGATCATAGAGCGGCGGGATGACAGATATGCATGGAAGAGCCTGGTCGCAAGGCTGTCACTGATCAGTACATGGACACTGGTGCTGGGTGTGGCGCTGGGATTCCTCGGAACCGGAACGATGGTCTTACTCACAGTGATTTCAGCGGCGACGGTGATCGTGGTGATCGCCGGATTGCATGTGGGCTATCACATGGGATATGAGCAGAAAACAAAAGCTTATGCCATCGGCGGTGTGCTACTGCTGGTGGGGGCGGTGGATACGATCTTTCGGTTTGTGATGGTGTAGGGGATGTGACAGAAACTGAATTTCTTATCACTACGGCAGCCCCGGGTCAGGCATATCATTTCTGCGATGCTGCACGAACCATTCCGAAGAGCCTTCTCAAAGCGAAATTGCGTCAGCAAAGGCTTCCGCAATTTGAAGTCTCTTCTCCATCGTGCAACGAAGTCGCAGAAATTGATATTGCCTGACCCGGGGCTGATTCGTCCCTGGGGGGATATGTTTTGTGATTTGCTATGGTAGTTGTGCAGTCATTTCTGATTCGTTTTGATGCTCCGAACTACGCTGATGAGCATGGAGAAAGCGTATCGTGTTCAGCAGAGGCTTCCACGGTGTCGAGTTCTGTATTCATCGGCATATGATTGAAAATTATGAGTGCAGCAGACGCTCAATGAATCGTGATGCTTCGCTTCGTGTCAGGTGGTTGATGTCAACCGGTTCAGATATTTTATCGGGATGTTCCGACAGCAGTCTTGTCAGCTGTTCCTTTTGGGGGATGGTGATGGGCTGCTGTTTTTTGATGTTTACATGAAGTGGGCTGGGGGCGAAGGCGTCCGGATCTGTGTTGCCATAATCTGAAAGAAGCCGCTCGTAAACGAGTGCGGCTGCATAGGCGTCCGAGACGGCGCGGTGCACCGTGCCGGTGTCGATGCAAAATAAGGAACGCAGCTCCGTCAGCTTTTTTTTCTGCTCTTTTGGCAAAAATCTGCGGGCGAGCTTTAAGGTGTCGATGCCCGGTCGCTCGAATGGCAGCTTTGCGTTGACAAATGCCTGCTTCAGGAAGCTGTAGTCAAAGCTTAGATTGTGTCCTAAGAGCGGCAGTTCGCCTGCAAATTCCAGAAAGCGGGGGAGGACATCAGACAGCTCTTCGCCGTTTTCCGCCATTTCCTGCGTGATGCCGGTCAGCTGCGTGATATCCGCTGGAATCACGCAATGCGGATTGATAAGCGCAGAAAATTCGCCGGCAGGGCTGCCGTTTTCCATGCGCAGTGCGCCGATTTCTAATATGCGGTCTGTTTTGACTTTCAGGCCGGTCATTTCCAGATCTATTGCAAGGTAGGTCATTTCGTATTTCCTTTCAGTTTTGATCTCTCACGATGTGAGATTTTATTCGCTACGAATCTATGTATTCCACTACGCCAGCCTTCGCAGACATATCTGTCCTCGCTCCGTTGCCCGAACCATTCCGATGAGCCTTCGCAAAGCGAAATTGCGTCAGCAAAGGCTTCCGCAATTTGAAGTCTCATCTTCATCGTCCAAAGTCGCTCGCACAGACAATGCCTGCTGCGGCTGGTTTGCAGGTAGTGGAGAAGGGTCTTGCGTATGGGGTGATATCCCGTAGACCGTTTATGCGTCGGGGTCACGCGGGGAATACGTAGAATATACAGTACTTAGGCAGCAGAGTCAGGCCGTTTTTGCTTGAACTCTGTGACTCCTCGCGTGATTTCCCCGTTCAGCATAACGGCTGCGGGATATCGCCCCATATGCAAGGCCCTTCATGACACCACCTTATTTGAGCCGCTCCGTCTCTGCCTGATACGTCAGCGGATCCCGCACTTCGTAGTTGAAGCGGTAAAATAATGGTTCCTCTGTGCGCACCGGCAACGTATCCACCGGCTCGCAGTCCCGCAGGGGAAATGCGTAATGAAATACCTCCGTGTGCCGCAGGCTGCCCTTATTTTCCGGGTTGAAGGCACGGATCATCTGTTTGAAGGGAGCAAGATCCGCAGCCCATTCCGGGCGGCGCTTGCAGTTTTCTCTGGCATAGAGATCGTAGATGAGCGACTCGCGAAACAGCGGGAGCAACACATTTGCATCGCCAGCCAAGAAACTACAGGCAAGCTCTTCCATCAGGAAATCCAAAAGGATCTCACAGCGCGCCAGACGTGAATGGCTGCAGCCAAACAACCCGTTATGATCATAGTAATCCCCGAGACGCTGAAAAAAAGTAAACGGGCTTTTGTAGATACATATCAACAAGCGAATGGTGAGGGCATATTGCCAGCTGTTATAGTATACCTCAAGCATTTCCTCCACACGCTTGATGCGCAGCACATCATCGAAGGAGAGCCATTTGGTCGCCAATACTTCATAGGGAGCACTTTCGTGATAGAGAATGCCGTATTCTTGTGCGTGATCGTACATGTAGGAGCCTTTCAGCACCTTCAAAAATCCCAGCTGGAGCTGGCTGGGCTCCAGCGCAAAAATTTCGTCAAAGGATCGGGCAAAGGTCTCGTAGTCCTCAAAGGGCAGTCCGGCGATCAGATCCAGATGCATGTGGATGTTGTGCCAGACGCGGATACGGTTCACGACCTCCTTCAGACGGGGCAGGTTCATTTGACGGTGAATCTCGTTGATCGTAGCGGGATTGGTGGATTGCACACCGATTTCCAGCTGGATCAGACCGGGGCGAAAGGTTGACAGCAGCGCCAGTTCCTCCTCACGAAACAGGTCTGCGCTGACTTCAAAGTGAAAATTTGTTGTTCCCCGGTCAATTTTCTGAATATAGTTCCAGATGGCCATGGCATGCCCGTGATTACAGTTAAATGTCCGGTCAACGAATTTAACCTGTGGAATCCCCTGCTCCACAAAAAAGGAAAGTTCTTTTTTTACGAGCTCAAGGCTGCGAAAGCGCAGCGTTTTTTCTAAGGAAGAAAGACAATAGCTGCAGCGGAACGGACAACCGCGGCTGGATTCATAATAAACAATGCGGTGCGCAAGGTCATCCGTGTAATTGTAACAGAAAGGGATCTCATCCAGTGACAGGGGAAGTGCTTCGCCGGTCTGAATGAGTAGGTTGTCACGGCGGAAGATAAGCCCCGGAATGTCTTCCAGATATTCCGGAGAACCGTACACATAGTATCTTGCAAGTGCTGCAAACGTATCCTCACCTTCGCCGCGCATGATGCCCGTCACTTCCGGGTGGGCGGTAAGGAATGCTTCTGCTTCAAAGGTCACTTCCGGGCCGCCCAGCCAGATCGGAACCTCTGGCAGCAGCTTGTGGAATTCCCGGATCAGTGTTTCGACAGTGGAAATATTCCAGATATAGCAGGAAATGCACAGCACCTCCGGGTGTTCGCGGTAGATGCCCTGGAGGATCTGATCCGGTGCGTGGTTGATGGTGTATTCCTTTAGGATCAGATGTTCGGCACAGTCAGAAGTGTAGGCAACAAAATTGCGAAGTGCCAGATTCGAGTGAATGTATTTAGCATTGATGGCAGTCAGAAGAATTTTCATGGTGCTTGCTCCTTTCTCATGCGTGCGGCGGGTCATAGCCAACCGGAATCTGGTATTTTAAAAATAAAATCATGATTTGTTTTATTGTCCGGAAGGGTTGTCCGGCAAAGCGGTGACTTCCTGGTCAGGAGCTTCCGCAACTGTATCAGCGATCTGACTTGTCTTTAATGTACCACAGCGATGCTCATCCAGCTTGCGCAGGATAGAATTTCTTCGAATGGAAGTAATTTTCTCTGCCGATTGATAGAGTGCATCAATTTTTTCGGGCTGTCCTTCGTATTCATATATGGTGGCAAGTAAATCGTAGGTTTTGCCTACATCGGAATCCAAAGAAAGCGCGTATTCCAACACCTGTCTGGCTTCAACGGGATGGGACAGCTCAAAAAGTTTTTCACCATAGTTTGCCAAAAGTGATACGAGCGTGCTATAATTGGTGTCGCATTGGCTGAGGGCATTCAGATTTGCAGCACCGTAACGCAGTTTTAAGTCTGTGTTGGAGATGCCGTTTAAGTTACAGATTGGCTGCGTGGACAGATCACGAAGTGCACTTTCGTAGCTGGTCAAAGCTTCATCCTCAAATTTGCCCAGTGGAAGGGCATCCAGTGGAAGCTTGATGTAGGCGAGATTGGAGATGTCCTGTTTGCGTGTCCAGTTCGCTTCCTGTTCCCGTTCGCGAAAGTCATTCCACAGCTTTTGTTCTGCGCGCATGGCACGGGTTCTGCGGATAGAGATATAAATTGTCACAATAATAAAAACAGCTAAAAAAGGTAATAGCATAATAGATCCTTTCTTACAAAAATAAAAATGAGGTGAAATGTATGAAAAATTCAAAGAAACAAAAAAATAATAAACGTCAGATCATAGCCGGAATCATTGCAATTGTCCTCGTACTTGCAATGGTTGTTCCGATGGTGATGAGTGCGCTGATCTGACGGTGTACATCCCCTGACGGAATCGTTAATAATATACTAAAATCCGTAATTTATGTCAATTATTCTGGCTGTTTTTGCATATTGAAAAAAGCGACAGAGGTAGTATATAATTAAGAATCGAAACAATCGGAGAACTATACATAAATAGGAAGATTAAATTAAGTAGCTAGTTAGAATCGTCTGCGGCAGGTGCTGCCGGGGACGTGAAATGAGGTTATTGTTATATGAAAAATAAGAAATTAAATCTGGGATGGAAGCTTGGCGGTGCACTTGTGGCAGCAGTCGTCTGCGCTGCAGGGATTTATGTCGGGATCACTGCCCATGCACAGGAGAACGGAGAACACCTGATTGCAGATAATATCTATATCGGTGATATCGCAGTGGGTGGGATGACTGAGGTACAGGCAAATGAGGCAGTAGATGCTTATGTGGAATCTCTGGGTGATACGCAGTTCACGCTGACTGTAGATGGAAAGAGCGTAACGGCCACGGCGGCTGATTTTGGTGTGACCTGGTCAAATCCTGTCATCATAAAGGACGCCGCAAATGTGGGAAAGACCGGAAATCTGATCGAGCGTTATAAGTCCAAAAAGGATTTAGAGCATGAGAATCTGGTCTTCGATATTGCATACACGGCAGACCGGGAAAAGGTAAAGAGTTTTCTTGAGGAACATACACAGGACATGAATCAGGATGCTGTCAATTATGGACTTGTTCGTGAAAATGGTGGTTTTCGGATCACCGATGGACAGAACGGGGTCGCTGTGGATGTAGATCGTTCGGCAGATGAGATCGTTTCTTATATTGAAGATACATGGACCCAGACGAATACAACTCTGGAGCTTGCTGCCAGCGTTGTGGAGCCTGAGGGCACGAAGGAACAGCTGGAGCGTGTAAAGGATGTACTGGGAACCTACACCACGGATTTTGGTACTTCATCCGCAGGACGTGCACAGAATGTGCGAAACGGAGCAAGCAAGATCAATGGCAGGGTATTGTATCCCGGCGAACAGTTTTCAGTCTATGAAGCAGTGAATCCCTTTACCGCAGAAAACGGATATGAGCTGGCAGGGTCCTATGAGAATGGAACAACAGTTCAGACTTATGGTGGTGGTATCTGTCAGGTGTCAACGACGCTTTATAATGCGGTGATCCGTGCAGAGCTTGCCATTGACGAGCGCTTTTGCCATTCGATGATCGTCAGCTATGTACAGCCGTCCATGGATGCGGCGATTGCCGGTACTTATAAGGATCTGAAGTTTACGAATAATTATGATTTTCCGGTTTATATCGAGGGATATACGAGCGGTATGCAGATCACTTTTACAATTTATGGTGAGGAGACGCGCCCGGTGGGCAGAGAGGTCAGCTTTGAGAGTGAGACAACAAGCACGACAGAGCCCGAAACGAAATTTGAGGCGGTCGCTGATCAGCCCATCGGCTATATCCAGCAGACCCAGAGTGCGCACACCGGTTACACGGCAAAGCTTTGGAAGATCGTGAAAGAGAACGGTGTGGAGGTTAGCCGTGAGCCTTATAATAACAGCACTTACAATGCATCGCCCAGGATCATTGCTGTTGGAATCAAGTCTGATAACGCAGAGGCAGTGGCAGCTGTAAAGGCAGCGATCGCAAGTGGAAATGAGTCGACCATTCGTGCAGTGGCAGCAGCCAATTCTGCGGAGGCACTGAAAAAACAGGAAGAGGAAGAAAAGAAACAGGAAGAGGAGCAGAAAAAGCAGGAAGAGGAAGAAAAGGAAAAGGAACAAGAACAGGAGCAAGAGGAAGAGAAAAAACCTGCAAAGAAAGAGGAGGCTCAAAAGCCTGTGAAAGAGTCTGAGGAGACGACTGAAGAGTAGTTATCATATAAAAAGTAAAGAGGAAAAAATTTATGAAAGTAGGCAAAGTACCGGAGGCAGTACTAAAAAGATCTGTGCTAAAACAAATACGAACCAATCGCCCGGAAGTGCTTCTTGGCGCTTCTGTGGGGGAAGATTGCGCCGCAGTAGCCCTGCAGGAGGACGAAATGTTTGTTTTATCAACGGATCCGATCACCGGCACCGCAAAGGACATCGGACATCTGGCAATCCAGATCACGTTAAATGACCTTGCAAGTGCAGGAGCAGAGCCCATCGGTGTGATGCTTACTTTTCTTTTGCCTGAAAAGATCTCGGAGGCAAAGCTGCGGGCGATGATGGAGCAGGCGGAAGCCGCGGCGCATGCCGCAAATGTACAGATCATGGGAGGCCACACGGAGGTAACCCGGGTTGTCAATCAGCCGGTTATCTCTGTTGTCGGTGTCGGAAAAGCAAAAAAAGGCCGGCTGATCTCGACGGCGGGAGCACGTCCGGGAATGGATGTGATCGTGACAAAGTGGGTTGGCCTGGAAGGAACATCAATCATCGCAAAGGAGCGGGAGGAAGAGCTTTTGACCCGCTATCCGAAGGCGCTTGTGGACACGGCGAAGGGCTTTGATGCCTATTTGTCCGTGCTGCCGGAGGCGCGTATTGCGGTGGAGTCCGGTGTGAGCGCTATGCATGATGTGACAGAGGGAGGTATTTTTGGTGCCCTTTGGGAGATGGCAGAGAGCGCCGGCGTCGGACTGGAAATCGATTTAAAAAAGATTCCGATCCGTCAGGAGACGGTAGAGGTTTGTGAGTTTTTTGATGTAAATCCTTATGAGCTGATCAGCAGCGGCAGCATGCTGATGGCTGCGGCGGATGGAAATGGTCTGGTGCGGGCGCTTCAGGCGGCAGATATACCGGCTGTGTGTGTCGGAAAGGTGACAGAGGGTAACGACCGGGTGCTGTTATCAGGAGAAGAACGGCGTTTTCTGGAGCCGCCCAAGGCAGATGAGCTTTATAAGGTTGTATAAAAAAGAAATGCTGATTTGATTTTTGTAATAGAGTGTTGCAAAAGCAGTGAACAACTATAAAAAGGAGTAAATATATGCGAGAGAAGATTTTGACATTTATTGAGAAAAACAGTCGTGTGGATCTGCACGAGCTGGCAGTACTCTTAGGTGTGGACGAGCAGATGGTGATCAATGAGCTGGCAGCGATGGAGGCCGAGCACGTGATCTGCGGTTATCACACACTGATTGACTGGGATAAGACGGATGTGGAGAAAGTAACAGCACTCATCGAGGTGCGTGTGACTCCCCAGCGTGACATGGGATTTGATAAGGTGGCAGAACGCATTTATAATTATCCGGAGGTGAATTCCGTATATCTGATCTCCGGTGGCTTTGATCTGATGGTCACATTGGAGGGTAAGACACTGCGTGATATTTCTACGTTTGTCAGTGATAAGCTGTCTACCTTGGATTCTGTGCTCAGCACAAAGACGAACTTTATTTTGAAAAAATACAAGGACCATGGCACTGTCATGGCAGAATCACCGAAGGATGAAAGGATGCTGATGACACCATGAGAAACCCGCTGAACGAAAAGATCACAAACATAAAGCCCTCCGGGATCCGAAAGTTTTTTGACATTGTGAGTGAGATGGAGGATGCGATCTCCCTTGGCGTGGGCGAACCGGATTTTGATACGCCCTGGCATATTCGTGATGAGGGCATTTACACATTAGAAAAAGGACGTACCTTTTATACATCAAATGCGGGTTTAAAGGAGCTGCGCATTGAGATCTCAAAGTACTTAGACCGCAGATTTCATCTGCAGTATGATCCGCTTTCTGAGATTTTGATCACGGTGGGCGGCAGTGAAGGTATTGACA
>JALFNQ010000007.1 GCA_022773965.1 Lachnospiraceae bacterium
GTTTACCATGCACGATGAAACGGTGCGAAAAGTTCGAAAATTGCTTACCATGGAGCAATTCAGAAATGAACGGATGAAAGCATTGGCAACCAAATACTTTTATTCGAACATTGTCTCCATCTATACGACAATGTTCCGGGAAATGGCAGAAAGAGATCTAATACAGATCGACAACCCGGAACTTGTGGCAATGGAATACACAGCGCCTATCTCTGTGATGCTTCAAGTGTATGATAGAGAACCTGACCGGGAGTTGGAGATCCATCAAAAAATACAGGAGCATATTCATCATTTTATATCTGTTTTCGGCGAGAAAATGAAATGATGACCAAATTCTAGTTGTGCGCTTGGCCAAGGTAGTGTAGCCTAATCGGAGGTTTTTATGGACTACATTATAAGAAAGTTAAAACAAGAAGAAGTAAAGGTATTGTACACCTTTTTATATGCGGCCATTTTTATTCCGGAAGGAGTAGAGGCGCCACCAAAAGATATTATCAATCAGCCGGAATTACAGGTGTATGTGGAGGACTTTGGAGATAGAGCAGGTGACATATGCTTCGTGGCTGAGGCAGATGAGTCGGTAGTCGGGGCTGTGTGGGTTCGTATGATGGATGACTATGGCCATGTTGATCATGAAACACCCTCATTTGCGATTTCTCTTTTGAAGGAATATCGCAATTATGGAATTGGTACAGAACTGATGAAAACGATGCTGGCCGAATTGAACGCCTGTGGTTATAAGCAGGCTTCATTATCCGTTCAAAAACAGAATTATGCGCTGAAAATGTATCAAAAACTCGGGTTTCAGATCATCGATGAGAACGAGGAGGAATATATCATGGTTTGTCAGTTAAAGAAAATGCATATATTGGTTGTTTATTGTCATCCGAGTAGAAATAGTTTCACGCATACTGTCAAAGAGTCCTTTGTAAAAGGACTTGAGGATGCCGGGTATTCCTACGAGATTTCTGATCTGTATGCGGAGAACTTTTGTCCGGTAATGTCTGAGGACGAATATGTGCGAGAGGGCTTTTATCAGACGGATCGTCCGGTAAAAGAAGATGTATTACGGGAGCAGGAAAAAATAAACCGGGCGGATAGTATCGTATTCATTTATCCTGATTTTTGGACAGCATCGCCTGCGATGTTAGAAGGGTGGTTTCAGAGAGTATGGACATATGGGTTTGCGTATGGAAATGAGCGGGCAATGAAAACATTAGAAAAAGTAATGTTTCTTGTTACGATGGGTGGTTCCCTGAAAGATGAAATACGAAGAGAACAGCTGGAAGCAATGAAGACAGTCATGGTTGGCGACCGGATCAGAGACCGGGCAAAGAAATGTGAAGTATATGTTTTCGACGAAATGACCAGGGGCTATGGAAATGATGAAAACAGAGAGAAACGAGTGAATCTGTTTTCAAACAGAGCCTATGAGCTGGCCAGGAATATTGAAAATACTTTTGTTAATTTACCGGGGGACTGTAATGGTTAGAGAGATCCCTGGCAGGAGGAGGAGAACATGAGAATATTAAAGGATTTACAACGAAACATCACGATAGAAATAGAAAAAATAAGCGATCATCCCTTTTATACCATGAGCTATTATGGAGATGATTGTTTTGAAGAGTATTTATTGAGAGGTGCGCATTCCTTAGAAGACTATTGTGCATTTATTGATACGGCATTGATCCGAAAGCCGGATCATCCAATATGTCACAATAAGTTCGGGTGTAGCGCTTTCGTTGCACAAAATGCGGATAGTGATATTTTATTTGCCAGAAATATGGACTGTGAATGTGCAATTCCAATGTTGCTGCGCCGAAACGATACTTCCTCCTACAGATTTCTTTCTCTTGTGAATATGGCTTTCTTAGACTGGGATGAAAGTACGTATGATTCACTTGAGAGTGACAGAAAGTTGACGTTGGCTACAGCCTATAGCCCATCTGATGGAATCAATGAATATGGATTTGCAGTTGCTATTTTGACAGATGCAGCAGCGACTTATCCACAGCAGAATGATAAGATCACATTGTTCGATATGACCTTGCCTCGTTTATTATTGAACAAAGCAAAGTCTGTGGAAGAGGCAATTCGTTATACAGAACAGTATAATTATTTCAGTGATGTAGCTCCGTTGCATTACATGGTTGCGGATGCTTCAGGGCATTCGGCAGTTATTGAATTCGTTGATGGCAAGATGGTGGTAACAAGGGCTGAAAACAAATATCAGGTTGTAACCAACTTTACCTTGTTCGACAACCCATCAAAAACAGGATTCGGAAAAGACCGATATGAAAATATTCTGAATGCTTTGGAAAAACACGAGGGTATCATTTCCGAAGAGGAAGCATTGGAGCTTTTAAAAAGCAATGTCATCACGGGGGACGAACAATGGTCTGCTGTATATAATTTAACCAAAAAAACACTGTCAGTAACCTTTCCCGGGGATTATGAAAATGTACATCGGTTCAAATTATAAGAATTCTAATTTTGGGAGAAAGAAAGTATGGAAAAGGGTCTTGCAGAGATCGTGCTGACTTTGGAGCATCATGATATGGTTGACTTTATCATGGAAATAATTATGGAGTTTACAGATTTTTTTCTGAATTTGTGGGCGGATAAGTTTGGCAATAGAAAAGAGAAAAAGATGTAAACCTAAAAAGAAAAGATGGAGAGGTGACCCGGATGACAAATTTTGCTAACAATATGATCCTAGATTTTGAAAAGGATTCAGACCGCCGGATTTCAGCTATCTGCAGGGTGATAACGGTGTTAAATATGGCAGTCATACTGCTGAACATGCTGCATATATTTAAGATTTCTACTGCGTTGTATCCGACACTTATCGTGTCGGCTGCCATCTTGCTATTGCCGACTTTGTTTTATGATATTTTGCATTTGCGCTCAAAATGCATACGGTATGTCGTCCTGACGTTTCTGGTTTTTATGTCCGGACTGATGTATTCGATTCTCTCGTATCATGTAATTATTATGTTGGTTTTTCCGGTAGTAGTTTCCTGCCTGTACTGTGAGCGTACATATGTGATATACACCACGGTTTTAAGTATCCCTGTCATGGTGATCAGTCATTTGATCGCGTTTATGCTAAAGATCGTACCTGATGAGCCGCTGGTCACTTTGCGGGGCGTATTGTTATATGGGATCATACCGCGTGTCATTGAGCTTTTAGCGATCTCTGTGATCTGTATTAGTATCGCAGGTAAGCTTCAGCGGTTGATCACAGCCCTGGTCAAAAAGAATAATGAACTGTACGAAGAACAGCAGATTATGGTCAGTTCTCTTTCGGAGCTTGTTGAGACACAGAGCCATGAGACAGGTCAGCATGTCAAACGTGTTGCCGCATATACAGAAATATTATGTCGTGCAATGGGATTATCCGAGGAGGAAACCTGGAAAATCAGTGTGGCAAGCATGATGCATGATGTAGGTAAGATCTGTGTACCACGGGAAATACTGCACAAACCCGGCAAGCTTACAGATGAAGAATTTTCAGAGATAAAGAAGCATGTTGATTATGGCTATCAGCTTTTAGAACACGCACCCGGAGAGATCCTGCAGCTTGCAGCCGGTATCGCCCAGCAGCATCACGAGCGATTTGATGGGAAGGGCTATCAGAACAGGCTTGAGGGGGAACATATTAATATATTCGCCAGATGTGTAGCAGTCGCAGATGTTTTTGATGCGCTGGTAAGCAAACGCTGTTATAAGAACTCCTGGTCCCCGGAACAGGCCAGGGAGGAAATCTTAAGTCAGGCTGGTCGCCAGTTTGATCCGCAGATCACAAAACTGTTTGATGAGCATTTTGATGAATTTCTGAAAGTCATGGAGGATTATCCGGATGCGGCTCTGGATGGACAGTGATCATGGACTACATCATAAGAAAGTTAAAGCAGATGAAACAAAGGAGGTACGTAAAAAATGGGATTTGGATTTGGTATGCTGGGAGGTATATTCCCACTCATGTTTCTGTTGGTATTTGTAATTGTTATTGGAACGTTTCTATTTGGAGTAATATCAGGGATAAAGACATGGAATAAGAACAACAATTCGCCCAGACTTACTGTGATTGCAACCGTTGTTTCAAAGAGAATGGACGTTTCTCACCATCAACATCATCATGCCGGGGATGCAACAGGAGCACATGGATATCATACAACTTCTACAACAAGCTATTTTGTTACTTTTGAAGTAGAAAGTGGTGATCGAATGGAATTACATGTTTCCGGTACAGAATATGGAATGTTAGTTGAAGGTGATACCGGAAGATTATCTTTTCAGGGGACAAGATATCTTTCATTTGAAAGGAATTGGTAAAAGGTGGGGAACATATTAATATATACGTCAGGTGTGTAGCAGTCACAGATGTTTTTGATGCGATTATCGATGATTACCTCACTCATGTCACGGACGAAAAACCGATTACAGCAAGACAATGTATTAAGGCTCTTGCACAGGTGGGTTTGGCAAAGCCACAGTATATTCCGAAGATTTTGTCGTGTTTGAAGAATGCTGATTTATCAAAATACAAGGACAGTATGCGTCCACTGATCGAAAAGGATATTGCAGAAACCGTTCATATTTTGAAAACTTTTTAAGAAATGTAATTCTCAATTTTTGGTCGGAAAATGAGAGGATATGCGAGACGGTTTTTTGTATGATAAGCATATCAAATAAGAAAGGGGCAGTCATATGGAATGGATTCAAGGCATGAATGCAGCTGTCAACTATATTGAAGAACATATACTGGAGGAGCCGGATCTGAATGAACTTGGAAAACTGGCGGGGTGTTCCGCACATCACTTCCAGAGGATCTTTACCTACATAGGTGGTTTAACGCTGACAGAGTATTTGCGAAAAAGACGAATGTCACTTGCGGCAGTGGATCTGAGGGATGAAAATGCCAAGGTTATCGACGTTGCATTAAAGTATGGTTACGATTCGCCTACTGCTTTCACCAGGGCTTTTCAACTGATCCATGGGGTTACGCCGTCGCAGGTAAAGGACAGCAGCGTTTCATTAAAAGCATTTCCGCCGCTTGTATTTCAGATGACTGTGAGAGGAACACAGGAAATGAATTACAGAATTGAGAAAAGAGATGCAATTCGCGTAGTCGGAAAAAAGATTCCGCTGAAACCAACGCTGGAGGAGAACTTCCGGATCACACCAAAGTTTTGGGCAGACTGTGCAATGGATGGAACGATCGCGCGGCTTGCGGACATGATGGACACACCTATTTACGGATTGATGGGGGTAAGCACCTGCAATGAAAAGGATGAGTGGGAATATCTGATTGCAGTGTCAACAGCGAAAGAGAAAGGCGACTTTGAAGAATTGGTCGTTCCGCCATCCACATGGGCTGTTTTCTACGAGGAAGGACCTGTCATCAAAATGCAGGAACTGGAAAAAAAGATCGTTACAGAATGGCTGCCTACGAGCGGATATGAGTACGCGAATGCACCGGAGATCGAGCTGTATATGAATCCGGATCCGGAAAACACAAAGTATGAGATCTGGCTGCCAATCGTCAGAAAAGAGGAGATCATGTAAAAATGGGATTAGAGGTCTAAAAGTGAATTGAAAACAAAGATTTAGACCACTAATTATTGACTTTGAATAAAAAGGAGGCTTATTTAATTTGAACTGAACCTGCTTGCATCTTTCCTAATGGTAAAAAAAATTGAAGGATATTTAACGTCTGTTCAATTGTTCAGAAAGAAAAATCCTGCTATGATTAAATTACAAAAGCTTTTGGATCAAATAAATGATAGGAGATAAGTAAAATGAACATTGGCAGTGTGATAAAAAAATACAGAAAAGAAATCGGTATTACCCAAGAAGAGATGGCAAACCGATTAGGAGTCACAACTCCGGCTGTGAATAAGTGGGAAAATGGAAATTCGAATCCCGACATTGAGTTGTTGGCGCCCATTGCCAGATTGCTGCATATTTCTCTTGATACATTGCTCTCTTTTCATGAAACACTTTCAGGTGCTGAAATCGAAGAGATGATCAGGGAAATGGACAAAATGTTTTCGGAAGAAGGATACGAGAAGACGTATGAATGGGCTGTGAAAATTGTAAAGGAGTATCCGAATTGCAATATACTGATTTGGCAGGTTGCTTTGATGCTTGATGCAAGAAGAATGACAGGAGAATGTGAGGAGCCGGACAAATATGATGATCAGATCAATTCCTGGTATGAAAGAGCGTTGAATGATGAGGATGAAGAAATCAGGCATCATGCAGCGGATTCTTTGTTTGGTTTTTATTTGAGGAAACAGAACTATCCGATGGCAGAGAAATATTTGAGCTATTTTTCTGATCACGATCCGATGAAAAAGGTAAATTTGGGACGCTTATATAAAGAACAAGGGAAGATCGAGGAAGCGTATGAGGTGTTCGAAGATGTGCTTTTTTCTGAGTACAGTACTTTGAATCTTGCCATTTCTATGATGACGGGATTGGCTCTTGAAGAAGAGGATACTGCCTATGCAACATTTTTAGCAGAGAAAAATGGTACATTGTCCGCAGTGTTTGATATGGGAAAATATAATGAGTATGTACCGATGCTTAATATTGTTTGTGCAAAAAAAGATGTGGAAGGTACTTATCAGGTAGTGGAGCAGTTGCTTAAGAGCATGGACAGTTTATATGATTTCTCAAAATCAAAGCTGTATAGACACAAGAAATTCAAGGATGCGGATGGTTCCTATTTACAAGTAATAAAAGAAAAGCTGCTGGAAAGCTTTCGAAATGAAGAGGATCTTAGTTTCATGAAAGGATATGAACCTTGGGAGAAGCTTCTATCCAAATAATGAAATCGACGCAATGGCTTTTTGCAGACTACCATTGACAATAGTTCGGCTAACCGATATATTATAGAAAAAGGAGAGAAAGCTGATGATTGTTAATGAATTACTCCAAAAAGAAAATATGTCAAGATATCGTCTGAGCAAAGAGAGTGGTGTGGCGATGACCACGATTACGGATATTTGCAGTGGGAAAGCTGAACTTGATAAATGCGCAGCCGGTACAATATATAAGATTGCAAAAGTTCTCGGCGTATCAGTTGATTTTTTATTAGAAAATAATAAGGATTGCTCTGCGGATTACAGATGTTCTTTTGAAATTTTTAAGAGTAATACATGCCATCATGTAAAGGATCTTGGAGATATTGATTTTATAATAGAAACGCTTGAAACTGATGAGATCAGAAAACTGTATAATAGGCAATGGTATAGGGAAGCTTTATATCTCTTGGCGATGGTTGACTATTTATCGAGATTAAATAGTTTGCCGATATGTACAAATTATAATGATCTTCGCTGCAAGAAATTGGAAAAGCCGTATTTCCCGGCGAGTGTTGCGGTTTCTTATGCAGCAACAGGAGATGAGCGTATCAAGAGTGAAGCAGTCGCAAATGCAATACCTGAATTTCTACGATTCAATATTGTGGAAAGCGAGGTGCGCAATGTCTGTTGAAAAGCCATTTACAAAAGAAAACTTGGACAACTGTCTAAAAGAATTGGCAAAGGAATTTCGTAAAATGAATGGAAATCGAGTTCCGGCTGAAATCATACTGATAGGTGGAGCTTCTATACTGATCAATTATGGCTTTCGTGAGATGACTTATGATATGGATGCTATCATTCATTCATCAGGTGCTATGAAAGACGCGATCAATATAGTTGGAGATAGACTGGGGCTTCCGGTTGGATGGCTGAATACAGATTTTTTGAATACAGATTCATACACGCCAAGATTGATAGAGTACTCAAAGTATTACAAAACATTCTCAAATATTTTGCAGATTAGAACTATTTCAGCAGAGTATCTGGTTGCAATGAAGCTTATGGCAGGAAGACAATACAAGAACGATTTGTCAGATATTGTGGGTGTTTTGATGGAACAGGAAGAGCGTGGAGACGCTTTAACTCTGGAAAGAATAAAGAAGGCTATTGTTGATCTATATGACTCGTATGAAAGAATTCCGGAAAATTCGCGAACATTTATTGAATCAATTTATGGGAAAAATGATTTGAACGAATTTTTTGAGCAGTGTAGAGCAATGGAACTTGAGAACAAGGAAGTTTTGCTGGATTTTCAGAACGATTATCCCGGGGTACTAAATGGAGATAATCTTGCAGATATCTTACAGGCAGCAAGAGAAAAGAAATCTTTACATGATGAGGAGAAAGGACTATGAAAAAGAAATTGTTAGGAAAAACCGGTCTTTGGGTAAGTGAAATAGGCTTTGGGGGTGAATGGCTGGAACGCCATCCGGAAAGCGAATCCATAGAACTTATCAGATATGCGGGGGAACAGGGCATAAATATTATCGACTGCTGGATGCCCGATCCAAAATCCAGGGATATGATCGGAAAGGCTATGGTTGGAAACAGGGAAAATTGGTATGTGCAGGGACATTTGGGATCTACCTGGCAGAATGGTCAGTATGTGCGTACCAGAGATATGAAGTACGTGAAACCTGCATTTGAAGACCTGCTGATGAGACTTCAGACTGATTATATCGATCTTGGAATGATCCATTATGTGGATACGGAAGAAGACTGGAACTATATTCAGAATTCTGAGTTCATGGAATACGTCAAAGAGTTGAAAGCAAAAGGCACGATCCGTCATATCGGAATGAGTTCTCATAATCCCGAGATCGCAAAGCTGGCGGTGCAATCAGGTTACATAGAGATGATCCTTTTTAGCATTAATCCTGCATTTGATATGTTGCCTGCCGGTGAAAAATTAGATGATCTGCTTTCAGAAGGATATCAATATGATCAGAAGCTTTCCGGCATTGATACTGACAGAGCAGAATTATACAAGCTGTGTGAAGAAAAAAATGTGGGGATCACTGTGATGAAAGGCTTCGCCGGCGGCAGATTGTTTGACGAAAAACGCTCACCGTTTGGGGTAAGTCTTTCACCCATACAGTGCATCCATTATGCGCTTACACGTCCGGGAGTATCTTCGATCTTATGCGGCTATGATACCAAAGAGCAGGTTGATCAGGCCGTGTATTATGAGAATGCTTCGGAAACAGAAAAGGACTATGCATCCGTGCTCGCAAACGCGCCATTTCATTCCTGCAGAGGCGAGTGCACCTACTGCGGACATTGTAAACCGTGTCCGGCAGAGCTGGATATTGCAATGATCAATAAATATTATGATCTTGCAGCAATGCAGCCGACAGTACCGGCAACGATCAAATCTCACTATATGCTGCTGGAGCATAAGGCCTCTGAATGTATCTCCTGTCAGGCATGCGAATCAAGATGTCCATTCGGAGTCCCGGTTGCAGAGCGAATGAAGAAAACAGCGGAATTATTTGGATGTTAGGTGAGAGAAGGGATATTGGCAGTATTTTGATTTCTGTAAGGTAAGCTGTATTTTACAGCACGAATTCAGAAGTATTATTTTAGTTGCATCTCTATAATAGGGTTCGGAAAGGAGAGATGCAACGATGAATACAACACAGATCAAAGAAAACAAATTACAGATGATCCTTGGGTTTTCGATCCCGAGTATCATCGCAATGATGCTGCAAACGGTGATCACCATCACGGACGGTTATTTCACCGGAAACTATGTAGGGGAACAGGCGCTGGCGGCGATCAATCTGGGACTACCGATCCTCTATTTCTATCTGGGAGCGGGGCTTTGCGTGGGAGTCGGCGGATCCGTGATCTGCGGCAGATTTCTTGGGGCAGGGGAAAAACAAAGAGCCAGCAAGGTGTTTTCCCAGACGATGGTGACAGCGCTAGCTGTCTGCATCATCATATCATGTCTGACATTCGTTCTTTTTACACCGATCCTTCGGGTGCTTCGGGCAGATGCCGGCTTGTCCGGTTATTTTACAGCGTATTACCGGATCATGTTGTTTACTTATCCGCTAATGGTACCAGGAACCGTCCTCGGAATGTTCATTCGCGCTGATGGAAAACCCCAGGTCTGCATGATCGTGAGCATTGCGGGATGTATCCTGAATATGATTTTGGATTACATTTTTGTGGGTTTGCTTGGAATGGGCGTACAGGGAAGTGCGATCGGTTCACTTTTGGTACAGATAGCTACGGTTATGATCTCGCTTGGCTATTTTTTCAGTCAAAAGGCGGGAATCCGGTTTCGCCGGTTCAGATATGACAGAATGACAGGCAGGGAAATGATACTCAATGGTTCCTCCGAATTTATTGGGGAGATGGCGAGCGCCATATCCATGTTTGCCTTTAACTATGTGCTCATGAAATACGTGGGAGCAGAGGGTGTGGCTGCCTTTACAATCCTTGGATTCGTGGTGTATGGTTATAGCATGATCTGCATCGGCTTCGGGCAGGGGATCATGCCGCTGGTCAGCATCTGCTGGGGCGCGCAGGAGCAGGAGACTGCTTTTGAGATACGAAGGATGACCAATCGGATTCTGTTTGTGATAGGTTTGTTGGTTTCTGGCATCTTTTTTGTGACCGGAAAAAGCTACGCCGGAATGTTCGGCTGCAGTAGCATGGTGGCAGATATGGTAGCAACCGGATTTCGGATCTATGCAGTGACATTTGTTGTCATGGGCTATGATGTGATCAATTCCATGTATTTTACCAGCTGTGGCGACGCAAAGTCGTCTGCGATCATATCCTCCCTTCGAGGAATCGTGCTGTTATTGGGATTCACATTCATTCTTCCTGCAATCTTTGGAATGAACGGCGTGTGGATGGCGGCACCATGTACGGAAATATTGACGGCGATTGTTTCGCTATGTCTGATCAGAAGCCAGAAAAACAGGATAGAGAGAGGATGACCCGATGCAGGACAGAGAGAGTACGACCATACGCAGGGCAGTGATCAATCAGGTGATCAATTATATTTTCGACCATATCGAAGAGGATATCACGGTGGATGACGTGGCACGGCACTGCGCTTACTCGAAATATCATCTGACCCGCATATTTAAAGAGGAAACAGATGAGGCGTTATATCAGTTTATGAAGCGGGTGCGTCTGGAGCGAAGCGCCTGGCGTCTGAAAGTCGAGAAAGAGAAAAGTATCACAGAGATAGGCGGAGAATACGGATATTCTTCGTCTAATTTTGCTACTGCATTTAAGAAGCATCTGGATATGTCACCGGCTGATTTTCGAAAAAACAGTGAGCAGCTGGTGAAGGAGAGTTCCTTTTCACATGGGATGTCACTGGATGCACTGGAAGATGCAGGGGAACAGATTACCATTGAGCATTTGGAGCCTTTTACCGTGATTTATGAACGAAAAAAGGGAAACTATCATGATCTGAAAAAAGAATGGTGTGCGTTTATTGAGAAGTATCAATATCTTGCCACAAAAGACACGATCTACATAGAGTGTACCATCGATGACCCGTCGATTACGGACGAAGATCACTGTATGTATGAGCTGTGTCAGACCATTTCGCCGGATGATCCGGCACTGAAAGAGCATCCGGAGCTTCTGACACATGACTGCATCGGTGGAACCTATGCGGTGTATCATTTCAAGGGCTATCCGCAGTTTTTGTTTCTGGTGTATCAGGAGATCTTTTGCAGATGGCTTTCAAAGACCGGCAATCAGCTGGACGAGCGGCCGATCTTTGACATTTACCGTGAGGTGAGAGCGGATGGGTATATGGAAATAGATATCTGTTTTCCGTTGAAAAAGAAATGATTGCAGGAATGCGCAGTTGAAGATGTCTGCAAAGCAGACGCGCATTCCGCAGCAAGAACGCAGAGGCGTTCTTGAATTGAAAAAGGGGAGAATGAAAAATGGATCAAATATGGAAAGAAATGTATGAAGCAGCAAAGGCAGTTCAGAACGGAAGAAAAATATCGGATTATGTGACAGCGGGAGAGGTTTCCGCTGCGATATATTCAGCATCCGGCAAAATCTACACAGGGGTGTGTATTGACACCTGTTCTACGTTGGGGATCTGCGCGGAAAGAAACGCGATTTTTCAGATGATCACGAATGGAGAACAATCATTTTCGAGGGTGCTTGCGATCATGCCGGATGGGAAAAATGGTGCGCCATGCGGGGCATGCAGAGAGTTAATGGTTCAATTAATGCCTGATACCTATAAAAATGTTGAGATATTAATGGATTATGATACGGAAAGAATTGTCACGTTAGGAGATTTGACTCCTGAATGGTGGATATAACAATATGCATGAAGTAGAGGCAAAGGGAATTCTTTCCGCACAAAATGGCATGGAGAAGTGATGTGATTTTTGATTACATGCGCCAGCTTGAGGACAGGCAGGCGGGAGAACAACTGAGTCTGTTTTAGACATTTTTCTGATATTGATCATCTGATCTCACTTCTGTATGAAATGATCGATGCGGGAAATACGGTTGTGGCGATCGAACATAATAAACGCTTTTTGTCAGCAGCAGATTACATGATCACAATGGGGTCTGGAGCAGGAGAGAACGGTGGCAGAGTTATTGGTGAGCTGAAACAGCAATAGAAAAGAGAAAAGCACAAGGGGCATTAGTGCCTCTTGGCTTTTGCTCAAATCGGAAATTGACGGAGGATTATTTCTATGAAATATTTTGTTTGTAGTTTGTGTCATAATGGTATACTGGGAGGAGCTTTGTACTTCGATAGTCAGTCGCTTTCTTACAAGACAAACAAGCTTACAGTTGACAAAAAATATAGGAATTTGGTTATGCCGTTGCAAGAAATAAAAGAAATTTCTTGGAAGTGGATGATATTTCCAATTGCAACAGTTGGTATGAAAAACGGAGAATTATATAAATTCATTATTTTCAATAAACCACGCTTTGAAAAATGGTTTCAAGAATATTCTCATTAAATACCAAGCGACAAATCGGAACCCAGCATCATGCTTGAAAGTAATAGGAATATGTGATACAATGTCCGACAAGTCGGAAAACCATAAGGTAATAAGAAGAATGAGGAACTGTATCATGAATATATATGAAAGAATCTTCGCTAGACTTGAAGAATTACATATGAGCCAAATTGAAATGTCCAGAAGGACAGGTATTGCGACCAGTACCATTAGCGACTGGCGAAAGAAAAAGATTAATCCACAAGCGGATAAGCTGGTAGCTATTTGTAAAGCACTTGATATGTCACTGGTGGATTTGCTTTGTGACGAGGAAGATATTACACAAACAGCATCCGTTGACTTCCTTGTTGATGATAATCATATGCTTGAAATTCTCAGAAAATCGGATGCTGAAATGAAGCGTAGAATGATTAGATATTTTGAACTATTGGAACTTTGTAAAGAAATTAATGATAGTAGTGCAGCAAAAAAGCATCAGCGCAACATTTCGGTTATTCAGGATATTGATGGAAACAATGTGGTTGTCATTCATGATATTCGATTCAAGGGTAAGCGATCAATTAAATGGAACGAAGTAAGAGAGTATTTAAAAGAATTTGTAGGAGATTTCTATACGATAGCTTCTACAGGGGATCTTATATATATTGGATCTGATCTTCCAGATGAATATTGCGGTTCAAAATACACAAACAGTTTGCGAGGGACAAATGCAAAGGCGAAGGCAAATGCTACATCGGGATTACCTGAGATGATAGAAATCGCGGTAGGGAAGCATTATCGTATGAATCAAGAAGTTAAACATAAACGAGATGCAAAAAATGGATGGTATAGATATGATTCTAGATTTGCGCTTCCTGTGTATCGTGATGATGGAGAAATTGAAAGATATAATGTTTTTCATGCATCTATGCTAATCCGTCATTCAAATGATGGAAAAATGTATTTGTATGATATCATTGACATAAAAAAAGAAACGAGCAACTCTCTCAGCGAATAATCACTTACCAGACAAAAAACCCATTTCCTTTATCTGTAGATGATACTATACAATATGGCTAATGTCAATCCGATTATTTGAAAATAAAGGAGGATTTGTACAAATGCGTACAAATACGTAAATTTTTTATTTAAACAGTCCATTTATAAGATCATGTAGAGTTGTTTGTTGATAAAATTTCGGATAATCGTGCCACATGGCTTGATTATAATTGCAAAGATAAAAATGCAATGTACATTGAAATGTGTACTAGAGCTGGTTGGGTGCTGCGTGCCAGTGGCACGCGTTTAGCACCGACCGAGTCGGGAGACGAGATGCCCAGCCGTCCTATTATTTAGGGTAAGTAACCTGCCCCTCCGGGTTGTCCATTCTTTGCTCATCTTTTATTTAGGAGGGATTTCTATGGACAAGGTAAGTGGAAAGCTGACAGTATTTTTCGAAGACCCATTTTGGGTAGGCATATTTGAACGTATCGAAGATGGCAGACTATCTGTGGCGAAAGTGACTTTTGGGGCAGAACCGAAGGATTACGAAGTGCAGCAGGCACTGAAATTACAACAAGAACAGAACAAGCACGAGCGGAAAGAGAGAAGCCGCGAGAAAAAAGAG
>JALFNQ010000033.1 GCA_022773965.1 Lachnospiraceae bacterium
CAATCCAGGCGAAAGTGCCATCCACGGCGAGATCTGAAGCATACTTCTTCCATCATTGATCATACTTCCCCACTCTGCCATCGGCGGTTTTACGCCAAGGCCAAGGAAGGAAAGCCCTGCCAGTTCCATCATCATCGTTCCAATATCAAGAACCGCTGTGACCAGGATTGGCCCTGCAATATTTGGCAGAATATGCTTAAACATAATCTTAAATGTACTGCTCCCTGACAGCCTTACAGCCATCAGATACGGTGCCTCCTTCTGCGCAAGCGTCAGCCCTCTGGCTAATCTGGCAAACTTTGGCCAGCCGATCACCGCAAGCGCTATAACTGCATTTTGTATGCCTCCGCCAAGCACGCCTGCCACTGCAAGTGCAAAAACAAGGCTCGGAAATGCCAGAAAAAGATCCGATATACGCATCAGGATTGTGTCTGCAGTTCCACCGCACCAGCCACAGATAATACCGATCACTGTTCCAACTACCGCGACAATTGCTACCAGAAGAAGCGTCGCATAGATACTGATCGTACTTCCCACCAGCACCCTTGAAAACATATCTCTTCCATATCGGTCTGTCCCCAAAATATGCTCTGCACTCGGCGGTTTCTGTGCCTGCAGAAGATCCTGAATGTCCGGATCATATGGGCATAATTTCCGTGCAAAAGCTGCCACAATCAACAGGATCAACGCCAGTATTGCAAAGAAGATCAGCTTCTCTCTGACATGATTTTTGCGCAACTTCTGCCTGCGTACAGAGACTGTTTTTTTCTTATTTTTCTGCTCTCTCATGCTCTGTCACCTCCCAGTCTTACGCGAGGATCCAGATAATGATAGATGATATCCGTGATCAGATTTACCACCACATAGATGATCGCCATCCACGCCACATACGCCTGGATGATCGGATAATCTCGCATTGTAATAGCATCTACTGCCATCTTTCCAACGCCATCCCACATAAAGATCGTCTCAACAATCGTCGTACCTCCAAGCAGATTTCCGATCGATAAAGCGAGCAGAGTGATGATCGTAAGCATCGAAGATTTCATAACATTTTTCCAGATAATCACGCTGCCTCGCACTCCTCTTGCACGCGCTCCGATCACATAATCCTTGTTCAGTTCCTCCAGAATTGTTGCTCTCACCTGCCGTGTATACTTGGATGCCATCGATATCGCAAGCGTAAGCGTTGGCAGAACAAGGCTCCATGCCACGTTGTCTGTTGTGATCACCGGAAGCCATCCAAACTTGATCGAGAAGAAATACATCAGCACCAGCGCTGCAAAAAAGTTTGGCATGGAATTCCCGATAAAGCTCAGAAACCGTATCAGATAGTCCCCCCATTTATTATGTTTTACCGCTGAAATAATACCCAGCGGGATTGCAATCAGCATCGTTAAAAGCACCGAAGATACCGTAAGAAGGATCGTTGCCGGAAGCTTTTCTGCAAAAGTATCGTAAACATCTCTCTTGGAAACATAGCTCGTTCCCATGTCCCCGGTCACCATTCCTGCAAACCACTTTGCATACTGTACAAGAAACGGCTGGTCCAGCCCATACTCCTTTTTTGTCTGGTCAATGACCTCCTGCGAGACAGAAGCACCTGCGTTATCATACATATAAGTAACCGCATCACCACCCGCAAGCCGCATCATCGCAAAAGACAAAAAAGTGATCCCGATTAAGATCGGAATCAACTGAAGAAGCCTTTTAATAATGTATCTAATCATGAGCACTCCTTTATGTCAGTCTAAAACAAATCAAATATCCGCACATTAATTCATTAAATAAAGTCTAACAAATCAAAAAAAAGCACACAACCCCTAGGGAGGGTTATGTGCTATTCCAAAAAGGAATATCTCTTGCACATTATGGAATAAGTCTGTTTTAACTTTTATGCAGCCGAGTCATCAGGAAATCAATCAGTTCCTGTACACTTTCATCGATTTTCTCTCCCTTATGGATAATATAACCGAAGAGCACCTTGCTGTCCCCCATATCCAGAGGAATTCCTGGTGTTGTACCCGTTTTATTCTCTGAAAGATAGCTTCCACTCACATTGGAAACCCTGCTGTTTTTCAGCATCTTTTCCATAATGTAGTCACTGTTTGTCAGTACGGAAATGTCAATAGCCTTCCACTGAAAAGAATCCTCATGCACAGAACCAATGTCAAAAAACTCATCCTGATAGTTCTGAATAAACCGGACTCCCTCCAGATCCTGCAGCTCAACTTTGCTCCGTCCAGAATCATAAAGTTCCGTCTTTCGTCCCGGATAAAACACCACGTCCGTCTCATACATTGGAACAAACTGCAGCTTATTCCGGGATATTTCATGCAGAAAATTCTCCTTCTGCTGACTCAGGATATAGACAAAACCGATGTCGTCCACATAGTCTCTGACACGGTCCATAACGCTCCGAACACCTGCCGTAGTCAGCTGAAAATGATAGTTTTTCTCATAAGTTTCGTTATAAAAATCCACGAACTGATTCGCAAACCAGGAGCTCGGATTCAGCGAAACACGGATCCATTTTGTCATACCATGCGTCGCCATATTTTCCAAAACGCTGATCTCGTTTGTGATTCTGCTTGCATACTGATAAACTTTCTGTCCCTGCACTGTGAGGCGTATTCCTCTCGGAAGCCGCTCAAAAAGTTGCATTCCAAGAGCATCCTCCAACGCCTTGAC
>JALFNQ010000040.1 GCA_022773965.1 Lachnospiraceae bacterium
GATATGGATTCCTTTGGCGCTGCCATCGGTATCTACTGCGCAGCCCGCACACTGGACAAAAAAGTACAGATCGTTTTGAACACCGTCAGTTCTACACTTCGACCTTTCCGCGAATGCTTTACGGAAGAGAACGGTTATGCACCGGACACCTTCCTTACCCGTGAGCAGGCGATCGAAGTATGTACTCCAAACACGGTTGTTATGGTCGTAGATACCAATCGTCCGGAAAACACAGAATGTCCCGAGATATTAAAAATGACAAAGAATATTGTCGTATTTGACCATCACAGACAGTCAAACGACGTCATCGAGAATCCGGTCCTGTCCTATATTGAGCCCTATGCATCCTCCTCCTGTGAGATGGTTGCAGAAGTGCTGCAATATTTTACAGAGAGTATCAAACTGGCTCCCCAGGAAGCTGACAGCATCTATGCCGGCATCCTCATCGATACAAACAACTTTATGGCTAAGACCGGCGTGCGCACCTTTGAGGCTGCCGCTTATCTGAAGCGGTGCGGCGCAGAAGTCACCCGCGTGCGCAAAATGCTGCGCAACGACATGTGTGATTACAAAGCCCGCGCAGAGGTCGTCCGCCATGCAGAGGTTTACCGCGATGCCTTTGCCATCTCTGTCTGCCCGACAGAAAACATCGAAAGCCCTACCATCGTGGGCGCACAGGCAGCAAACGAGCTGCTGAACATTACCGGTATAAAAGCCTCTTTTGTGTTGACTGAATACAAGGGAAAGGTCTATATCAGCTCCCGCTCCATCGATGAGATCAATGTCCAGCTGATTATGGAGGCACTGGGAGGCGGCGGTCACCTGACGATTGCCGGAGCACAATTAGAGCATTATACGATTGCTGAGGTAAAGCATATGCTTCAGCAGACAATCGATAAGATGATAGAGGAAGGAGACATAAAAGTATGAAAATCATTTTATTAGAAGATGTCAAGTCATTAGGAAAAAAAGGAGAGATCGTAACTGTCAGTGACGGTTATGCAAGAAACATGATCCTGCCGAAAAAGCTGGGTGTGGAAGCAACCAGCAAAAACTTAAACGACTTAAAGCTTCAGAACCAGCACGCCGAAAAGGTTGCCCAGGAAAACTTAGAGGCAGCTCAGGCTCTTGCAGAGAGTTTAAAGGATAAAAAGGTCGAAGTAAAAATGAAGTCCGGCGAGGGCGGCAGAACCTTCGGTTCGATTTCCACAAAGGAGATTGCCGAGGCTGCCAAAAAGCAGTTAAATCTCGAACTGGACAAGAAAAAAATGGTATTAAAGGATCCCATCAAGGCGCTGGGCACCTATGAGGTTCAGATCAAGCTTCACCCGAAGGTAACCGGCAGCCTCACCGTGCACGTATCAGAGGAGTAAGGTGCTATGCCAGCAGAAGAAACGCTTATCAAGCGCACCATGCCAAACTCGCTGGAGGCGGAGCAGTCACTGATCGGATCCATGATCATGGACCGGGATGCCATTATGGTTGCCTCTGAGCTTCTTGTCAAGGAGGATTTTTATCACCAGCAATACGGTATTCTCTTTGAAGCAATGGTGGAGCTTTTTAACAACCGCGAACCGGTTGACCTGATCACATTACAGAACAAACTAAAAGAAAAAAATGTTCCTCCGGAGATCAGTGCGCTGGAATATGTGAAGGATCTGGTGGACGCCGTCCCCACCTCTGCAAACGCGAAATACTACGCGGAGATCGTCAAAGACAAAGCGATGCTTCGCCGCATGATCCGCACCACCGAGGATATTACCAACGACTGCTATCAGGGCACGGAATCCACCGAAGTATTATTAGAGCAGACGGAAAAAAAGATCTTTGATCTGTTACAGAACCGGGGTGGCGGTGATTATGTGCCCATTAAACAGGTCGTTTTAAACGCACTGGATAAAATTGAGAAAGCGTCCAAGACCCAGGGAACCGTCACAGGAATTGCTACCGGATTTCTGGATCTGGATTACAAGACTGCAGGCCTGCAGCCTTCAGACCTGATCCTGGTCGCTGCGCGTCCCTCCATGGGAAAGACGGCCTTTGTCTTAAACATCGCACAGTATGTGGCATTTCACAGCGATCTGTGCACCGCGATCTTCAGTCTGGAGATGTCAAAGGAGCAGCTGGTAAACCGTCTGTTTTCTTTGGAATCCAGAGTGGATGCGCAAAAGCTCCGCACCGGTAATCTGTCAGACGCCGACTGGGAAAAGCTCATCGAAGGAGCCGGTACCATCGGCAAGTCCAAGCTGATCATCGATGACACACCGGGTATCTCCATCTCGGAAATGCGCAGCAAATGCAGAAAATATAAGCTGGAGCATGATCTGAAATTGATCATCATCGACTACTTACAGCTGATGAGTGGCAGCGGCGGCAGAGCCTCTGACTCCCGCCAGCAGGAGATCTCCGATATCTCCCGCTCCTTAAAGGCGTTGGCCAGAGAGCTTCACGTTCCCGTGATCGCACTCTCCCAGCTGTCCCGAGCCGTAGAACAGCGCCCGGATCACCGTCCGATGCTCTCCGACCTGCGTGAATCCGGAGCCATCGAGCAGGACGCAGACGTGGTCATGTTTATCTACCGTGATGACTACTACAACAAGGATACCGAGGATAAAGGTATCGCCGAGATCATCATAGCCAAGCAGAGAAACGGCCCCATCGGAACCGTCAACCTGGTCTGGCTGCCGGAATACACAAAGTTTGCAAATATGGAGCGATAAGCATCGCATAAAATGGCGCAGCCCCTTGCGAAAGGCTGCGCCATCTTTTTTGTTTTCATTCAGAATTTTTCAGAACAGATACATTATTTGTTTTTCACAGTTACCTTACACTTCTTTGTCTTGTCTCCGCTCTTAACAGTGATCGTTACCTTACCTGCTTTCTTTGCCTTGATCGTTCCCTTGGAAGATACGGTTGCAATCTTCTTATTCGATGACTTATACGTGATCTTATCGACGCTTCCCTCATCCACAGATACCTTTAAGCGGTAAGTTTTTCCAACCTTTAAGGTCACCTTTGACTTGCTGAGCTTGATTTTTGTAGTATGTACGACCTCTTCTTCATCGTCAAACTCATCTTCATCAGCTGACTCGTCCTCTTTTACAGTGTCGTCCTTTTTCGATGTATCATCCTTGTCACCAGGCTGCGTTTTTTTGACAATACGAAAGCTTACAGCCTTCGATCCGGTGTAATTTCCAATTCCCTGCAGCTTTGCAGTGGCCGTTCCCTCATTCACATTGTTGCTGTATGTTACCGTATAGTCACTATTTTCAGTTAACGCCTTTCCATTATAGATCACTGTCAGCTTAGGTTTAACTTCACTGCCTGTGTATGTCTGTGTAGGAATTCCGGTAATTCTTGTAGAACTGATCGAACAGGGTTTGATCTGGAACGTAGTGGTGGTCGTTCCCTCATAATTACCTTTTCCGGTAATTGTTATCGTTGCAGTTCCTGCTTTGACATTGTTCGCATACGCTACGGTATAGTCGGTGCCCTTTCTCAGGGACTTCCCATTATAGGTGACAGAAAATGTCGGTTCGATTGCCTTTCCGGTATAACTCTTGGCTGAGATCTTACTAACAGTCACCTTTGTGATGGAACGGGGCAGGATCTTAAAATTCGTTGTATAGGATCCCTCATATCTTCCTTTCCCTTTTATCTTTACGGTAGCTGTTCCGGCATTTACATTGTTGCTGTATGCAACAGTATAATCCGTATTGTTTTTAAGCACGGTTGAACCATCTCTTACAACTACAGCCGGCTTCAGCGCAGAACCCGTGTAGGTCTGGTCAGCAATTGCATCCACTGAAACATCTGCCTCACCTAAAATTTTAAAGGTGACCGTTTTTGTTCCTTCAAAATTACCCTTTCCCGTAAGCGTCACGGTCGCTGTACCAATATTGATATTATCCTTAAAAGCCACTGTATAGTCGGTGCCTTTTTTCAAAGACTTTCCACCGTAGGAAATACTGAGTGTCGGTTCAATCGCCTTTCCTGTATATCTCCTGTCTGATATTTTTGAAACAGTGACACTGCTGATTGCCCGCGGCACGATCTTGAAGGTCGTCGAATAAGAACCCTCGTATGTTCCTCTTCCGGAAATTTTTACGGTCGCAGTTCCTACATTGACATTATTGCTGTACAAAACGGTATAATCCACATTCTTTTTCAGCACTTTGGAACCGTCTTTTACGACCACGACCGGCATCAGTGCACATCCTGCATAGGTCTGATCGGCGATTGCTTCCACCGAAACTTTTGTTTCCTCAACAATCTTAAACGTCTGGGTAGCGGTTCCGGTATAATCGCCCTTTCCCGTTATTGTTACGGTTGCAGTGCCGATCTTTATATTGTTGCTGTATGCAACCGTATAGTCCACATCTTTTTTCAGCGTCTTTGTTCCATCCTTTACCGTCACGGCAGGAGTGATCTCCTTACCGGTATAGGTCTGATCCGGAATCGCGCTGATCACGATATTGTCAACCGATGATGCCGCTTTTCTCACAGTGATCGTGCGGTAAAACTCTTTTCCAAAAGGATTTGTTACCCATATTTTTGTCGTTCCAGCCTTCAATCCGGTAATGATCAGATCGTCTGAAAGACTCGCGATCGTCTCATCTTCAATCCGTGCCGCGCAGGTGTTCTCGATCACACACTCACTCTGATATCCCCAATAATCCCTGATATCCAGTGCCAGAGAAAAATCTACTGCGGTTGCTTTCTCGCCAACTGTCAGGGTCACATCATCCAGATTTGTTTTTACATCTGTGATATAAGAAGGAGCAACATCCACATCCACGATCTGTGTAGTATCGTTTGCTGCTGCGGGCGTAGCATCCACTACCTTGTCACCAAACTCCTGCACCCAGTAATGGCATCCCTGATACACCACGTGACCGATTCCGACTGCTTTCACAGTAGCATTTAACATATTTCTTCGATGTCCCTGACCGGAATATGGCATATTGGTTTCCTGCCAGGATGTAAACACCTCAGCTGCACTGCTTTGACCAGCCGCAATGTTTTCACCCTTTGCCGAATAGGATGACGTATACGCTGTAAAACAGTTAGAACCATTCGGTCTGGTATGAGAAAATGAAAGTGCGATCTCAGCAGCTCTTTGCATAGCGATACGCTCAAGCTCATAATCGTACTGCAATTCCGTAGTCTGACATGCGACCTTTTCACTGTCAGTCTCATTCCAGCACCATGCCTCTGTCTCTGATGTACGAAACGCATTGATGCTTGCCAGCATGCTGCGCGCCTCCGTCTGTCCATAAGTTACCTTGATCTTCACCGGCTGAATCGCCGCCGAAGCCTCTACCGGACCAAAATACAGTGATGCGCAGGCCATTATTACCGCCATAAGTACGCACCACACTCGTCTGTAGCCTCTTTTTTTGTTCATATCTACACCTCCTGCTTTCCGATACGCCATAACCTGCAGCGATGTGCCATCGAATGTATGACAACACCCTCATCATTTATGAAACGCATCGATTCATGCAATTATTATAGCAAACTTCTTCCTCATCATAGCGGTAATCTGCACGAAACGAACGAAAAATGTCTCAAATCGACATGCGAACACGCTTACCCGATCAACACCTTTTTTCCTTCAAAGGCAAAACTATAACTGCGAATGCGTTCTGCCAGAATGCCTCTACTGACCAGCTGAGCCGCATACTGCTTTTCTTCAATCTGCGCCAATGCAGACTGTACCGTTTCCTTCAGCGTCGCCACTGTCCCACCATTCCCGGATAAAATCCGTCTTGTCAATATAAAAATAATCATTTGTGATAAGCTGTTCAAAATCCTGTATTCCGATCGCTACATTTCTTGCCATACTGCCCTCCAATACTTCTGCTCAGCACAAAAACTCCTATACCTGCAAAAAAACCGCTATACCAAGGTCTTTTCCCTAGTATAGCGGATTTTCAGTCAAATTACAACGAATCGTTCAGCAGCGAACTGTTAGAATTTAAATACGAACTTCTGGGAGCTGCTGCCTGATTTCTCCTTGAAGGTCAGCGTACCACCGGAGACCGGAGTGCCACCCTCGATGTCCAGATACTTACCGTATCCGTTTCGGATGCATACAGTTCCATCACGATTGTATTCCAATGTGATGATCTGACTTTTATATCCCTGCAAACGCTGACAGACCTTATTGCCTGAAAAGCTAAGGGTATACAGGGAATTGACATTTTTCAAGGAATAAGTTCCACCATCGTAATCAATCATAAATCTTTGATTATTGCTGCCCTTACAATCCCATAGTCCGATGGTGGCACCTTCTTTTTTGCTTTCCTCCCAGACATCCAGACACACATTCTGATTGTCAAATGGTGCGATCATGTAACCCACCTGACTGTCACTCACCAGATTTTTCGTCTGAAAGCTCGGCACCAATGCCTTGTAAAATCTGGCGATCGCTTCATCTCTTGGCACTTTGCTTCCTGACCAGCCGCTGTTCTTCTTTGCTACCGTGCTCATGGTCGTTGCCTGTGTAAACTCGGCTCCTGAAAGCACTGTCAGCATCCCAGCCATCATCAGACAGCAAAGGCGCTTTACCAAACTTCTTCTTTTCATAATAAGCCTCCAAAATCATGTTTTCGTGATCTTATCAATGAATACCTCGACCTGTTCCGGATCAGTGATTACTTCTCCTTGCAATTCTTTAAGATCAGACGTTTATGCTTGCTGGAGAGCTTCGGGCAGCTCTTTGTGGTGATGGAGCTGAACTTTATTCCGCGTGCCCAGTAAGGCTCCCATGAAATCGATCTCTTCTTACCGTTCACGTTTCCGGTGTTGTAACACCAGCTGATCTGATTTTCTTCTGCAAATGCCTGACATTCTTATCCACAATCTGTATACATAGAATGTTGAAAAACGCCGCATGGTTATGAGCCATGCGGCGCCTTGCATCATTTCTTACATCTGACCGATCGGGAATCATGCTCTCACATTCTACGCGATTCCTCCCCAATTTGTTCTGAACAATTACGACCGATCATTATTAGCTTGCCAGTTCATCCACTAATTCAACCATGGACTGTGCCATAGTAGCGATTGCATCAAGCTCTTCCAGAATTTCCTCTTCGCTATATGCGCTGGGCTTCTTCGCCATATCATTTCCCAACTCAACGATCTCTGCGCATGCATTTAAGTACTCGATCACGGTCTCATCCTCTAATACTCCAAGTCCTTCAGCCAGTTCATATGTATTGACGTAAAGAAGATTCAACTCTGCGTTTACACGCTTGATCGCGTCAGCAGTTGTAATCTTTGATTTAACCTTGATCTTTGTCTTTCCCTGATAGGTGTCCTTGCCTTCCTTGATGGTGACAGTGATCGTTGCGCTGCCTGCCTTCTTTGCAGTTACAACACCCTTTTTGCTTACGGTTGCAACAGACTTCTTGCTGGATTTGTAAGAGATCTTTGCATTGCCTGCGTTGTAAACATTGAGCGTCCACTTCTCACCCTTTGCCATCGTGTAGGATGATACGACAAACGCATCTGCAGCTGCTGCCTTTGCAGGAACCGGGACGAGCACGGTGGTCAGTACAACTGCCAGTGCCATAACAAACATTGCTACACGTTTCATAAAGCTTGTTTTTCTGTTTTCCATAATACATACTCCTTTTCTTCGTTCTATGCTTTGTATGAACTTTTAAAGTGTCTTTATTATAAACGCTCCTGCCCCCGGACGGGCGCGCTTTGTCTGAATCGTACCAAATATGTACTCAATCGACAGTCGCATCTGGATCTAGATCGTCGTTGTCATCTCTCCATCCAGACAGTCAATGTCAGCAGAATCGGAATAGACAAAGTTTCCTGCAGCGTCCCACATCTCGTACATCAGAATGTACTTACCATCGTACAGATCAATCTCTCCGAAGGAGGTATCCGCGGTCACTGTCAGGTCGTCTACCGTATACATCTCAAAGTCATCATCTCCGCTGTAGGATGCCAGCTTCCAGATCGTGGTGATCTTATCGCCCTCCTCCAACAGGCGCAGCTCCTTGCTGGCCATACCGGACTCATCCAGACCCTTTGCAGCGCCCAGAATAGACCATTCCTCCGTAGTAAAATCGTATGCCACCTGCAGATTGTACTCCTCATCATTTAACAGGATGGGGACAGAATAGAGATTGTAGTCCTCACCGGGGCAGGAGAGCTCCATGTAGACCAGATGTCCGTCGATAGCGCCCCAGACACCCCGGAAATTGTCACTGAACACACCGTTTTCCCAATCAGCCTCCATGTCGTTATCGGAACCCAATAGCATCATCTGATCACTTTCCTCATCCACATAGTAGAGCAGGAAATCAATGCCGGCCAACGCATCATACGCGTCCGGACCAAGATCCAGGACGGTAAAGCCATCGTCATTGATGTCCAATGGCATGTTGTCCCAGCCCATATCCGGCAGGCTGACGATCTCCGGCAGTTCCTGAATATTCAGAGAATCCAGATATTCCTCGCCGCCCTCCGCCAGTTCTCCGGTGAGGCCGTAAGCAAACAGATGCTTAAAGGCAAGACCTGCTCCCACCCCGATATAACCGTTAAAATCATCAATATCACCGTTATAGGAATAATAACAGCTCAGGCCGGTGGATTCGGATCGGTACATACCGTTCACCTTGTACAGCACACATTCCTCCAGCGCGTCACAGACACTCTGGGCGGAAGGCAGCATCCAGGCAGTCTGGCGGGCAAGATGGCCCAGATCTACCATGTTGGTGTAGCCCTGTTCACGGGTGTTACCACCGTAATTCTCACTCTGGGCGGCTGCGCGGCCCAGCTCTGCAAAAAATCCGGGATCCTCTGTAGCAGCTACAAAGGCTTCCTCACCAAAAGACTCATAAGCCTCCAGCAGCGGAGTCAGCTTCGTCAGATCCGTGAGTGACAAGGTCGTCTGATCCTGTGTACCGACCGCCTCACATCCTTCATAATAGGTATCACAGATCGCCCTTCCCAGCCCGGCTCCATCCATGTCCGGGTCTTCTGCCAGCTCTCCCAGCCATCCGCTATAGTACCAGCCGTTGCCCGGCTCCACTTCCTCAGAGCCCACCAGATACTTTGCAAAGTTCTGGAATACAGCTGCCACATCCACCGTTGCCATCAGACAGGTATCAAAACCTACCAATTCCAGTGCAGGATTCTCTGTATCCGCCGGCCAGACCGCGTCAAAGGCCTCATACATTTCAGCCAGATCAAGAGAATCCAGATCATGCAGCTCGTCAAAGGCTGCCCCGTTCACGGAACCGCCACCGTGGTTCCAGAAGGTGACTGCCACTTTGTCTGCAGGGTAATTCTCGTTGGCATATGCCAGAAACTCGTACAGTGTCTGGTCATCACCCATATTGGCTGTGTCCTGTTCCTCCAACAGCTGCAGACCTTCGCTGTTGTACAGCCAGCGCTGCAGCTTGTCGGGATCCATATACTCGTTCTGCCATGCAGATGAGCCGCCGGTCTGAATGACTACATTGACATTTTCGGGAAGCTCCACTTCCATCATCTCAGCGAGGTCGATGGTAGCAAAACCGCCGTTGCTCTCCAGATCGCTGCCGCAAAGATACCAGTACACCGCCCAGCTGCCGTCTCCCGGTTTATTGGATGTCATGGACTTGTCAGTATCAAAAGATACGTCATCCCCTGTCTCAGAAAACACATTTTCCGCTTCATCCAAAGTCTCCTCACCACCGCAGGCGACGAGGGAAAGGCACATTGCCATGACCAAAAGCAACGATAATAGGTTCTTTTTCATTAGATCTTCCTCCTTCATTCATACATAGCCGCTTGGCTTATATACACCATAAACAAATTAATCAGGAAAAAGTGAGCTGCTGTCCGAATCGTACCAAAAATGTCTTGAATCGGCAAAAGCAATGCCGCCCCATATTTTACCATCTAGAATTTTTTGGCGGAGTATGTAATAATAACCATATGATTTTTATTGAGGTTACTTTTTATGAGAATAGCGATCTGTGATGACCAAAAAAACGACCGAAAAAAAATGATCGAAGTCCTTGGCTCGGTCATCAATCATTTTTCCACTGACGAATTTGACAACGGAAGCGCACTTTTGAAAAGCCATGCCACAAATCCATACGATCTGATCATTCTGGATATCCTCATGCCGGAAATGAACGGCATTGATACAGCCGCTCTTCTGAGGAAAAATGACGCAAAAACACCCATTATTTTTATATCTACCAGTGAAGAATTCGGCGTGCAAAGCTACCGGGTTCTCGCCTTTGACTATCTGTTAAAGCCCATTGACAGAGAACAGCTCAAAGACTGTATGAAACGGTTGTTTTCTCAGACAGCAAAAAAGAAGCAGTCCATCACGATCACCTATGAAGGAACGGAAATTGATATCCTTTTATCAAATATACAGTGCCTGGAAAGCAACCTGAGAAAAGTCATTTTCACATTATCTGAAAACAAGGAAATAGAAATCATCGGCAAACTCACGGATTTTGAGCAGTTTTTGCTGGAGCACGGCTTCTGCCGCTGCCACAAAAGCTATCTTGTCAATCTCGAACATATTGACAGGGTCGATGACGACATGTTCTATCTGACCGGCGGAAAAGCAGTAAAAATTTCAAGAGCATATCTACAAAATGCAAAAAAGGCATATTTTGAATATATTTTCACAGTGGAGATGTAATCAGTATAGAACTGGCTTTTTTACAAATTATGTCGTTTTTTTGCAAGTTATGTCGTTTTTGTTGAATATAAGAATGAAACAAATTAAAATGATTGCGCGAAAATATTGACTTCAATGAATTGAAACATATATTACAATCAATCACACATTAAAATCCGGGAAAAAGGAGGTAGTCTGACATGATAAAAATAGCGTTTTGCGATGATGACAGCTCGGTGCTAAATAGTCTCCATGAACTGCTTGTCCTCTACCGCGCCCAGAAAAATGTGGAGATCAACGATTACACATTCCGCAGTCCACTGGATCTGATCTCTGAGATCGAGCGGGGTATCCGGTTTGATATCCTGTTTCTGGATGTCCTGATGCCGGGCGAAAATGGAATCGATGCCGCCACAGAAATCCGCAGCTATGACAAAAATATAAAGATCATCTTCCTGACTTCATCTGCCGAATATGCCGTGCAGTCCTATACAGTGAATGCCTTTTACTATGAGCTCAAGCCCATTTGCGCAGAGAGTTTTTGCCGTCTGATGGATACAGTTCTCTCCCAATGTGAAAAAGAGCATGCGCACAGCCTGATCCTTCACTGTAAAAGCGGCATTACACGAATACAGCCGTCACAGCTGGAATACTGCGAAGTGATCCACCGGACACTGTTTCTACACCTGACCAGCGGAAAGGTGCTGGAAAGTATCGGCAGTCTGGATGAACTAAGCAGACAGCTGATGCCCTACGGCAGTTTTTTTCGTCCCCATCGCTCCTATCTGGTAAATATGGAGTATGTCCAGTCGCTCTCTTACCAGTCGATCACCATGTCCTGCCTGGCAGAGATCCCGATTCCGCGCAGAAAGTATAATGAAGTCAAAAACACATTTTTGGAGTACGCATTTTCGAACAAGCAGGTAACGATATGAGTTTTTGGATTTCCCTTTTAAATAACGTTTCAGTGAGCTTCTTTGGAAGCATTTTGTCCGTATCTTTTTGTGATGCGCTGGACAGCCGTAAAAAACGCTGTATCTTTGTATGCAGTATGCTGTTTCTACCCATGTTGCAGGGACTTGTGTATTTTTTTTGGGGTGCTGATTTTATGCGGCAGATCTATCCTCTCGTCGTACATCTTCCACTCCTTTTTCTTCTTTACGCTCTGACCGGCAGACTGCTATGGCCGTTTTTCTCCATTCTGACTGCCTATCTGTGCTGCCAGCTGAGACGTTGGATCGCACTTTTTGCAGTAGCGATGTTATCCGGTGGAACAACGATGCAGAATTTTATCGAACTGGTCGTCACCCTGCCTTTACTGCTGTTTCTGCTGCGATATGCGTCTCCTGTGGTCCACCAGCTCTCCGGTTATTCTGCAAAAATGCAGTGCCAGTTTGGCGCCATTCCGGTGCTCTATTACATTTTTGACTATGTCACAATGGTATATACCGACCTCCTTTCCAGCGGAGATCCGGTTGTAGTGGAATTCATGCCCTTTGTATGCTGCGCCGCATATCTGGTGTTTTTACTGTACAATTCTGTCAAAGAACGCACGCAGAATCAGCTGAAACAGGCACAGAAGAGTCTCGGTATCCAGCTCAATCAGGCTGTCCGGGAAATTGATGCCCTGCGGGAGTCCCAGATGCTTGCCAGCCAGTACCGCCATGACATGCGCCATCATCTCCAGTATGTGTCTGCCTGTATTCAAAACGGCCAGGAAGATCAGGCATTGTCCTACATCACCGGCATCTGTCAGGAAATCGATGCCCAGAAAGTAGAGCGATACTGTGAAAACGAGGCTGCCAATCTCATCCTTTCTGCCTTCGCAGGCAGGGCAAAAAAAGAGGGCATCCAAATGAAGGTGAATGGATCACTTCCCGCATTTATCACGGTGTCAGACAGCGATCTGTGCGTTCTTCTATCCAATGCGCTGGAAAACGCGCTCCACGCCTGCCAGTCCATCACTGCAGCCACGAAAGCTCGCATCATTGATGTACAGTTTTATCATAAAAATGACCATCTGTTTTTGCAGGTGGAAAATCCCTGCGAACAGAAGGTTCTTTTTGAAAATGGCATCCCCGTATCCCACGAACCGGGGCATGGCATTGGCGTACAGAGCATCTGTGCCATTGTGGAACGTTATGACGGCATGTGCAGCTTTCTGATTCAGGATGACCATTTTATCCTGCGCCTGTCTCTGTAGATGAATCAGAATGCGCTTTGCGTACGCTTCGCGCGCCAGCGGTGCCCGTTCGGCAGCCTTCTACAAAGACAGATCCTGCCTCCATACACATGGGTCAGCTATAACGCGTGTATGACAACATAAATACTGTCGTTTTGGTACATATATGGTACGATTCATACAAAAGGCTCCCGTTATGGAACGGGAGCCTTTACAATATATGACAAGTCGGACACCCGCGCGGATACCACGTTTCACAGCTGCCCGGGTGTACATCATAAAGAAGGGATGATACGCATGATCATCATCATTGTTATTGCAATTCTTGTCATATGGGGAATTTTCATTCAGCGGCGCCTGGCGGGCATGACCGAAAACATTAACCATGCCATGAACCAGATCGGTATCCAGCTCTCCTCACGCTTTGATGCGCTGACTGCACTGCTGGAGCTTACGAAAGAATACGCCGCCCATGAATACCAGATCCTTACCCAAACGATCAGGTCTCAGCACAGCGCCATTACCCCCCTCTCCACTGCGGAAGATGTCCGAAAACAGGAACAGCTTATTTCCGAAGTTCTCGGACACATCTGTATCATTGCAGAGCAGCATCCGGAACTGAAGTCCAGCGCAGACTATGTCAGATGCATGAACGCCATCGACAAATATGAAAAAACTTCCCGTACCAGCCGGCTGATCTATAACGACAAGGTAAACCGGTTAAACCTTGAGCTTCAGATGTTCCCGTCATCTCTGATCGCCGGTTTATTTGGGATTCGCAAGAGAGACTATCTGGAGGCGGCGGATGAGTAAGCGGAACGGATCAGCCGCTGCGCTTACATCAATAGCCACTCCACAATGTCATACACCTCAATTCCTTCATAAGTATACTTTGGATGTTTTGTTCTGGCAATAATCATCTTAGGGAAAGCATCCTTGATCTGTAACAATGGTGAATACTCTCTTTCAAAAGTATCCTGTGCAGAGATATTATCGCTAACTTGAATATATAATTTCTCACTGCCTTTCTGAACAACGAAATCTACAGACTATTAATTGCCAATTCAAAATTAGGACATAACTGTACTTCATCAACAAATAGATAGTTTTTCTTATCTTTATCATATCTCTCTTCCACATACTTGTGCAAAGCATGGTATTCCTTGATTCTTTCTAAATATTTTTCACGGATAATTGTCTTCATTCAATCACTGCTTTCGAAACTTAAAAATTTTTATATTTTTGAAATCAGCACATAGAGTTTGACCCTCAGCATTGGGGTCTAGGCATTGAGGTCTGACCCTCGGTACAGATCCTCGCGAAAATATTCATCGTTAATAATCATATAATATGATATGCAATTCTACTACTATGTATTGCAAACTGCATTTATTATGTTATAATGATTTCATGGAAAGGAGGATTTCTATGGCACAATCAACTATTTCTGCAAGAATTGATAGTAATGACAAAGCGGCATTTGACCTGTTCTGCTCAAGAGTTGGTCTGAACACCTCCAGCGTCATTAATCTATTTGTCAAAAAGGTGATCAGCGAAAATCGCATTCCTTTTGAAGTATCCGCGCCAACAACTATTTCACTAGAGGAAGGACGCAATGCCTTCTATCGTTTACGGGAAGAAGCCAAAGAGAATGGTTTACAGGATATGACACTGGATGAGATCAATGCCGAAATTGCTGCTGCACGCGCAGGAAAGTAGGTGCGCAATGCGATATCTTGTTGTAATAGATACAAACATTTTAGTATCTGCTTTACTCTCCAAACATCCTGATTCAGCTACTGTTCAGGTATTAGAGGCTCTCTATCACCAAAAAATCATACCTGTGTATAACGAAGAAATCTTTTGCGAATATGCAGATGTATTACACCGTAAAAAATTCAATTTCTCTGAAGATGCTATTCAAACAGTTATTTGTTCCATTCGAGATCACGGTATCTATGCAGATCGCCTGACAACAAATGAACTTCTTCCGGATCCAAAGGATCTGGTTTTCTACGAAGTTTGTATGGCAAAACGTGAGGAAGATTCTATGCTTGTTACCGGAAATATGAAGCATTTTCCCGCAAAACCGTTTATCGTCACACCAAATGAACTATTAGCAATTATCAACAAAAATGTGTAAAAATTACGCCGCATGGATCACAGAACCATGCGGCGCTTTGTCTCATATATAATGATCATACTCTAGATCGTCGTTATCATCTCTCTTAGCATCGAGGTCTGATCCTCGGTACTCGACTAAGTAAAAAGAAACGAGAGACTTTTCAGCCTCTCGCAATCAGCTTCATCATTCGGTCAGTTTTTATTTTACCGTCCTGTCAGAACCGTCACAGGACTCATCAAATATGATGAAGAAGAACTTCCCTGTTCTTGATCATATGATACGCATGTATTTTGAAAATATCAACACTTTCTTGATCTTTTTTCTGCTAATTTTTACACATTACCAAAGCTTTCCGCTTCTTCAATGATTTTCCTGTATAATTTTTCCGGTGTCAGTGCCGGTTCTTCTGCAAGGATTTTTGCTGCATATGCGGAAATATAGCCGGTAGCAAATGAGGTGCCCCTGATCCCGTAAGGCACACCGTTCCTGGAGGCCAGCATGATATGCTCTCCCGGCGCAAGGACTTGTGCGTCATCCTGTGTGAAAGATGACTTTTCACCGTTCTTATCACAGGAGCCCACCGCCAGCACCGTATCATAGGAAGCCGGATAATAGGGTCTTCCGCCTTCGCCATCGTTTCCTACTGCTGAGATCACCGAAATCCCTTTTTTATCCGCATAAGCGATCGCTTCCCGCAGCGCCGGATCATCCTCCCGGATGCCGAGACTCACATTGATAATATCCGCCTGATAGATGTCGATACTGTCCCGGATCGCCTGTGCCAGCTGTTCGGGTGAAACGCTTACGGCTTCGCCATCCTGTTTGGTGACAATGACAAGAGGGATGAGATACGCCTCCGGCGCAATACCTGTGACCTTTGCACTTTCACAGCCTACGATCACGCTTGCCACAGCCGTGCCGTGGTTGATCTGATCCTCGGTATCCTCTGTGCCTGTGACATAGTTGTATCCGGGCAGGATATGTGAGGCATCAATAGCTTTTGTGGAAATACCCGTGTCCAACAGGGCGATCTTCACGCCGTCCACATCCACCTTAGCAGACGAGCCATCCGACTCCGCATCCAAAGGAGCTTCCGAGTCGGATGAAACTACATCTTCCATAACAGAAAAGGATTCGGAGGCTGGTGAAGCATCCATCGATCCTGTGGAACATCCTGTCAGTAATATGGCAATGCTCATAAGAAATAAGAACGCTTTTTTCATTTTTTTCTCCCAATAAAGAGAGCTTCCCAGCGGGAAGCTCTCCTGTTTTTAAGGGTAAAGAATTACCGTTTTGTACCTTCGTTAGTGTTGATTGTACCGTCAGGCATTGGATAGCCATTGGCTCCTTCAACCCATTCGGCATTACACTGACCATCATTCCACCACTTAACCCAGGTGTTCAGGGCGTCGATAAGATTTGTATTGCCACAGCCCGCATCACGAGACAACGACAGTTTAGGATCCGTGAAGGATGCACAGTCGTTATTATTCTTAGTATCATCATCGTCCATGGAACCATTGATTGTGCCTGAAGCATTGCGCTCAGCTCCGTTACATGTAGCAGAGCCTTTTAAGTAGTAACACTGATGCACGGCACCTTTATCACTGACATTTCTACCGACAACAGCGCCGACATACATATTCGTACCCTTAACCTGACCTACAGTGTAGCTATTGAGTATATAGGCCTTCTTACCATTGCAAAGACCTGCAATACCGCCTACGTTTGTAACACCGGTAACGGAACCAAAGTTCACACAGTTTGACAGATAAACATTTCCATTATCATCTGATACATCAACCTTTCCGGCAATACCGCCTGTTCCATAGTCATCTTTATTATCAGCCATTCCCTGAACCGGACCATAATTGATGCAGTTGGTTACCATATTAAGATACAGATTTCCTGCGATTCCTCCTGTATTGCCGGCACCATCCACTCTTCCTTTGTTCACACACTGATCAATTACTACATTTCCAATATATCCTCCAATACCACCGCAGTTTGCTTTATTAGTACAATAAACAGTTGCTTCATTCGTGCAGTTTTGAACTCTAGAAAGTCCTTGTGTACAGGATCCAAAAATACCACCACAATCATAAGAACTGCAAACATAAGAATCCGTCAGTGTCAGATTCCGAATGTCGGCATGACAAATCACACCAAACAATCCCTTGGAAGAGTCTCCTGAAGGATAAAGTCCTTTCACGGTGTACCCCTGACCATCAAAGACACTTAAGTCTGACACATAATTTCCAAATACGTTGAGTCCTTTGCCGATAGGTACCCACTGATGCGCAGATAAATCGATATCTGCACCCAGTTTGAAGGTGAGCTTACGCGTGTAGCATTTGCCTGCATTGACCAGTTTCGCAAGACCGGCTAACTGCCCTGCTGTAGTCAGTGTAAACTCGGTATCATTATCATTGTACCAGCTTATGTCCGCATAATCTGTCCAGCTACCCTCAGGAGCTGCCTTAGTAGAAACGACAGACGCACCTTCCAATGTCGACTCAGCATCCAGATAGTTAGGGTCATCTGTAACCTTTACTGTGACATAATAATCTGTCGCAGGATAGAGATATTTCACAACACTCTGATGGTCGTCACTAACACTGGTGTGCTGATTCGGTCCCAGTCCGGATTTCTTGACCAGCTGGTAGGTAAATGCTGCATCATCACTCAGATCGTCAATAACAACCTTATCGTCAAGCTGCAGATTCACCTGATTAAAGCCGCAGTCTACTGCCTTAACTTCAATCAAGCCAAGATTTCTTACGGCCTTTTCAATCGTGATAACCGCAGTGTATGTCTGCTCAAACTTCGCATAGTCATTATCCGCTGCTCTGCTAACTGTCACATTATAGGTACCGGCGTTCACAGGCAGACCTGCTTCATACTCTGTATTGCCCTGACGCATATATTTGAAGGTAAATTCACTTTCTTTGTATGCCTCACCGTTTTCAGGTTTGAATTCATACTGCACCTCATGTTTCTGTCCCTTGGAATAGGTTCCACTCTCGGCATCACCAAAGTTAAACACCTCTGCCGGAATTTCCTTCAGTTGCTTCCAGTGAGCGTACAGCGTGTGATCTTCTGTCAATTCCACGATCGTATCTGCTGTTACTGCTGTACCGCCATCCTGCTCAGTAAACCAGCCGACGAATCCATGACCGGATTTTGTAGGAACCGGCAGTTCGCCGTAAGCACTGCCATAAGAAACTGCTCTCGTCCCTGTTTCCGGTGCTGTCCAGTTATCGCCACCGTTCACATGGAAGGTAACTGTACATGCATTTGCCTCCCATTTTGCATACAGCGTCGTATGTTTCTTCGGCATCAGTTTTTCCGTAAATGGTACGGTCAGCCCTTCATCGGTAAACCAGCCCTGGAATGTATATCCCGCGCGTTCCGGTGTCGGAAGACTACCGATCAGGCTACCGCCCACTCTTTCCATGTCGGCAACCTCATTGCCATCATTTTCTTCGAACGTTATCTTGTACTTATCACCGACAATTTCGCCGCACTCCACAATATAGTTTACAGAAGCATAAACGGCTCCAAACGCCGGGCTGATGTTCTTGACCATCATACCCTGTTCAGCCACAATGGTACTGAAATCATAGTCAGATACAGTGCCTTTTCGGATACGCTCCTCATGCTTTGGTGCGTCAATTCCTGTAAACTGGTACGTTACAAGTACCGAATCATCCACATAGTTGGCTGTTGCTGTGACACTACCGTCCGCAATCGCCTGTGCCACTTTACCTGTGACTGGCTGGGTCAGATCGATCACCTCAGTGATTGGCTGTCCATCTTTGTCTGTGCCTACTGAAACGATCGCACTTGTTGTTACATTTACAAATTTCGTAAATTTCGCCTGCTCCGGAACATCATTTGTAATATTTGTTCCTGTTTTTTCCAGGGCGCTGAAATCAAAGGCATCTCCATAGTGTGTCGTAAATGTCTGTTCCCCGGTAGTTCCATCCGCATTCTGAATGCCATTTACCGTGATGGAATATGGCTTATAATCCACCGTACAGTCGTAGGTTTTGTTTTCAATCAGCGATGTCGTCTGACCTGCGCCATCGAAACAAGTAAACGAGCTGTATTTTGCTTCATCGTAACCGATCAGCTTCTTCACTTCATCCTCAGTCGGCAGTTTAAATTCCTGATTTTTGCGGACACGCTTGCTCCAGACGGTCTCATAGCCATCCGTATCATTGCCTACCCGGACCGAAGCGGTGTAATACTGCTTGATCTCGTCTGTAGAGAGATTCGTCCACACCAGCGGAATCGTCACCTGCATATCGTACTGGCTGAAGGCCAGCTTGCCATATTTATAGGTGAGAGTTAAATCACATTCCATATATCGAGTATTATCCGGAACATCAACCGAAATGACACCATTTCCATCCATATGGAAATTCGGATTTGACAAGGTAGCATTGTAATTGTTCCAGTTATAAACAGTCGAACTTAATTTACCCGTCTCCAGATTACAGTATTTTACCGCCCGGTATTCCTCCGGCAGCGTCATGGTAATTCCGTTTTTGCTGTTGCCATCCTCATCCTGAACGAGCACCAGCTCATCCTCCTGCGGTTCATACTGGAACGCATATGGATACTTCTTTTCTCCTGCTTCTAACAGAGGAAACTCTGTGTCCACAAAATCATAGGACACTTCAAACAGGTCATCCAACGCTGCGGCATCAACGCCCACGATCAGGTAAAGGCCAAAGTCCACATACAGGGCACCTGCCATGCGCTCATTGGACACCCATGCAGAGGTATTTGCCGCACGGGACCGTTCATATTCGTAGATGAAGAAACCATAGAGCTTCACATATGGTCCAAGTTCCAGATGGACACCCACACGGGCCACATCAGCAGCTCCGATGGCGAAGCCTGCGGTGGCCTCAACACCCATTTTGATGCCCAGCTTGCCCATGACATAGAACTGGAATGCAAACTCCTCATCCACCAGATCCATGGTCGCGCTTCCTGCCTCCGGCTTAAACAGACCGACCTTCACCCAGAAGGTATAGCGCTTTCCTACCTGATACTGGATGTTGGCACCCATGGCAATGTTCATATCCGCACGCACCACAAAATCAGCCTTTGCGTAAATAACCAGACCATTGATATTAACCTCTGTCTGGCACATTTCTTCCTGAACCAGCTTCACCCAGTCGGTTTCCTTCTCCAGCATTTCGCTGTACTTCGTAAGAAGATCTTCCAGACTATCTGCATAGCGATCTGCGTCAAGCTCAGTCTCAGTGGAGAGGTCGAGCATATCCATCAGATCCTTGGAGATATTGGTCTTGCCAAGGGTTTTGCCCATTTCCTCCCATTTTTCTTCGTCTGGCAGATCACTCACACTCATCTCATCTACCATCTCCCAGAGCATGGCAAGATCTTCGGTATATTCCTTCGCTTTCTCTGCGTTATCACGCGCCTGCTCGATTTTGCCCTTGACCTCATCAATCTTGTCAAAGACATCGCCGACTGTTTCCAGACCTTCCTTGACCTTTGCGAACTTATCATTTGCAGGAAGAACGTCCGCCAGCTTTTCCGGGTTCTTTGCAACCTCCTGAAGCTGCTCCCAGATGGGTTGATCCTCTTCGGCTACTGTATAGGCATGCACGTCTACCCGGACGCCGGTGTAACTTAACAGATCCACAGAGGAACCGATTTTTACACCAATTGGAATCGGAATAAAGAGTATCTTCTTTTTTACCAGTTCGCCATTGGCTGTAACGCCGATAGCAAGCTCCTGTACAAAGGTAGCAGACAGATCAATGACAACCTTGCCACCATCTTCTACTTCTACCTCAAACTGTGCATCAATGCCAATACCCAGCTGGACAGAGCCTTTATCTTTATAATGCAGCTGATCACCGGATGTAACGATCTCCACCTTCAGCTCAACGCCATCTTTCAGCTCAAAGGATTTTCCCAGATTGAGAAGCTCGATCTCCTCATCTGAAAGAGGGTTACCGTTTTCATCGGAAAACAGGACATCCACACCATCCATATTACGGAAGCCATCGGTGCGGGTTGCCAGCTCTGCCAGCATAAATCCGGCTTCTTCTGCAAATCCGCTTTCCTCCACCTGCGCAAGCACTGCTTCTTCAATCTGCTCTTTTGCTTCCTCAGAAAGCAGATCATCGCCTTCCAACACAGGCTGCACGTAGAGATCCATGGAAGCCTCTATTTCCTCGGCAGAAGATTTTGTATAGGTGAGCACGCCTGTGCTGCTGTCATAAGCGGTAATTTTTCCAAAATAAATATCATTTTCATCATCAATGTTGTCAGTAGAAGCATAGATGGAAATGAAATCACCAACGCCTATCTTCTGATTTGCATATGCAAGATCGGCGGTTGCGTCCTCCTCCACCATCTGCTTGTAGAACTCAGTATCCAGCTCATAGCCGTCACTATCCTCCGGGGTCAGTGTCAGCGTACCGCTGTCTCCTGTCGGCAGCGTTCCCTTTACCGGGAAGTTGTCCGGAACCTCGTACATTTTCTCGCTGTCAGTATCCTCCAGCTTTGCAAGCGTCACGGTACCATCGCCTACAGAGCCGACCTTGAACCAGGTCTCGGGATCATCCATATAAGCACTCGTCTTATAATCTCTGTCTTTTGGATTGGTGGTCTTATAGAAGCAGATCAGATCCCCATCCTTTGCTTCTGTCAACGCCACATGATCGCCCTCTTTCAAAGCAGAGGGGTTATCGTTCTGCACATAGTGGATATCATCGCTGAGCTTGAGATTGTCCACAGCTTCTTTTTTAATTGTAAAGGAAGCGGTGCGAACCGTGTCCGGAAGTGTCTTTCCCTCTGTTCCGACAAAGTTCAGGCCTTCCGGCAGAGTCAGCTCATAGGAAGCTCCCTCCTTGAAGCCGTCTTTTGCAGTGACCGTATAGGAAGCATCACTGCCGGTAATGTCCAGCTCCACCGGATCAGAACCGTCTTTTACAGCTAAGGTAATATCATTGATATTTCCGGAGCCGACTACCTGAAAGCTGGCATCTGTACCCATATCCATCTGCGCAAAGGAAGTAATTGTCAGATCAGAGCTGGCACCTTCCATTTCTGAATATTTTGCATATACTTTCAGATTACCGGTAACAGGTTCACTGGCATAAAAACGCTCATTGCCTTCCGGCGTAGTATACCAGCCTTCAAATATATGACCTGCTTTCGAGGATTTATTGGTCGCCGGAACATTTCCAAGCGCCTCTCCTTTCACCGCCTGAAATGAATCGATCAAACTGTTTCCGTCATAAAATTCTACAGTTACCAGCTTCTTGCTAAGGTCGTTCTTTTTGTCCTCTGCCACATATCCCTTGACAAGCTCCAGATCATTTGCATCCACAGTTCCATCTTCATTTGCATCTGCATTGAGATTCCCTGAGCCTGTGCCATCCTTGATGCACTGCTTCAGAGCAAGGATATCTTTTAAGTCTACCTTGCCGTCGCCGTTGACATCGCCAGGTAATCTGCTTTCCTGCAAATAATCGTTGATGTCTGTGCTTGCGCTGCTCCGGGTTTCTGCCAGAACATCCATCGGCACCTGCGTCACAACAAGTGATGTCGCTAAAAGGACGCTTAACACTCGTTTAAACATACCGTCTTCTCTCCTTTCCTACTTTACTTTTACTCTGATCTTTGTGTAGATACCATTCTGTGCAAATACATAAATATCACAGCTTCCTGCTTTCTTTGCAGTGATCACACCCTTGCTGTTTACTGTAGCCACCTTGGTATTTCCACTCTCATAGCGGATCTCTGCCTGCTCTTCGATCGGAAGCTCATCCGCTGTCTGCTCTGCCTTGATCTTAAAAGTCTTACCCTTTTTCAGTGTCACGGATTCTTTATTGACGGTGACTGTTGTTACATTTCCGTACTCGCCGCCGTCCGTCGTTGCATATATAACCGGAGATTTTGCGATCCACAGTTTTTTACCATTTACCAGCTTGTATGCCGTGATATAGTACTGATAATACGTGCCCGGATCCAGTTTTTTGTCGGTCCAGGTCGTTGTACTGCCTTTTTTGATCACAGTCTGTTTCTCGAATTCTTCCTCACACACAGATCCATAGATCACATAACCGTCTGCACCGCTGACCTTTTTCCATTTCAGTACATTTTTTGTCTCTGTACTGCCTGATACACGAAGACTCAGTTTACGCGCACTGTTTTTGAATGCTGCGATCGTTTTTCCCTCTTCGATCAGCTGTCCGCAATCCGCACAGTAGATGTCACCGGTATAACCACTCTTTGTCTCTTTTGCAGAAACTGCATTTTTTACTTCTGTCTTCTTATGCTGGCAGGGCTTTTCTTCCGGCTTCTCCGTTTTGGTTTCCGTAGAGCTGTTATCTGTATAATCGCTGCCTGAAAAATCGCTGTTTGAAGATCCACTACCTGATACCACTGTTACCATGCCATCCTGCGTCTCAAGCGCAACATCCTTTCCATACATGTCAATGACCTGTACGACATCCAGAGTGATCGGGTAAGTGCTGCCTACTGTCTGGCTCAATACAGTGAAATTAAGGCTTGCCATCCGCCCATTTCCTGTACCATTTTCTATATTTTCATAATAAGCCAGATAGACGAATGGATCCTGATCCGGAGAATAAGTAACCTCTTTCTGATCAAAGATGCTTCCATTCGTAACCGAAGTCAGTTTCAACGCCTCATGGTCATATATGACCTTCAGCTTTAAGCCCCAGATTCCGGGATTTCCACTCAGATCTACCTTAACACTAGTCGTTGATCCTCGTGCCGCTGTCTCCGTTGATGCTGTCAGCTTTGCGGTTGTCTCGGCCGCATACGCCGGCGTGATTCCGGCCGCAATCATACAGATCACACAACAAATACTCATTATTATGCGCATCTGTCTGACCCGATTGCAAAAGCGCCTGTTTCTCATAACCGTCCCTCCTTGTTTTTTTCTCATTTACAGCCCTCCTTTTTCATTCACACTGTCTTTTGGCATTTGCGAAACTCCTTCATGAGCGAAAACATCATGTAAATAGTTTCACATTTACCTCTGACACTGTCTTATCATGAAGTCTAACACAAAATGTCCTCACACTTTGTCCCACCGGGGTGAATGGCTGTGTCTGAGGTACGAATGGCATTTTTCTGCACAAAAAAAGGACCTCTGCTTTCACAGAAATCCCTTTTCTTAATCTTAATCCTGAACGTAAGGCATCAATGCTACGTGACGTGCTCTCTTAATAGCAACGGTCAGTGCACGCTGATGCTTTGCACAGTTTCCGGTAATTCTTCTGGGAAGGATCTTACCTCTCTCAGAGATGTATCTCTTTAACTTGTTTGTATCCTTGTAATCAATTACATTATCTTTTCCACAGAATACACATACTTTTTTTCTTCTGTGCATCGGGCGTCTCTTTGCGGGAGCGCCTTCTCTGTCACTCTTATTGTAAGGCATCGTTTTTACCTCCTGTTTTAATTGTTAGTTAAACGGTAATTCTTCATCAATACCATCGGGGATATTCATGAAGCCGTCACCGGCATCGCTGGGTGACGGTCTGTCAGCAGGTGCAAACCCACCACCAAAACTATTGTTCTGGCTGGCATTCTTACTCTCAGCAAACTCCTGATCCTCCACTACGACATCAGTGGTATACACCTTCTGTCCATCCTTATTGGTATAAGAGCCTGTCTGAATTCTGCCTGTCACAAGCACCTTCATTCCCTTGCGGAAATATTTCTCTGCAAATTCGCCGGAACGGCCAAATGCTACACACTGGATAAAATCAGCGGTCTGATCTCCGTTCTGGTTATTGCGGCTCATGCGGCGATCTACTGCTAACGTATATCTTGCAACTGCCATTGCATTTTCACCCTGAGAATAACGCACCTCAGGATCACGGGTCAATCGACCCATCAGTATAACCTTATTCATTCGGTTCTCCTATTCTATTTCTCGTCAGTTCTAACACACAAGAAACGAAGAACGTTGTCCATGATGCGGACGTTGTTTTCAATCTCTGCCGGAGCAGTAGTCTCTGCATCAAAGTGAATGAAGTAGTAGAAGCCTTCGCTCATCTTCTGGATGTCATAAGCTAACTTCTTCTTGCCCCAATCCTCAACATCAGTAATTGTTCCGCCTGCGCGAGTGATGTACTCTTTTGCCTTCTCCACAGTAGCGGTTCTGACTTCGTCTTCGATCTTGGCATTCACAATGAGTGCTAATTCATAATTGTGCATCGTTTTTACCTCCTTTTGGTCTCTGGCCCACACATTATTGCTTCATTTTTCTAAGTCCCGGTGCAACCTTCCATTCGAAATGGCTTTGTTCGCATGACCTCGGGTGAAACGAAACATTACATTTTGTGAGCAAGGAAACATAGTTCACAAGCACGTATTTTAGCATGTTTTTTCTGTTTCTGCAAGTGCTTTTTCTCAAATTTTTGTACAAATTTTTATCCGGGATTTTTTTCTATACTGCTTACCTCTTTCCGCTAACAGTGCTTTCCCGGTATCATCCATGTCCGGACCCGGGTCCACATTCACTGTCGATTGAGTACATTTTTTGTTCGATTCGTACCGTGCCTGCTCCTTTGATAAAAAATACCTATATAATAAAAAATATCAACAAGAAACAACACTTGCAGCTGTTTTCTTTACTTATAGCTGCAAAATCTTGGCTTTGAAAGGAGTAACAAAATGAAAAGAAAAACAAAACAGATCTTAAAGAGCATGTTCGCCATCCTTCTGGTGATCGCAATGACAGTCACGATTCTCCCTGCTCAGGAGACACAGGCTGCTTCAAAGTGGACAAAGAAAGTATCAAAGACCTTCACCGTAAAAAATGATGTTATAAGTTCATACATCGTCGTTAAGGTAAAGAAGCCCTGTACCGTAACTGTACACTCACATATCAATGTAGATAATAGGGGTATTTGTAAGGGCACATCCTATACAGGAGAGGCAATTCAGTATATCGATGAGCCCCAATATGACTTTGATAAGCAGACTCTCGATATCAAATATAAGCTGAAAAAAGGAACTTATTGTTTCTATCAGTCCACACCCGCTCTTTTAGACAAATATTCTATCACAATAAAGACCTCTGGGGCAAATCTGAAATTCGTGAAAAGCTATACGGAAAAGTATTCTGACACCGAGGGCATAGGCTAAAAAATCCGGTAAAAAACCGCTGCCAATGTGTACATGCGCATTGGCAGCGGTTTTTCTTATATCATATCGTTCTACCGAAAGACATTACTCCACATGCTTTAGCCCCTTCGTGTTCTTCTCCACCAGCTTTCTTGCGATCATGATCTGGTGTCCGCAGCCTAAGCACTCCAGCCTAAAATCCGCCCCGACACGCAGGATCTTCCAGTCGTGGCTGCCACAGGGATGCCACTTTTTTAATGTAACGATATCTCCTACCTGATATTCCATGATTACACCTCAACTTTACTAAATACCGCCCCAAGCCCTTCCTGAATAACCAGGTCCGCACGGCTGTCCATCGGCGTCGCGGATTTGTTGATCAAAACAAGCTTATTTCCACGGTAATAGTCGATGAGCCCTGCTGCCGGATACACCGCCAGGGATGTACCGCCGATAATGAGCATGTCCGCATGGCTGATATAATAGATCGCATCCCGCATCGTCTGATCGTCCAGCCCTTCCTCATAGAGCACCACATCCGGCTTGATCCTGCCGCCGCACGCATCACAGACCGGTACAGGATCCGGGGATTCCAGTATATAGCGTGCATCGAACAGCTTGCCGCAGCGCTGGCAGTAATTGCGGTGCACGCTTCCATGCAGCTCCAGCACCCGCTTTGATCCTGCTGCCTGATGCAGCCCGTCGATATTCTGGGTAACGACTGCCTTCAGCTTGCCCGCCGCCTCCAGCTGCGCCAGCTTCTCATGGGTCACATTCGGCTTTACATCCAGACACAGCATCTTGTCGCGGTAAAACCTGTAAAATTCATCTGTTTTCGCTATATAAAAGCTGTGGCTTAGTATCGTCTCCGGCGGATAGTCATACTTTTGGTTATACAATCCATCCACACTGCGAAAGTCCGGTATTCCGCTCTCCGTGCTAACCCCTGCGCCCCCGAAAAATACGATGTTATCCGACTCCTTTACCATCTGTAAAAATTGTTCAACTGCCTCTGACATCGTTCTTTGCCTCCTTAAAATAAGATTAATGATACTTAACTGTAGGTAACTTATGACCTATATGCCCTATATAAATAACCTTTCTCTCAGGAACAGGATGAAAGAATATCCGCCCGGCATATCCTCCGGTATAACGAATATGCCAAGAAAACCGTTTTACACTTCCGTCTGGAAGGCCAAACGTATGCTCTTGCGAAAATTGCTTCAATGTTGCTTCGGATTCCGGCGTTGCTTTTGTTAAAGTATTTTTATCAAATACATCTTTCATATTTTCTGCCGCCCGTTGTAATTCCAGTAAGCGTTTATATACTTGTCCTGCCTCTGATACGCCAACATTTCTCTTACAACCCTGTATCGCATTTTCGCAAAATACCAGATTGGGAAATATGTGCTCTGCACCATTTATAATATCCTGACCGGACACTATATCTGTATACCTACGTTCCTCCTGTTTTCCATCATGATATTTTTTAAAGCTATCTATATTTTCATTAAACGATACATTTGGAATTTGAACCGGGCTTTGTTCTATCTCTCCATTATCCATAAGTTCAATATAGATTCCCGAAATCTGTGGTGTTTTCCAGTGATCACTACTCAGAAAACTAACTACCACTCCATCCATCTCATAGGCTAAAAGACATCCTTTTGAACTTTTTTCCTGATACTTAAATTCTGTTTTAAAATCTATATCGCTTTCTTGATCAAACTCCTCCGAATTATAAACAACAGATTTATTTAAAAGTACCCGAAATCTCCTTTTACTTTCCACATCCACCGTAGGATCATTTCTCCATTGCTCAATTCGATAGCCGGATGCAAGTTCAAAAGATCTATAATCCTGATCCAGCAGAATGCTGTCATTATGTATGATTGTCTTTACTCTAAAACAAGTATTGAGAAATATATCCATAATCTGTTTTCCACTCTCAACAGATGGAACTGGAAATCTGGCAGATAGTTCATTTAATATCATCTGCATAGTCTTACCTCTCTAGAACAAATCATCGATTGCCTTGTCCCATTCATCAAAAAAACCAGCCGGCCAAAAACTCAATCTTCCGTCTGATTTCAGGATAGGGTTTTCAACAATCGGTATAATACTATACTCCTTATCATCTGTTATTTCTTTTCTTGTAAAATAATATAGCCGAACAAGATTTGGATCTATTCTCTCATATTTTGCACACAAACGAATCCCATTTAAAACATGGTCACTGTGGGTTTCTACAATAATCTGTACTCCCCCCTGAGCAGCTCTTGCAATCAGTTCCCCCATCTTTCGTTGTCCTTTCGGATGAAGATGTGCCTCCGGATTTTCCAAAATTAACAATTCTCCTTTTTTCGCTTTTAGCAATGCCAAGACCACAGGAAATACATAAGAAATTCCAAATCCTACGTTTTGCGCAGTAAAATAATCTGCTCCTACGCTGCTTGTCTGATGTACTGTAAGACCAATCCGGTTACTGTGTCCATATTCTTCCATTCTCAGAGAAATCCCCGGCGTAATCTCTCCCATCCAACACTCTACCTGTTTTAAAAGACGAATATTTTCCTCTCCGTCATACCATACATTCTTATTTGCTACCTCGTCCAGATCATGAGCCTGAAGATAATGTACCGCGTATTCTCCATGATTTCCAATCTGTTTGTTTTCCGACACTTCATAATACGATTTTTCATAACTGCTTTGAGGGCCCAGGCGATCTGCCGCTATATAATGAAAACCACTGCCAAACAGATTCATCTCATTCACCCAGTCATTACGTACCATGTTTGCCAGTTTTAGAAAATCTGACGCTGCGTTATAATCATATTCTGCACTCAAAAGCCGATGTTCATCTTCTATTGCAATACTGATCTTATTTTCTTTAGCATTTGTATACAATATGTCCTTTCCGACTCCAAGGCTTGTATATTTCCCGTTTAAGAAAATTCCCTTTTCTAAAACCTTTTGTTCGTAGGACTGCCTCAGTAACAATAATGCCTGTATCAAAGTCGATTTTCCCATACTATTAATTCCAGAAAGTAAATTCAAACCTGAAAAATCTAAATCAAGATGTTCAAAACATTTAAAATTCGCTACCTTTATCTTTTTTATCATTCAATACCCTCCTTAGCATATTGCTGATATATGTAAAACGCATCAAAAACGATTTTTTATCACTGGACTTGATTACCTGTAAAAATACAGAATCATTACAGAGTTCCAAAAAACTGTCATATATCTGCTTTTTGTTCTTTTCCAGAAAAACAATTTCTTCATCCTTCAAAATAAACAAGCTTCTACACCAAGCCTCATAGATTGCCTTATTGATCGGCCGACGAATTCCGTTTTCTCCTAATTTTCTAAATGCGTATTTTCCCATAATATTTTTGGATGCAACCATGATTCTCTTAAATTGCTTTTCTATATCAGATTCATCTGCTCGATTCGATGAATTCAAGTATGCCATGGTTCCATTTAAATAGTTATCAGGAATACCTTCATATTTTTCGATTCCATAATAGCATACTGCTATAAAGCGAAGCACGAACTCCTGATCCATCATCCGATCATCCCGAATGCTATATGTAGTGGCCATCTGAAACTCAGGAATGTTTGCGAGTCTTTTACACAACGCCGTTGCCGGACCCTGATACAACGCATGGCGAATTTCCTGAAAACTTAATTCCAGTCCTCCTGTATTAATTCTTTTAAATATATTATATTTCACGTTTTCAGGCGTTCCACCTTTAACAATATAAGCAATAATATTTGTTTCTTCTATCCTTCTGACAAAAGCTCTCGGAAGCTCTGGAAAAGTCAAACCCTCCAAATCATGATAGAATTCCAAATTAGAAAGCTTTAATGTTTGATCTACAACAAATTCTTTTAATGCAGTGATACGCTGCAACCCATCAATAATAAGCCAATTATCCTTAATTCCTCCATCGAAATAAAAAGCCGGAATCGGAATTCGAAGAAGCAACGATTCTATCAACTGGCTTTTCTGCTTCTGCGTCCATAATCCGCTTTTCCTTTGGAAATCTGTATTCATATTGATTTCATGATATTCCAGACGCTTAATGATACTGGACAATTCCATCGTTTTCATATCAATATCAATTTTACTTGGATCAAATGGACGTATCTCCGGAACTGATTGAAGCTCATCCTCTATTTCTATCTCTGAACTATCATCCACAATTTGAATCCCTGCCTGTTCAAGATATGCTATCATTTCCTGATATGTATTTTTAGTCTGTTTTTCAGAAGAAAATCCCACAAAAAAATTTGAAATCAACATGGAGCTAAGTTTTCCCCCCTGCTTTCTCCCCATTTGAACTAATAAATCCAAATCCTCTTTTTCTTTCTCATCAAACATACATGATCTCCTATCATTTTGAATATACTTGTCCTATAGAAAATACTAATAGAAATATTATACTCTCCGGGAGGTTGTTTGTAAAATGGAACCTGAATACGCCATTAAAATATCTCTGACCAAACATACACATGACAATTTAGAAAAACCTTTTTACTGGAGCCTTCTAAAATACGACCAACTATGGCACCAGATTGCATTTGGTTGGGAAGGATCTTCTGAAAAATGCTTCTTTACAGCAATGGAATATTACCATCAATTAACGATAAATACTTAATTTTATTTTGGGAACTTATGGGAAAATCAGAAAGAGAAGATTCATGCTCTCCTCTTTCCACATACCACCTTACACAAAATCATCGCCGTCAGCGTGCTCACAAGTGTTGCTACGATTCCCGGTCCCACGATAGCTGTCGGGTTCACGCTGCCATACTGACTACGGTAAGCGATCATATTGACCGGAATGAGCTGTAGAGAGGAAATATTCATCACAAGAAATGTGCACATCTCGCGGCTGGCGACTCCTTTTCTCTCTCCTGAAAGCAGCTTCAGCTCCTGCATGGCCTCCAACCCCGCCGGTGTCGCCGCCCAGCCAAGCCCAAAAATATTTGCAATAAAATTGGTTGCGATCAGCTCATTGGCACGGCTTTCCTGCGGTAATCCCGGAAACAAAAACCGCAGCAACGGGCGAAGTCTTTTTGCGCAGGCCTTTAACAAGCCCGTCTCCTGGGCGATCTCCATGAGCCCCGTCCACATGGCGACCACCCCCGCCATGGCAATCGCAAGGCTGACTGCCTCCTTTGCTGAATCCACAGCCGCCGTCGTGATCAAACCAAAGCCACCATGAAATGCCCCAAAAATAATACCAATTACGATCATTCCACCCCAAAGATAATTCATAGATGTACACCCCTGTCTTCTATCCTGACTGTTCAAGGCAATTCCATATGAAAACCAGGCATTCCATATGCCTATTCTGAACAGCTCCGACTTTTTTTATTATATGCACCTCTTTTGTAATGGTTCATATAGTAATACAGAGTGCCTTCAAAGGAGCAGCTTATGTCTTTCTTGCTTTTTTTATCAGATGCCGCGATTCCTCTGTTCATCTTCATCATCGTAGGATATGGTTTATTCACAGGCTGCGACATTTACAACACATTTATCCACGGTGCCGTGCGTGGACTTCAGATTGTTGTGCAGATCCTTCCCACACTGGTCGGACTTATGGTCGCTGTCGGCATCCTGCGGGCCAGCGGCTTTATGGTCTGGCTCGCAGGACTTCTTGCCCCATTGTGCAAATGGCTGCATTTTCCCGCGGAACTGTTGTCCGTCGCCTTTGTGAAGCTTTTTTCCTCCTCCGCCGCCACCGGACTGGCGCTAGACATCTTCAAAGAATACGGCACAGACTCGCTACAGGGACTCGGTGTCTCCATCATGCTCAGCTGCACGGAATCCGTCTTTTATACGATGTCCGTCTACTTTATGGCCGTCAGGATCCGTAAGACGCGCTGGACACTGCCCTGTGCACTGCTTGCTACCCTCGCGGGGATTGTGATGAGCATGATACTTGCATACATTATCGTCTAAAAATCATTCTTCTCTTTATTTAATGCGTCCCCCAGCTCTCATAATCGCTGTGCAGCGTATACTTTGTATCAAACAACAGGCAGTCGCCGTCCGCAAACAAAAAACGATTTCCGAGACCATCCATTCGCTCATAGGAAAATCCCTGTAAGCGCCACATATTACAATAACCGCGCACGCTGTTTCCTGTGTTCGCATAGCTTAAGTGCCCTGTCTGGTCAGAATCCGCTGCATAGGAGCGCACCTCAAACTGCACCAGCAGATAACCGTCCCGGAGGAATACCGGATCCTGCTGCCGGATGCGCCCGCCATGCTGTCTGATATAGCTGTCCAGATCAACGTCCGCGTCCACCAGATACAGATCCGGAGACAGCTGATACTCTCCATCCCACACCTGCACCGACTGCGCACAAATCTGCGGATCAGAAACATTTCGCGTCTCCACCGGCACAAAGCTTCGGTTTCTCGCAGTCAAAAGCAGGATCTGATACACCTCAGATAAATCCTTTTTTCGATACAGGTGCACCCGCTGGCGTCTGCTGCCATCCCGGGAGATATAATAATAAGTAGGAAGTAGTGCAACCTGCGCCTCATCTCCACGCATATCACCGACGGTTTTCAGCTGGATCTTCACACGATAACCCAGTCCCGCCGCATGCGCAGACCGGTTATACGGATGATCTCCCTGCAAAACCGGCAGAATACCCTGTGAGAGGCGCGCAGAAAACAGATCTCCCTCCAGATTGTTTCTTCCCACCCAAAAGGCATACCGGCTGTTGGATCCATCTGCCCTGTAAAATACGCTGCGCCACCGGGGATAATCCACAATATCCGTCACTGCCAGATCATACATCCGGCCAACGACTGTCACAGTCAATTCATCGTAGGCACCATACTCAGACAGGTCCATATTTGCCAGATACCCGTTTTTGTCAATTCCTCCACGCTTTGCCGCTGCATTTTTGGCAATTGTCCGGTACCGGATCCGGTAATCCCCCTCATGAACACCTACCGGAAGATAAAATGTCTGGCTTTCCGATGGCAGGTCGATCCACGTATTTTTGTCATACCGGACATTGTCTGCATATACTTCAAATGGAAACCGGATCTGACGCAGCGCCGTGTACGTCGCATAATCCCTCGTTTTGTACCCCTTCTGGTCCTTATGGGTTCCAACTGTGGAAATCCCAACGAGAAAGCTTCTTCCCAGCACAAGACTCATATATTTTGTCGGAACGATCTGCTGATTATGGGCAATATCATCGGAAATTCCGCCCTTACAGACCACAGGTGTATGGACAACCACCTCATTCACATGCTTTACCACATGCTCCCTGATATTCTGCTCCAGCACATTCCGGTAAACCGCCACCGCATAAGTATCATAGACGTCATTTTTCTTAGTATGCGGAATGATCATATCTGCACTTTGATAAGGCCTCAATCGGGCACCGCTCTGCTCCATTGGCTGTGGAGCAGATGCTTTGACCGTGGAACCGTCCAAAATCGTCTCTCCATCGATCCCCAATACATCATTTCTTACCGTCACATCTCCTGCCACCGAATCAGCGATCTGCTGGAGCTCCTGGCCGCTGATACAATTTCCTTCCGTAAGGTCTCCCCCATACACTGACGTGGAAAAAGACGGGATTTCCAAATATTTTTCCCGATTCCGCTCAAGCGTCAGCTCCATTTGATATAATCTTTCAGATTCTAACGGAACGACAGGGAGCGCTTCATTTTCTGTAATTACCTGCTCCAAAGCGTACAAATGCAATTCCTTGATCCGGTAGTAGGAATATGGGCGGCTGGCATAATAGGTCGATCTGCTGGTAAAAGACCGGCTGACCGGCCCTTCCTCCGTCTCCTCCGTATACGTATATGTCACATTGATCGTGACAGGCACTGCTGCCGTTCCATAATAGTGTGTAAATATCACCCGATAGTAATATTTCTGCAACTGCCCTGTCACCAGCGCCTCCTCGCCGGTAGGTATCCCCTTTTCTACATCAAATTTTGGTTCATCTTTGGATGCAGCCTGTACATACACTTCATTGCAGTTCGCCCGCTCCTTTGTGCCATACACGATTTTCACCTGATCTTCCTGCGCCTCTTCCGGCACCAGCATGTCAGGCAACGGCGGAAAATAGAGGGCTTTATTAAAATGTGTCCGCAGTCCCTGTACATCCGCCCAGTCTCTCGCATTCATGATCCCATATGCCGTCGTGTACACTTCCCCACGCAAAATGCCATTTGCATCCATAGAGCCCAGCGTCCGGCCATTTTCCACGATCGTCATGATCGCGTCCAGATAGACTGTCCCACCATTTTGATACAGATCCTTTTGCCAGTCCTCCGACGCCTCACCAATCTTTGCAAAGATCAATGCCTTGTCACATTTAAAATAAGTAAACACATAATCCGGATCTGAAGGATCAGGCACAGATGCACCATTCTGCTCCAGCCTTAAGCGCACGCTGGATGTGTGGTCCGAAGACGCCTGCGTACGCTTCAGCGTCCACCCGATCGTCTTATAGCGCACACTGCTACCCGCTTTTTTATCCCGTGTTGTCATCAGAAGATTTCCATTGGAATCAAATTTCAGACTTTCGTGATAGAGATCTGTTTCATCCGCAGACACAGCGAGCGGCCGAAACAGACATACCGCTAAAAACAGCCAGAGCCACAGGGCGACCCGTGCTGCAGATACCGGTTTTTGCTTGTTCATTGAAATCCCTCCTTGTGATTCATATTACAGGGATTCGGAACATAGAATCTAAAGACATTAGAATTAGGGCTTTATTTTAGCATAGTCCCGGAAAAAGTGCAATGACAGGTATCGAAATAAAAACGATGATCAAAAAAGAATCTCACTTCAACAAAACAAGGCTTGGAATCCGGCTGGCAGGTCTGGGACTATGCATTGCCATACTTTTTACCGGCAGCATGTCTGCTTTTTCCTCATTACAAAAGAAAAAACAGCCGGATTTTTCCTCCTACACGCAAATGCTCTTTCAGGATCAGCTGGCCTCTGACACCATCGGGCTCCATTACACGCTCGCCCATCCGGAAAACTACGGCATCACAGAGCACGAGGTCTCACTCGGCTCACTGGATGAGACAACCGTTCTTTCCACACGTCTATCCTGCGAAAATATCCGCGCCGCCTGTGAGAAATTTGATTATGATACACTCCCTGTCAGCCAGCGGCTGACCTATGATATTTTAAACTATACGCTGGAGCAGAATCTGACAGGCTGCGCCTATTACTACTATCAAGAACCACTAAACCCCATCAATGGCATTCAGGCAGAGCTTCCGATTTTGCTGGCAGAATATACCTTTCGGAATACTTCTGATGTAGAAGACTATCTCTCACTGCTGTCAGCCGTACCGGACTACTTTTCGGATCTTATCACCTTCGAGGAACAAAAAGCGGCAAAAGGACTTTTTATGCCCACCTTTGCCACGGATGCGATCATCGCCCAGCTATCCTCTCAGCTAAATCCACCTGCCTTTTCCTGCCTGACAGAAACCTTTCCGGAAAAACTGGCGAAGGTTCCCGGTCTGGATGCGGCGTACCAGACGGCTTACTTAGAAGAACACCAGTCCCTCATCGATGAATGTCTGGTTCCTTCATATGAAAATCTCAGCCATGCACTCTCCCGGCTGCGGGAAACATCCAAAAATGAAGGCGGGCTCTGCCAGCTTCCAAAGGGATCAGACTACTATTCCTACCTTGTGAAAAAAACGACAGCAAGCGCACATTCTGTCACAGAATTAAATGAAATGATCGCAGAAAAAAGACATAAAGATCTGTCTGAACTTGGAAAAATTATAAATTCTAACCCCGAGATTTTGTCCGAAATGTCTCATGTGAAATTAAACTGGAACACACCGAAGCAGATGCTGGAGCACTTGAAATCATGCATGTCTGTGGATTTCCCGGATCCCCCGGACAATGAATATGAAATAAAAACGGTAGAACCGGCCATGCAAAAATATCTCTCTCCGGCCTTCTACCTCACCGCACCCATCGATGACCCGGACGAGAACAACATTTACATTAACCCGGCATACACCCGGTCTGAGATCGAACTCTTTACCACACTTGCGCATGAAGGCTATCCCGGTCATCTGTATGAGACGATCAGCTCTTATGAACAGGGCTTTGCTCCTCTGCGCCATGTATTAAACTTCGGGGGCTACACCGAGGGCTGGGCTACCTATGTAGAAATGCAATCCTATGATTATGCCGGACTTGATGATACACTTGCACGTGCACTGCAGCTCAACGCCTCAGCCACCTTAAGCCTCTATGCATCTATTGATATCGGTGTTCATGCGGAAGGATGGGATCGTAATATTGTACTGGAATTCCTCTCTGATTTTGGAATCACCTCTGTTGAGGCCGCAGATCATGTATATGAGCTTGTTGTAGAAACACCTGCAAACTACTTAAAGTATTACGTAGGATACCTGGAATTTCTGGAACTAAAAAAAGATGCCATGCTCCGATACGGCTCTGATTACAACGAAAAAGCATTTCATCAGGCACTGCTCGCCATCGGTCCGGCACCTTTTTCCATTATCAAAAACTATTTACCTCTTTTTTATTATGACTCTTCCGACAACAATGCCTGATAGACATCACGCTTTGAGATTCCCCGATCCTTTGCCACCAGCTTCATGGCCTCCTTGCGGGGAATCTCTTTTGCTTCGTAGATTGCCATATGTTCGGAAAATGACAGCTCCTCCCAGGCTTCTCTCGCCTGTTCTTCCATTTCCTTCCGGTCTCGTCCGGCAATTATAAGGACATATTCCCCCCGTGGTTCATGGTCTTTATAATATAATAGGACATCTTCTAAGGTCGTTTTTTGAACTTCTTCATGTTTCTTCGTCAACTCCCTGCACAGGGAAATCGAACGGTTTCCAAGCACCTCAAGCAGTTCTTCCAGTGTCGCGATCAGATGATGCGGCGCTTCATAGAGAATGATCGTCCGTGTCTCTGTCTTCAGCTCTTCCAATATTTTTGCCCGTTCCTTCTTTTCACGGGGCAAAAAAGCCTCGAAGGCAAAGCGTCTGGTGGGCTGCCCGGACATGGTCAGCGCGGTGATACATGCTGCCGCCCCCGGAAGAGACGTCACATGCATGCCCGCTTCCAGTGCGATGCGCACCAGCTCCTCCCCCGGATCGGAGATTCCCGGCGTTCCGGCATCTGTGATAAGTGCAATATTTTTTCCCTGACGCAGCTGCTCGATCAGCTGATATGCCTTTTCAATTTTATTATACTCATGATAGCTCGTCATCGGCGTATGGATCTCAAAATGATTGAGCAGCTTTATGGAATTTCTTGTATCCTCCGCTGCGATCAGATCCACTTCCTTTAACGTGCGCAGCACGCGGTACGTGATATCCTCCAGATTTCCGATCGGTGTTGCACATAAATATAAGGTTCCGTTAGTATCCATAGACTTCCGTGATCTCCTCCGTATATTTTCCAGGCTCCCGAAATACAATGACCGGTTTTTCCACCGTCAACCTTGCATTTCCGCCGCGCAAGCCCTCGATCAGCACCATATTTGGCTCCTTGTCTACAAAGGGATGCACCATTTTCATGCGTTTTGGTTCAATACCGTATTCATGCATCAGGCAAAAGATCTCAACTAAACGAAAAGGCCTGTGCACCATATAAAAACGACCCTTTGGCTTTAGCAGCTTTGCACTCTGCTTTATGATATCCTCCAGCGTACAAAAGACCTCATGTCTGGCGATGGTTTTTGCCTCATCCGCATTTTGCAGACCATGCTGTCCGATCATGTAAGGCGGATTCGTTGTGATCACATCAAAAGAAGATGCCCCAAACAACGTCGAAGCATCCTTGATATCACCGATCACAATCTCGATTTTTTTCTCCAGCCCGTTGTAAGCCACACTGCGACGCGCCATATCCGCACTCTCCGGCTGGATTTCCAGTCCGGTAAAATGCTCACCCGGCGTTTTTGCCTCCAGTAAAATGGGGATGATACCTGTCCCTGTTCCAAGATCCAATACCCGTTCTCCCCGCTTTACCTGGGCAAACCCAGATAAAAGCACTGCATCCATGCCAAAACAAAAACGCTTCTCACTCTGAATGATCCGGTAGCCATTGCGCTCCAGATCATCCAGCCTCTCTCCCGGCTTTAAAAGGTAACAGCTGTGCTCACGAAGGCTTTGATTCTGAGGGCTGTCTGTCTGCCCCGGCATTTGTCTTGTCTCCACGGTCTGTACGATCCTTTCCCCGATCCTTATTCCGGTTTCTGTAGTGATGGTTCCGTCGCTGATTCTGGTCGCGGTTTTCACGATTTTCCTGGTTTTCACGATAATCGCGGTTTTCACGCTCATTGCGCTTGTCCCCATCTTTCTGTGCCTGCGCATCTCTTCGGTCACGATTTTTATTCCGATCACGATCTTTGCGTTCTCTTACTTCCCGGTTTTGCTCACGGTTTTCACGTCCCTGACTTCTGCCTTCGCGGTTCTGATCACGATTTTCGCGCTCCTCACGATCCTGTCCGCGGCGTCCATCCCGTTTCTCGCGTTCAGGCTTTTGGGACGGCTGGTTTTCAGGCTCTTCCAACTCCTCATCTGCAAGACCTTCCAGTTCCTCCAGTTCTTTGGCAGAAAGCTTTACGTTCTTCTTGCGGGGTCTGAATTTTAACTCATCTACATCATACTCGTGAAGCTCCTTCTCATCATCCACCTCAATCAGAACCTTCACCTTCTGTCGCATTACATTCACACTCTGTACTTCACCCACCTGACCTGTGGCCGTAGTGACAGAATCACCCACACCCGGCAGACGGCTGTTCAGATATTCGTATGTCTCCTCCTCGTTTTTCAGACAGCACATGAGACGGCCGCAAACACCGGAGATCTTTGTGGGATTCAATGACAGATTCTGCTCCTTCGCCATCTTGATCGACACCGGAACAAAATCAGAAAGATAGGAACAGCAGCACAGCTCTCTTCCGCAAATGCCGATTCCACCAAGCATCTTTGTCTCATCCCTCACACCGATCTGACGCAATTCAATACGGGTGCGGAACACGCTTGCCAGATCCTTCACCAACTCGCGAAAATCAATTCGTCCATCCGCAGTAAAGTAGAACAGCAGTTTATTATTATCAAAGGTATATTCCGCCTGTACAAGCTTCATTTCCAGACCGTGCTTTGCAATCTTTTCCAGACAGGTCTTGTACGCACTCTTTTCCCGCTCCTTATTCCGCTCTACCGTCTTTGTATCCTCCTCGGTAGCAACCCGGATCACCGGCTTTAAGGGCTGTACCACCTGATCATCCGCCACCTCTCTGGGCGCGATCAGAACGGTTCCGTATTCAATTCCCCGGGCAGTCTCCACGATGGCGTGACTCCCCACTTCCATTTCGAAATCCTGCGGATCAAAATAATAGATCTTTCCCGCATTTCGAAATCGGATTCCTACTACTTTTATCATCTCAATTCTCCTTTAATGTCAACAACAAAAGCTCTATGACAAGCTCAAAATTCACATTCGCATCCAGACGCATCTTTGCCTTTTCCAGACCCTCCAGTATCAGCTCGATTCCATGATAGGAACTGGTATTCGCCTGCTTTTTGATTTCATAGACCTCATCCTTAAAAATCAGTCCATTTACGTCCGCTGTTGCCTTATATAATAACACATCCCGATACCAAATCATCATGATATCGAAAAAATCGTTGATATCCAGTTTATATTCACTGATGTGCTTTACCGCACCGATCATTTCAGACAGCTCAATATCTTTCACCCGCTTTACCAGCTGAAGCGCAGCTTCCTTGATCTCATTAAAATGCGCAGAAGATGCCAGTGTCACGGCTTTTCCAACGATTCCCTGTGAAAAATCCACACAGAGATCTGCCTGATAATCTACCACACCACATTTTTTCATAAGAAAATCCTTCAGCTTATCATCTGCAACCGGCCTTAGATCCAGACGGATACAGCGTGAGAGGATCGTGGGCAAAAACAGATCTGCATTGGTCGTCAAAAGCAGGATCACACCGTATGCCGGTGGCTCCTCGATGGTTTTGAGCAGTGCATTTTGCGCCTGTACATTCATCTTTTCCGCCTCATCGACAATGTAAATCTTGTAAGGACTGCTGTAAGGCTTGATTACAATGTCCTGATTGATCTGCACGCGAATATCATCTACACTGATCGTATTAGGCTTCGCATGCTGCACATAAATAATGTCCGGATGGTTATGACTCCGGGCCTGTTTGCAGGAATGACATTCCCCACAGGCTTCCGTTTCCTTCTTCTCACACTGAAGTGCAGCTGCAAATGCCTCAGCGATCATCCGCTTGCCGGATGACTCCGGCGCATTGAAAATATAGGCATGGCTCACTTTCCCCATGCGGATCGCATTCTGCAGGTGTTCAATGATCTGTTCGTTTCCCAATATATCTGAAAAAGCTGCCATAAGTGCCTCCTTACGTTAATATATCCAAAAGTAACCCTTCAATTTCACCGATACGGCTCAAAATATCAATCTGATTCTTTTCATCCTCCACCAGCTCCTGTGCCAGTTCGTCCAGATTCTCATCGATCAGGCGGATAATACCATACACACGATGCCGCCCTCTGTGATCTAAAAAATTCTCTCTGGAGAACTTATGGGAACGATTTACGATCTCATTCAAAAAATCCCTGATCAGCCCCCGGTAACGTTTCATCTCACGGATATCCATATGTCTCGCGATCAACTTGCCCTGTACATTAATATCCTGAAGCATTCGGTTGATCTTTGTCTGAAGATCTGCATCCTCGATCGCACTCGTCAATGTAAAGCGAAAGCTGTCATCTACCTGCTGTACATCATTTGTCTGCCTGACCGATGACAGCGGAGTTGTTCCATTTACTTTAAAATTATCCATATTTCACCTGTTTTGTATTTCGTGGATATAGGCAGCTACCTGAGCTACCGTCTCATCCAGCACAACATTCTGAAAAATCGGCTGTATCTGTGCACACTGTAGATTTTCTGTCGAAAAATCCTCCTCATCCGCCAGAAAACGCCGGCACATCTCCTTGTAGCGGGGCTGTAACTGTGCCCGCTCACGATCCAGTGCCCGCTGCAGCCGCAATCCGTCATCCACTTCCAAATACACCGGAACAAGACGATCTGCTCCAAAATGATCCCGCAGTCTCACATACGCTTCCAGCGTATTGATTGTCAGATAATCCTGATGCACCACATCCAGCTTGTCATGTGCAACCGTAAAATAATGCCAGATTCCATGCATCGTATCATAGGAGCGGCATTCTATAATCCTGCCTTCCTCCTGAAGCTGATGAAATTGTTTATCTGTATAAAAATAATACTCTTCCCCATCACGCTCACCTTCCCGGATTGGGCGCGTCGTCCCTGTCACCAGCCGATGCAGTCCCAGTTTCTCATCTGCCAACAGCCTTTGATAAACCGTGTCTTTTCCGGAGGAGCTTTTTCCCATGAGACAAAATATATAACTCACCTGTCGCACATTTCCTTTCAGGGACCTTCTGGATCATCAGCCCCATTATTTCATATTTTTTTGACTTACTCTGACGTAATTAGTATACTCTAATCTTTTAAGCATTGCAATTACAATACCTTTATAAATTCTGCCCGCATATCCCAAAGTCCTTCCGGCATCATGCCCCGGGCCTTGATCTCTTCTACTTCAGCTACAAAATCCGCATCAATCCGCTCTCCCGGCACAAGAATTGGAATACCCGGCGGATACAGATATACATATTCACCGCTGACTCTGCCGACAGCTTTTTTAAGAGCTACCGTCTCCCCCATGCGCTCCCTGGCTTCTGCAATGGAGCACACCTGCTCTCGTTCACGGTACATCTGCGCCACAAAGCCGCATTTCGGCGTCTCTTCCTTACGTAAAGCAGCATCTATCTGAAACAGTGCATCCGCCAGCCGTTCAAAGCCCTGTGGATCATCCATCAGCGAACAAAGCGCTGTCGCATACTCTCCGGAACACATTTCAAGCTGAAGATGATATCGCGCAAGCAGCTGATCATACAATTGCCTTCCATTGATATTGCAATTTTTCGTACTGATCAGGATCTTTGATGGATCAAGTGCAAATGCATCAGACCTGCCAAAATCCTCCTCCTGAATGACATGCAGATGACACAGTCTTTTGCTCTTTTCATAAAATTCCCGCAGATGCTCTGCCAATGCCGAAAAACGCACATCTCCCTCCGCCTGTAAAAAAGGCACCAGACGACTGATCCCTGCCATCAGGACATAGGAGGGGGAGCTGCTCTCATAAATATCGAGAAATTCCTCCAGCACCTGATCCTGCATACGATCCGAACACAAATGCATCACTGCACTCTGTGTAAACGCCGGAAGTGTCTTGTGTACACTCTGGATCACCAGATCTGCACCACAGCTGACCGCAGACCTGGGAAAAGCCGGATGAAAACCAAAATGCGCTCCATGGGCTTCATCCACAATCAGGGGCTTTCCAAAGCTGTGCGCAATCTGCGCGATCGCCTCTATATCAGATACCACTCCGTCATAAGTCGGACTGGTCACATACACAGCATCTATCTCCTCATCCTGTGAAAGCGCACGCCGGATCTGTTCCGGTGCAAGCGCACCCTGTATATCAAAATCACTGATCGGTGGATAAACATAATGCGCATGAAGCTGCCGCAAAAACAGGGCATGATATGCCGCTTTATGGGAATTGCGTGCCATCAGAAGCTTTCCGCCCCGGGGTACGGCTGCCGAAATCGCCGCCAGAATTCCACAGGTGCTTCCATTCACCAGAAAAAAACTGTGTTTCGCACCCACATACTGTGCCAGACGCGCCTGCTCTTCTTTTAAAATTCCCTGCGCGTGGTGAAGATTGTCAAATCCCTCTACTTCTGTAATATCCAGATGATAGGCATCTGCACCCAGCTCTATCTGCCGTTTGTGGCCAGGCATGTGAAAGGGATAAATATCTGACTGGTCATAGTTCTGTAATCGTTCCAGTAACATTTAATCCAAATACCTCCCAAGATCAGAAATCCAGCTGCCAAGATAGACCATTCCCTGCAAGCTGGCACTCCAGGGCGGCATGAGAAACTTCCAGAATCTCCCGTAGACCTCCTGCCACGATATAGCCGTGCTTCCCTGCTTTTTTGCATAGGATCTCCATTTCTTTTCCATATACGGATAATTGAAATAGCGCTCCATCTGCGCGTATCGCAGCTCATCCATCACAATCCCATGCCGGGAACAAAAGCTGCCCAGGCTTTTCTGAAAGCTCCTGCCCTCAAAATCCAGCTCGCCCAGCGCCTCATAAATACGCGCATAAGCTCCCATATCACCGATCAGCTCCAGCTTTGAAAGCACTTCACCGAGATCATCATAAAACAGCTCCAAAGCCGGATAAACAGCAATCTGACATGTTTTGTTGTTTTCCATGACAAGCCGGAGCGGATGATCTGTGGCCGGATGATCAAAGCTTCCTTCCTCCACCGGATCTACGATCAATTCTACCGGCATGCGCATATCATCCAGCACCGCCAGTAATTCCACCACCAGCCGGTGTCCATTCATCCGCGACCGCCAGCTCCAGAGAATGTTCGTCTCTGTCTCCCACTTGATGGTACTTTTCAGAAAAACAGCAAAATCCGCTTTGCAAAAGCGCTCATCCGGCCGTATGACATAAACATAATGCAGCCGGTGTCCCGTATTCTTATCCAGACCGTGAAGTCCCAGCACTCCCGGATTTTTTAAAAGCAGGCGTTTCCCCCGTTCAGATGACGCAAGCTTCACTGCCAGCTGCTCCATCACATAACATGACAACAGCTTTTCCATTGGAATTGCAAGCTCTCCACTCTTTTCTAAAAGTGCAGCCTTTCCGATCAGATTCCTTTTTGGACTTTTTCCCAATTACAGCCACACCCCAATCCGGTTTTGTACCTTACTTAATACCTTTCGCTCCTTTGCATAGCACAGAAGCTTTGAAATATCCTTCGAGGGCTCTGCAAGATATGCCCGCAACGCCCGTTTCAGATCTTCCCTGTCCAGACGATCCTCATATTTCAGGCAGTCGCACATCAGACGCTCCTTCTCATAGATCTTCATCATCCCTCCGCCAAACATCGTCTCTGTCACCCCCAGCGATAACACCTTCGGCTCACTGTAATAGGGATGCACAAAAGGATAATTCAGATGAAAACGGGATTTTGATGTATTCTTATCTACAGCGATCTGATATTCTGCCGGCTTTACAGGCAGATAACCATAAATGAAAAGTGCACTTTCCATCGTCAATACACCATCTTCACCAAATAAACGATAGACCATCTCGTCTTCTGAGAGCTGATCCTCCTGCAAGCTGTAATAACCGTTTTTCACCCGCAAAAGTACCCCCCAGTCCACAAAGCTCTGGATCCGTCGATAATCAATACCAAGCGTGTACAGCTCCGATGCCTTTACGACACCATCATGAGCCTTCACAAGCTCCCGGATCGCAGTTTCGTCCCTTTCCCACTTTTCTTCTCTTGTCATGGACAAACCTTCCACCCTTTCCAATTTGTGTAGAAATGCTGATTTTTTCCGCTCAATGAATGTAATATTGGTTCTTTTTTTAGTATACGATTTTCCTTCTAGTTTGTCAATCATGTCGTTTTTTGGATATTATTTACTTGAATTTTAACATAAGGTGTCCTATAATCACTTTAAGACAAAAGAAAAAGTCGCAAGAGACATTTAGACGCAGATTTTCAGGAGGCACCTATGGACGATACGATCAAAAAGAACCCTTCGAGGAAGGAATGCGAAAAAGCAATCCGGCGCATCCTCATCACAGAGATTCTGGAAAATGGCAAAAATAAACATTTTCGTATGGCAACGGACTTCATCAAATACTTCGAGGCGCTTTATCCCCCCTCTGACAGCCTGACCAAGCAGGTTCAGCGTGCCGTAAAGGCAATGAATATGCCGAAAGATGAAGATGGCTTTTTTATCATTGACCGCACACCGGAACAGGTGGCTCAGGATAAAGAGATTCACATGCTGCTTGAACAGGCAGGCGCACACATAGAATCACTGGATGATTGTGAACGTCTCTTTCTTGCCCTTGACCCTGATTACCGTGATTACATTACCTATCGCATTTCCCACTCAGATACGCTGCGTGAAAAGTATGTGACGATCCAGGAAACAAACAATGGACTGATCATCTACACCAGAGACAAAAAGAAGCTGGAGCAGATACTCCAGCGTCTCATGCTGATCGGCTAAACCGAACATGTTTTCTCTATAAAAATTAAAACCTCAGATGTTTGCTTTTCCTTATCTTTTTTGTCCGTCTGCGACTCTTTCTCGTATCACGGATCGTCTGATAGCGTCTGCGTTCCATTCGTCGGCTTCTCATGCCGGCGATCTTTTGACGGATCACATAAGAATGAGTTCCCAACCAATACAATAACAGAACAAGTATCACAACACCTGCCACTGCACCGGCTGCCATACCTATATTTCTTGCGTTGATCTCAATATGGATACTATGGGGATCCTGTGTTTGCTGTTCCTCTATCTCTTCCGGCACAGGCTCCGGTACTCCCTCATCTTCCTCCAGGTCACCGCCAACATTTTCCCTAAAGACATAGTCATATGCACCAAGATCGTTCATTTTCACATCCGCTTTTCCAACGATACGGTCTGCATAGGAATACACCAGTGTACCAAGCACATCCTCATCAATGCTCTCATACTCAATGTCAGATTTCAGATCCGAAAAAGATACATTGACCGGAACGATCACCGTTGCATCCTCATCAATGCTGGCAAACGCCTGCGTATCCTCATCAGCTGATGCATCCTCTACATGCTCTGCCACATGAAGCAGCTTAAAATTGTCAAAACAGTAATCAAACATTGTACGCGTATCTGTATAATGATTCGGAGATGTTTCCCTCATCACAACACAGACAAGCGGCATATCACCCTTTTGGGCAAAGGAGACAAGTGTACTTCCTGCCGCCCTCGTAAATCCGGTCTTACCACCTGTCGCATACTCATACAGGTATTCATAGTTTCCATGAAAAGGATAGACCATCAGATGATGATTGTGTAACGGTGTGGAATCCGAATGCTTATTTGTCGGCGGGATCGTGTAGGACTGGGCACCGGCAATCACACGAAATGTCTCATTTTTATATGCCTCAGCAGAGATAAGCGCCATATCATGTGCACTTGTCCAATGCTCTTCATCCGGCAGACCATTCGGATTGTTAAAATGAGTGTTCGTACAGCCCAGCTCTTTCGCACGCTCATTCATCATCTTCGTAAAATTCGCCATGGTGCCGCCCACATGCTCACCGATAGCCCAGGCACACTCATTAGCCGACTCCAGCATCATGCCATACAGACATTCCTCCATCGTCATCTCTTCGCCGAGATCGCGGCTGATATGGGAAGTATCTCCCTCATTTTTATACACGGCATCCGCAGAAAATGTAACAATCTCATCCAATGAAGAATTTTCCAGTGCAAGTAACGCCGTCATGATCTTTGTGATACTGGCAGGATAATTCTGCTCGTCCATATTTCTCTCATAGAGGATCGTACCTGTCGTGATCTCCATCACACAGATCGACGGAGCCTCCACATCCGGCATTTTTGGCCATTTTTCCCCGGCATGCACCGGAACTGAAAGATTTATTACACATAACAAAACTGCCATCAGACAGCTGATCACTTTTTTTTGTTTTTTCATGATTTCCTCATTTTTATCTTGATTTTAGTATTTTCCTATTTTAGTATAATATCCGTGAATATGTTACGCAAGACTTTTTTAAGGAGAAAATCTGACGATATGAGACTTCGAAATATCCCCGGCGCAGACGCCGCAGTGGCTGCCTGCCCCTATGTCATTGATGATCCCGCCGCCCTGCGAGGGAAATGGAATACACATTTTGAAAAAGAACAGCCGATCCATATCGAGGTCGGTATGGGAAAAGGCCAGTTTCTCTTTGGCCAGGCAGCTGCACACCCTGAGATCAACTACATCGGAATCGAGCGCTACACCAGCGTGCTGCTGCGGGCCATCCAGAAGATCGATCCGGAAGATCCACCGAAAAATATGCTTTTTGTGTGCATGGATACCGCTGAGCTTCCGGCTGTTTTTGCCCCGGATGAGATTTCCCGGATCTATCTGAACTTTTCCGATCCGTGGCCCAAGGATCGTCACGCCCGCAGACGCCTGACCTCCTCTGAGTTTTTAGCCCGCTACGATCAGGTTCTGATCCCTGATGGAACCATCGAATTCAAAACTGACAATCGCGGGCTTTTTGACTTTTCTCTGGAAGAGATTGGTTCCTCTGATTTATGGAAGGTAACAGCACACACCTTTGACCTTCATCATACACCTGAAATGTTTGCCGGTAATATTATGACCGAATACGAAGAAAAATTTTCATCGCAGGGCAATCCGATCTGTAAACTGATCGCCACGCGAAAATAAAGCCCCTGCGATAGATCGATCAAAATAAATATTGCGTACATCTTTTGAATGGTACAAAATAAAAAATGTCGCATAGACTAAATAAAAGAATTTATTTAGGTTCTATGCGACATCATTTTTTTCATTCCTGCCGCCGTCATTTTCATCCAAACGGCAAATTACAGGAGCGCTGTGAATGTATCCACCGCGCATTTTTAGAGATCATCAAGCTGCTGAACTGTGTCTGATCCTTAATCAAAGGCATCCATACACAGCCTTTGATTCTACAAGAGCCAGAATTTGTCCATCAATCACACGAAAGCTCCACCGTCAGATCATCCCGACCCTTCACAAAATAACTCATATACCACTCCCGCACCGGTGTCGGCTCAAAAAACAGCGGCGAGCAGATGCTCTTCATCCGAAGCTCTGACTTCACACTTCCTGCCACAAACACCGAGGTCGGTCCACTTGCACTGCCAATGACCGCCACAGAAGAAGCCGCACCCCCACCACGCCCCTTCACGATCGGAGCATCACCTTCGGCACATGCTTTCAGGCAAAACTGCTCCTCACCGGTCTGCGGTTCGACTGCATAATAAACCGTCTCAAAATGAGAAGGATACAGCATTTCCGGTTCATTTTCCCCATGCAGCCGTCTCATCCGCTCTAAATGCTCACCCGGAAGCTCATTCGATTCAATGTGATCGATATGCAGCGTATATTTTTCTCCGGTAACTGGATGCACCAGCGGAATCTGCTGCTTTTCCCCGGTCAGAATAAAATGTTCTCCCGGCATATGTGCCTCACGCTCATAAAATGTGATTGTCAGACCGGACAGATCCTCCACATGTCCCTCGTCCCACAGAAAATGCGCACGGGAAATACTGTATGAAAGAGATTGGTCCAATCCATAATGCTCCATACATGCCAGCGCAACGGGATCATTTTCCACTTTTCCACAATCCTCTTCAAAATCAGGAGCATTGTCCACATCTGAACCGGAAGTTATTCCCTGCCCCGGCTCCTCAGGCATATAATGCAGCCCGCTGCTGCACCGCGTGCGCAGCTCCACATCGCCCCGGCTCACACGGATCGCCGCGTTTGGCGCTGTGGGATTTTCAAGCTGAAGCCGTTCAAATAATTCCTCGTCAAAATGTTCCTCCAGATGGGCTGACTGGTACTTCTCCATAAATGCTTTCAGCTCCTTTGGATCCGTCTGTTTACAATAATCGATCACAAGACCCTTCTCGCAGGTGTATACAGACAGGATCTTCCATATCTCACCGCACCAGCTGACCTCCTGATTCACCGGATGCTCCACTGTGGAAAGTGGACGCTCCATCTCCATTCCCGCCTCAAAGGCAGGATCTTCCTCTCTGGCACTGCCCCAGAAATTATCATCAAATAATACTTTCCAATCACTCATCGTTCCATCACACTCCATTTTTACAACGGAATTTTCGTTACATTTCAGACTCCATCCTGAAATGTAACGGATTTTCCACTCACCCCATATCCGATTACTACCAGTATCATCTACTCTTTGGAAGCCATGATCTCCTCATATTTTTCCTGCAGATACATCCAGCGCTCCATGCGCTCCTCAAGCGCTCCTTCTGTCTGCTCTTTTTCACTCATCAGCTCATTCAGCTTCACAAAATCCTTTGCATTGGCGGCAATCTGCCCCTCCAAAGACTCTATTTTTTCCTCCAGAGCAGCAATCTGATCCTCGATAGTCTCCCAGTCCTGCTGCTCCTTATAAGTGAATTTTACCTTCACAGAATGTGCTCGTCCCTGTCTAGCGCGCTCCTGCGCCCGATAATCTGTCCCGGATACATCAACCGGTGCAGCTTTGTCAGTCCCATTTATATTCTCTCCTACAGATCCGGCTTTTCCTGAACCATTCTTTCCGGCATCCCCGGGTAGCTCGCCAACAACACGCTCCATCTCTCTCACCAGTGCATAATCGCTGTAATTTCCCTCAAACTGACGAATACCGCCCGGCTCAAACACAAATAACCTCTTCGTCACGCGATCTAAAAAATAACGGTCATGGGACACAACGATCACAATCCCGTCAAAGGAATCCAGATAATCCTCCAAAATCGTCAGTGTCTGAATATCCAGATCATTCGTCGGCTCATCCAAAATGAGCACATTCGGAGCCTCCATGAGTACACGGAGCAGATTTAACCGCTTCTTCTCACCTCCGGACAGCTTTTCAATCCGCGCATACTGCTCCTGCGGCGGGAATAAAAATTTGTCCAGCATGGATGAAGCAGACACCAGGCCATCCTTTGTGCGCACATATTCTGCCGTGTCACGGATATAGTCAATGACCCGTGCCTGTGGATCCATATAAGCAATACCGGCAGAAGGGTTATTTTCCCATTCTTGGGAATAATAGCCAATCTTTACTGTCTGACCGACAACGACCTCTCCCTCATCCGGCGAAATGAACCCGGCAATGATCTTCATCATCGTCGTTTTTCCACATCCATTTTCACCTACAAATCCAATCCGGTCACCTTTCAGGAAAATGTAAGTAAAATCAGAAAATAGCTTCCTGCCATAACTCTTGCCCACATGATGCAGCTCCACCGTCGTACGTCCCAGACGACTCGATATGGAAGAAAGCTCCACACTGCCATCTCTGACAGGCGCTCTTCGGCTTTTCAGCTCCTCATAGCGCTCCAGTCTTGCCTTCTGCTTTGTAGTTCTGGCACGCGCACCGCGCTTTACCCATTCCAGCTCCACCCGAAGGATCGACTGACGCTTGCGCTCATCGGCATCCTCCATGTCCTCTCTGGCCGCCTTCAGCTCCAGAAATCCGGCATAATTGGCATCATAACTGTACATCTGGCCTTTATCGATCTCAACAATGCGGTTCACAACACTATCCAGAAAATAGCGGTCATGCGTCACCAGTACAACAGCTCCTCTGTATTTTTTCAGATAGTTTTCCAGCCACTGGGACGTCTGGCTGTCCAGATGGTTTGTCGGCTCATCCATCAATAAAATATCCGCTTCTGAAAGCAGCGTACGCACGATCGCCACACGTTTTTTCAGACCACCGGACAAAGTATATACCGCCACATCAAAATCCGTGATGCCCAGTTCGGCAAGCATCTGCTTCGCCTGCGCCTCCATGGAAAAATGGCTGGTATCCACAGAAATCTCCTGCATATCCGGCAAGGACTGCGTCACATCCCCGCCAAATGGCTGCAGTCCTCTACCCGGAAAGGTATCCATACCCAGCGCCGCCTGTATAACGGTCATATTTTCTGCAAACACCGGCTGCTGAGGCAGCATGCACACAACAACGTGGTTTGCAAGCACGATACGACCATCATCAGGTTCCTCCTCCCCTGCCATCATACGCAGCAAAGTAGATTTTCCGGTGCCATTAATACCAATAATCCCTACCTTCTCTCCTTCCTGTAAATAAAAGGAAGCCTTATCAAACAGCTTACGCTCCGAGTAATTTTTTTCAATATTCTCTAGTGTTAATATATTCATGGATTTTTGCACTCCTGAATCATATTCTCGCGGGTGCCAGGTATCCAATGGATGTCTGTTTCGCACCAACCAAAACAGAGTGAGACCTCCACGGTTCTACTCCGGCCTGTTTCTAAATAGTCACAATTTTCTCCAACCACAGTCCCCATTCAAAGCCTGGCTGCAGATCATCTCATTTCATCTTATAAAGGCTTAAAATCAGACGCCGGATGCTTGCACCACGGACAGATAAAATCATCGGGCAGTGTCTCCCCCTCGTAGATATATCCGCAAACTGTACAGATAAAGCCCTTTTTCGGAGCATCCGCCTTTGGTGCCTGCTTGATATTACTCTGGTAATATGCATAAGTGACAGAAGGATCATCAGATAATACTTCCGCATCTGTCACCTCTGCCAGAAACAACGTGTGCGTACCAAGATCGATCATGCTTCTCACACGGGCAGAAAGATATGCATTTGTCTCCTCTGTGAGATAAATAATATCATTTTTTGCACGGGAAAACGTGATTTCCTTTGTCTTATCCACATCTGCGCCACTCTGAAACCCCCAATGTTTATAAGTCTCAAAGCTGGACTTCTCTGTCAGAACAGAGACATTGAACATTCCTGTCTGCTCAATCATATCATGGGTATAATTTTTCTTATTCACTGCCACGGCGATACAGTTTGGCTCTGTTGTCACCTGGATCACGGTGTTCACAATACAGCCATTATCCTTCTCGCCCTCCTTTGCAGTCAAAACAAATAAACCATAGCTTAAGCGATGCATTGCTTTATTATCCATATCTTTGCCTCCATAATATTTATTTACTTATTACCAGACGGTATCATACGAATGATCCTTCCTGCAAACTCATTAAAGTTCTGCGTCTGTAAAATGACACGACCCGGTCCGGTCAGCTTTGTGAGAAACAGCCCTTCACCACCAAAGAAGATATTTTTCAGTCCCTTTACCGTCTCGATCTCATAATTTACCGTCTTTTCAAAAGCAACCACGTTTCCGGTATCCACCTTTAACACTTCACCCGGAGCAAGTATCTTCTCAACCTTATTTCCATCAATCTCCAAAAATGCCATACCACTTCCGTGAATATCCTGCAAAATAAAGCCCTCACCGCCAAAAAGGCCTGCGGAAAGCTTCTTTGTAAATGCCACACTCAGCTCCACGCTATTCTGTGCGCAAAGAAATGCTCCCTTCTGTGCGATCATTCCACCGCATGCACCGATATCTACCGGAAGCACCTCTCCTGCAACGGTAGAAGCAAACGCAATGGATGCGCCGGGACGCTCTGCGCGATAGGTAGCCATAAAAATAGACTCGCCGGAAAACATTCTTCCAAGGCTCTTTCCCAAGCCTCCGCGCATATTAGAATCCATGGCAATACCTTCACTCATCCACGCCATTCCACCGGACTGTGTATACATAGACTCCCCTGCCTGATCAAAGGTTACTTCTACTGCCGGCATTGTATCGCCGATTACCTGATATCTCATAAAATAAAACCTCCCAAACATGTTATATTCTGCAATAAAGCTTCACTGCTTTCTTTACTATAACATCTTTGACAGGTTTTTAAAAGTAAATGCTTTCAATTATCCGAAATCTAAAAAAATCGCCAAATTCATGGCTCATGTACGTTTATGGCACGTAGCTCGCAGTAAATGCTGGCTACTGTGTGAAAAGTAACAAAAAATCTTCATTCAGGGTAACACAGATAGAAAACATTCCCTCTGATTCCCTGATTTCAACATTTCCTCCATATTTCCGGCTCAAGGTCGTAATTAACCCAAGACCATACCCATGAAGTTTTTTCTCACCCTTACTGCTAAGGATCTTTCCGTTTTTTCTTTGCAATTCCCCTTCCATGCTATTTGTCTCCAGGATCATAAAATATCCCGCGTGTGCTTCAGCAGTCAGCCGGATATAACGTTCTCCCGATACTTTTTTACAAGCTTCGATCGCATTGTCCAAAAGATTACAAAAAATACTGCACATATCCATGGCCTCGACCTCTGTACGCTCCGGGAGCTTGATATTGATATCCATCTGAATTCCCAACGCATCTGCCTTCTTCTTTTTGACATGAATGACAGAATTGATCGTCTGATTTTCACAATATTGCCTTACTCTGGACTTGGAAAGCCTGTGATTCGTTTCATTCATCCATCCGATCAATTGCTCTGCACCTTCCCTTTTTCCGGCAGCCAGATACATTTCTTTCAGTTTTCCGAAAAAAAACTGCTGCACCTCTTTCATTTTTTCTTTTTCTTCATCCAGAACCTGATAATACTGCAGCTCACATGCGCGCTGTTCATAAATACTGCTTACAGTAGCTTCCATCTCTCCCTGCTCGATCAAAGTTCCCATTACTTCGATCAACACAATATCTACCAAAGTGGTCAATATCACCATACAAATTCCTGTGATCAACAAGATCGGATGATATGTTTTGCACTTTTCCACATAAATACCAAATATCAGAACCTGATACAAAAAAATCATTAAAAACAAAAGTCTGCCCGGTAATTGCAGCGATTTTTTCAAAATATAATAAATCACTAAAATCGCCACATACACCAGATTGATGATCATATCCATAATAGAAAGTGTAATAACAATTTCCGGTGAATATCCCCCCTCGCATAAAATATTTTCCGGTAAATAAGGAATCCTCTGCATACAGAAAACAGTTAAACATGTAGGAACTGCACATATCCCAACGTATGCAACTATCATTCCTACATCCTGCAGCACACTCATCTCATAACAATAATACAATGAAATTCCCATGATCACCATCATATATGGGGTATAAAATTGTTCCGATATTTCAGGCAGAAGCAGATATACATATATCATCCGCGCAACGATCATCACCACAGAAAATACGTAGACTCCGTTCAGCTTTCCCGGATTCTTCTTTTGATAAAAGGCACTGATAAAATAACCCAGAATCAGAAATTGAAATGACTGTATTGCTATCATATAAAGTGCCATGATATGTTCCATCTTTTTTGTATTCTCCATTCTGCCTGTATCCGGAACTGTTCCGTACTTTCATCTGCCGTTCTTTATTGCAGTAACTGTATCACACCAGAAGTCATCTGATTTGCCTGCGACAGCACAGCCTGTCCTGCCTGTTCTAAAATACTGTATTTCGAATACTCCACCATCGCTTCCGCCATATCCATATCCCGGATCCGTGATTCCGCATGCTGCGTATTTTCAGCGGTATTATCATCCACAGCCATTGCATGCTCCAAACGGTTCTGATATGCACCGAAATGACTTCTATAAGCACTAACCTGATGAATCGCAGTATCCAATCTCGAAATAGAAGTACTTGCCTGAACATAATCTGAAACATCTAATGTCGGATCTGTAATACCAATTCCTTTTGCAGTTGCATCCACAAGATCTATAAACAACCCCTGCATCTCGTTTGCACCAGACTGAATCCAGATCTTATCTGATTGATTTGAAGCATTCTGACTCTGACCTGCACTTTGAGAAGCATTCGTTCCCGTGATCATTGTGGCATACACAGATATATTATTGGGATTGGTTGTCGTTCCAAAACTGTGCGGCATGTCAATGATATTTGGATCTGTTTCTTTGTAAAAATACACCTTATCACCGGAATTTTTGCTTATCATATATACATACCCCGTATCCTTCTCAATTTTCAAATCTGACAATTCAGTAGAATAAAATTGCCTATTATTATTTGTAGAAGAGCTTACAATAGTTATTCCATGTATCTCCAAATCATCTAAGGATGACTTATAATTATTATAATAATCAGCTCCATAAATGTCAGATTTTACATCTAAATGATAACTATAATATGTTTTTCCCTGATCCTCCATCTGAAATCCTACAATAGGAATCGTAACCGATTGTCCACTGGTATACGTTACACCATCTACACTGACAGGCTGGGCACCAGGATTAAGTGAGATCGTATGCTGCTTTGAATACAAACAATCCGGTAATTGCCAGTTACTTCCTGAATCATTCAAACCAAAATCATTTCCGATAGTGGAATTACCATCTTTCAGTGGATAAATTTCACTATTAAAACTTGTAACGTCCGCAATACGATCCACTTCTTTTGTCAACATATCAATTTCGGCTTGTATAGCTGTTCTATCAATATCCTGATTGGTATCATTTGCCGCCTGCACAGATAATTCCCTCATTCTCTGCAGTATCTCATGTGTTTCACTCAGCGCTCCATCAGCAACCTGCACCAGCGAGACACCATCCTGAATATTTCTTGACGCCTGATTCAGGCCCCTGATCTGCGAACGCATTTTTTCTGAAATAGACAATCCTGCCGCATCATCTGCACTTCGATTGATCCGGTAACCGGAGGAGAGCTTTTCACTCACCTTCGCTTTTTTCCCTGATGTTATATTTAATTCTCTGTTACTAAATTGTGCCAATAGATTATGTGCCAAAACCTGCATAGACGAATTCTCCCGATTTCATATTTATTCGTTCTCTAACATGAATATCGTCAGTATTCCAGCACATATGACCATCTTGTCAAAATTAGCACTTCAGCTGTCAAAATCCGTTTTCTCCGGATTCAAACGAATGAGATTATCCTTCATTTGATCCAGCATCTTATAGATTTCTCCCACATCTGCATCGTTTTCCAGCATACTGTATAACACCTGCATCTGATTGGCAAATTCATGCCGTATCACACTCATCTCATGCAAATATTCTGCCACATGCTCATAATATTTCAGCTCATTTTCCCGCTGTGTATACAACACAGAAATATGTTTCCTCTTTTCCTGCAGCCTCACCTGCTCTTTGAGAAGCATACACACAGCCAGATCCACACCTGATAAAATCAACAGATACAGCCATTTCATCCACGATCCATCAGCTCCGAAAAATAGCAGGAAAAAAAGGAGCAGCTGTAACACAGGAACCGTCCACAATGCTTTTTCCATCTGTTCCGGTTTCTTTGCTGACTGATCATTACGTAACATCCATACTTCTGTCAGCACTGTCACAAATACTCCAACAATATCCGCAAAACTCATATATCAAGCGACCTCTCCTGCATTCTATCCGCAAAATAATGAAGAACTGTCTCTTTTACCTTCTGATACTTACTCCGGCTGACAGGCAAAACAGCTCCATTTTGTAGTTCAACTGTTTTACCTGAAAATTTTTTTACCCATTCCATATTGATCAGATAACTTTGATGGCATCGTAAAAAGCTTTCCGGTAACAGCTGTATCAACTCTGATAACTTCATCGTCACACGTTCTGTCTGAGCATTCTGATGAATATAAAGGTATCGGCCATCACTCTCCACATACAAAACATTTTTGTATGGAATCCGTAAAACCTTTCCCTTCATCGTAAGATCCAAAATCTGCTGTTTTTCTTCCTTTAAGACAGAAATTGCCTTTTCTATAGCCGCGTACAATTTTTCCTTTTGAATTGGTTTTAATAAAAGATAGACAGGCTGAGCCTCAAACACATCCGACACATAATCAATATATCCGGTCATAAAAATCACCTGAACCTGATAATACATACTCTGGATACTCTTAGCGAGATCAATCCCATTCTGTCTTTCAAGCACAACATCAAGAAACAATATATCCGGAAACTCTTCCTCTTTCCCCTCATTCATTTTTTCTTTTAGTTCTTTTACGGTATATTTATGTATTTCTACTTCATAACGCGCGATAATCTGTCTTTCCAGCCATTCTGAAATTTGTGCATCATCATCACATACTCCAACCCGATACATCATTCTGTCCTTCCATTTCTGCCTTCATCTTCTGCCATATTTCAGAATTGTACTATATATTAAATGTGATTTCTATGCAATATCCAACGTTTTCCCATCATTGTCAAAATTAGCATGTTTTTTGTCATCTTTTGCAAAATTCGTTACCATTCACACGCAAACCAGCTGATCTGTAAATTGCAACGAATGATATTCTCTAAAGGATCATTGATCCCATTTTTTACTTCAACCTCTGATCAGATATCTATAGTAAAAATAATCGAGACACAAAAAAGCTCCTGATCATTTGATCAAGAGCTCCTTACATAATTATTATAGTGCGCCTCCAGGGGTTCGAACCCTGGACACCCTGATTAAGAGTCAGGTGCTCTGCCAGCTGAGCTAGAGGCGCTTGTTCTTGCGTTTTGTTTTATTTCCTCAACGCAAGACATAGTATACATCGTCTGAAAGAAAAATGCAAGCCTTTTTTTAAAATTTTTTAAATATTTTTTTCAACCTCGAAAAACACTGTAAATTCAAGGCTTTTCTGACAAGCACTAACCCAGATTTGCAAATAATGCGGCAATTTCATCCGGACTCATCTGACGATTCGGATCTGACAGATCCGGCATCGGCGGTTTTTCTTCTTCTACAGGTTCGGATATCGGTTCCGGTTCTTCTACAACCTCATCTACATCCGGCAATGACTCTGCACTTGCTGTATCAGCAGCCATACTTGCAAGCAATGCTTCGATGTCATCCGGGCTCATGATCTTATTTGGATCTGATAGATCCGGCATCGGCGGCTCTTCCTTCACGACAGGCTCAGGTATTGGTTCCGGTTCAGTCACTGCGACTGCCTCCTCTTCTGCCACAACCGATGACTCCGCATTCATATTTGCCAGAAGCGCTGCGATCTCGTCCGGACTCATCTGATGATTCGGATCTGACAGATCCGGCATCGGCGGTAATTCCTCTACAACAGGCTCAGATATTACTTCCGGTTCTGATTCTGCAATAGGTTCAGCCATCGGTTCTGACTCATAAATAGGTTCCAGCATTGGTTCAGGATCAAATTCTTCCAGCGATCCTAATTCAGACTCCGGCTCTCCCATTGACTCAAATATAGATCCAACTTCAGACTTCGGTTCTTCCACTGACTCAAACATAGATTCTAATTCCGGCTCTTCATGTACTTCTTCCAATGAAGATACAGATTCTAAATCTGACTGATCCTCTTCCACTGCATCAAGAGGCACAAAATCCGGAAGATTTCCCAAATCGCCAAGTTCATCCGGATTTTCCGGCTCACCGGACATTACAGACTCATCCTCCCTATTTATCGGCATGGAAACCGGCTGCTGCATCTGCATCATCTGAGGCGGAGCCATCATCACCTGGGGAGAAATCGATGACAGCTTATTCACTGCCTGCAAAATTTCATTTCTAAGACTCAGCTCCAGCTCACGCATCTGATTAGACATCTCAGACTGCTTCTGTAAAAGTGCTGCATTCTGATCCTTCCCATGCTCTTCCAGACCGGACGAAAGAAATTGGGACATTTCATCGATCTTACCTTCTAAACCAAAGATCAGATCCAGCATCTTATCATTGGAATTCATCAGCGCGTCTGCATTTTCTTTATTTCTATTGATCGTAACCTTCGCAGTTGCCTTCTGAGTAGCAACTACCTCCTGAAAAGGCTCAGCAAACTTATCCTCCATGAATGTCATCTGCTCTTCTATTTCATCAAAGTACTTACGGATCAACAGATAAGCAGCTTTTTCTGATTTCAGAATACTGGCATACTGTTCTTCCTGCGCCTGCTCCTTTTTCCGAATACGCTTCATATAGGTAGACAGATCCAGATACACACACCCCACGATCCCAACACCAACAACAGCGATCGCTGGAAGCATCTGTGGCATCACAATCATTAAAAACAGCTCCACTAAAAATAAAAGTGTGATGCCCAAAGTCGAAAAAAAGATCGTATTCAGCAAACTATCCTTTTCTTTCTGCTCCGGTTTTTTCTTCTGCAATTCCTTATCCATAAGTATCCTCCATATACCAGTTGATCTCATGCCAAAATATGGCTGTGAATAACTACAATATAGCACATATCCGTATCTTCTACAATAAAAAAAGTAATGTAAAACCTACGTTTTCGTAAGTGTTACATTACTTTTCAAAACTCTGATCTTATCACAGAAATACCAGACGCAGACGGATTTTATGTTGCGATTCACACATCAGACAGCTGGCCTGTGAATTGTACGATTTTACCATCCACCATCCTATGCATGACGTATATTCGTGTATTCAGATATCTCCCGATTGATCGTCACCAGATCATCCACACTCAGATCATGCACAGAGGAATGCCCCGTGATCCGTGCAAAGCTCTTTAACTCTGCCAGCGTCACATTGAGATAATTTGCTACTCTCTGGGCAGACTGCTCTACCTTCAGGCGCTCACGCAGCTTCGGATCCTGTGTCGCAATACCAACCGGGCAATTTCCGGAACCGCAGATCCGGTATTGCTGGCAGGCAGCTGCGATCAATGCTGCACTGGCCACTGCCACTGCATCCGCACCCATCGCCAGTGCCTTTGCCACATCTGCAGATACACGCAGACCACCCGTAATGACCAGAGAAATATCAGAATGGATCGAATCTAAATATTTTCTAGCCCGGTACAGTGCATAGACGGTAGGAACGGTAGTTGCCTCACGAAGAAACAGCGGACTTGAACCGGTCGCACCGCCTCTGCCGTCGATCGTAATAAAATCAGGCTCCGCATAAACACAGTATTCCAGATCCCGTTCAATGCGTCCGGCTGCGATCTTGATACCGATCGGTCTGCCATCTGAACGGTTCCGAAGCATTGTGACCATTTCCTTTAAATCTTCCTTAGAATTCAATTCCGGGAATTTGCTGGGGCTTTGTACATCCTCGCCGGGATTTTTACCACGCAGAGCTGCGATTTCAGGCGTCACCTTTTCTCCGGGCAGATGTCCTCCCATACCAGGCTTTGTTCCCTGACCGATCTTGATCTCGATTGCATCTGCCGCACGAAGATTCTCATCTGTCACACTATATTTATTCGGAATATACTCGAAAATATATTTATAAGAAGCCTCCCGCTCTTCCGGTAAGATTCCACCCTCACCACTGCACATCGCCGTCTTTGCCGTCGCAGACCCCTTTGCAAGAGCTACCTTGATCTCCTTGGAAAGCGCACCAAACGACATGTGTGAAACATACACCGGATTTTCCAGGATCATCGGACGCTTTGCATGCTTTCCAATGATCGTCATTGTCGTGACAGGTGCATCATCGTCTAACGGTGCCGGGTTCAACTGTGCACCGAGGATCAGGATATCATCCCAGTTGGGCATGGGCATTTTTGTTCCCATGGAACCACCAATCGTTTTTCCGGTCACTGCCATCTGATGGATCTCTTCCATATAGCGGCAGGATTCATCTACGCGGTAATAGGTCTTATCATAGCTCAGATCAGATTCAGCTGCCACACTTTTCCCCGGCGCATCTGCCCCTTCCCCTGCCTCACCCTCCGGCTTTGCAGACTCCAATGCTTCCTCCCGGAACTTCGAGCCAGGCTGATGACACACCGGGCATTCTTCTGGCGCAGAATCTCCTTCATACACATACCCACAGACAGTACATACAAATCTACTCATAAAATAC
>JALFNQ010000047.1 GCA_022773965.1 Lachnospiraceae bacterium
GATGTACAGCTGCGCCATCAAAGAGGTGCGGACGAAGTTTGATGTCTTGAACTCGGAGTTTAATGTTCGCTATCAGCGCAATCCGATCGCTTCGATCAACTCACGTTTGAAGAGCAGCACCAGCATTATGGAAAAGCTGGCAAGACTGGATGTACCTTTTTCTGTGGATAATGTCACACAGTATCTGCATGATGTGGCAGGTATCCGGATCATATGCTATTATGTGGACGACATCTATCGTCTGGCACATGCGTTGGCAAAGCAGGACGATATCACCGTTCTGAATTTTAAGGATTATATCAAAAATCCGAAGCCCAACGGCTATCGCAGCTACCATATGATCGTCAGCGTGCCGGTCTTTTTCTCTGATCAGACAAGGGATATGAAGGTGGAGGTACAGATCCGGACGATTGCGATGGATTTCTGGGCAAGTCTGGAACACCAGCTCAAATACAAAAAAGAAGTGCCTGATCAACAGGACATTGTCGACCAGCTCACACATTGTGCGACGCAGATCGCAGATGTGGACCAGCAGATGCTTGAGATCCGTAAACGGATCGAACTGGCGGAAGATGAGCCGACGGAAGAAGATATGCTGTTGGAGAAGCTTCGGAGGATTGATCTGGCCACTGAGTAACAGGCCGGAAAGATAAGAAAACATTGCGTTAGTGGTGCAAGAAAAAGACAGCAAATGAAATACAGGAGGTACGAATGGTGAGGCAGGAAACCGTTATCCGTCAGGTACAAAAGGAATTATTTGACATGCAGGACGAGGGATACCGTGCATTTCACAGCAAGCTGATTCCCAATATTGATCCGGAGCGGATCATCGGTGTGCGTACGCCGCAGCTGCGCAGCTATGCAAAGAGCCTTGCGAAGCAGCCTGAGGCAGCCGTGTTTTTGCAGCAGCTGCCCCATACCTACTATGAAGAAAATAATCTGCACGCATTTTTGATCGAGCAGATCAAGGATTATGATACATGTGTGGCGGAGTGGAAGCGTTTTTTGCCCTATGTGGATAACTGGGCCACCTGTGATATGCCTTCCCCGAAGGTGTTTAAAAAGCATTTGCAGGAACTGCTTCCACAGATCAGAACATGGATGGATAGCGGGGAAACTTACACGGTACGCTTTGGCATCGGGATGCTGATGCGGCTGTATCTGGAACCGGATACGTTTTCCGTGGAATATCTGCAGTGGGTGGCGGACGTGCGGTCAGAGGAATATTACGTCAATATGATGGTGGCGTGGTATTTTGCGACAGCGCTGGCCAAGCAGTGGGAAGCTGTAATCCCTTATATAGAGGAACGCAGATTGTCGCAGTGGTGTCACAACAAATCCATCCAAAAAGCGGTGGAGAGCAACCGGATCACCCCGGAGCAGAAGGACTATCTGCGTGGCCTGCGGTGGAAGGCTTCGTAGCTTACGATGGAGTCAGACAGAATATGTGGCGAAATAGGAGGCACATGGGCAGGATGTTTATTTACAAGTGCAAGTGTCTTGGATTTCGTAAAAATATTTACAAGGGCATGCTGTCGTGATAAGATAACAGTTAGTTTACAACACGGTATAGGAGGATAAAAGGAATGAAAGATACAACGATTTCAGAAAATATTATTTACATTGGTGCGGATGACAAGACTATTGATCTGTTCGAGAGCCAGTACACCGTTCCCAACGGTGTGTCCTACAACTCTTATCTGATCCTGGATGAGAAGATCGCGATCATGGATACCGTTGATGCACGGGCAACTGACGAGTGGTTCAAGAACCTGGAGAATGCTCTGGCAGGCCGTACACCGGACTATCTGGTTGTTTCACATATGGAGCCGGATCACGCAGCAAATATCGCAAAAGCAGCAGAAAAGTATCCGGATATGCAGATCGTTGCAAATGCAAAGACTTTCCCGATGATGAAGCAGTTTTTCGGAACCGATTTTGCAGGCCGCAATGTGACTGTAAAAGAGGGAGATACATTAAGCCTTGGCAGCCATACACTGACCTTCGTGATGGCTCCGATGGTACACTGGCCGGAGGTTATGGTTACTTATGAGTCCAGCGAGAAGATCCTCTTCTCCGCAGACGGCTTTGGCAAGTTCGGTGCACTGGATACCGAGGAGGACTGGGCATGCGAGGCACGCCGCTACTACTTCAATATCGTTGGAAAATACGGTGTACAGGTGCAGGCGTTATTAAAGAAGGCAGCCGGACTGGATATTCAGATGATCTGTCCGTTACATGGACCCATCTTAAAAGAGAATCTTGGTTACTACATAGACAAGTACAATACCTGGAGCAGCTATGAGCCTGAAGATAAGGGCATTTTTGTTGCAAGTGCGTCCATCCATGGCAATACAAAGGCAGCCGCAGAAAAGCTCGTGGAAAAGCTGCAGGCAAAGACAGATCTGAAGGTAGCATTTACCGATCTGACCAGAGACGATCTGGCAGAGGCAGTTGAGGATGCATTCCGTTATGACCGTCTGGTTGTATGCTGCCCTACCTATGATGGAGGTCTGTTCCCTGTCATGGAGGACTTTATCAATCATCTGAAGGCAAAGAACTATCAGAAGCGCACGGTTGGATTTGTGGAGAACGGCACATGGGCACCGGTTTCCGGCAAACAGATGCGTGCAGCATTTGAGAGTATGAAGCAGATCACTTTGTTAGATCCTACTGTTTCGATCCGTTCTACCCTGAATGCAGATTCTGAGGCACAGATGGATGCATTGGTAGATGCACTGCTGGCTGAATAACAGAATATCAAATGACATAAAAAACAGGATGCGATGTGTGCATCCTGTTTTTTATGGAAAGTTTTTGGATATGTCTTAAACGATAAACTGTTGTACATTCTTTTCCAGTTCGGCGGCGGAATCACCTGCGCCGCGGGCATTTTCAAGAACCTCGGCAGAACCGTTGACAATGTTGACGGTTTTCATGGCAATGTTGGTAGTGCCTTCTGCGCCTTCGTTTGCAGCAGCGGTAATGCCGCTGATCGCATCGATCACGCCGGAGATGGAGGCCAGCAGCTCTTCTGAGATTGCACTGAAATCAGAGACAAGATCGTTGACCTGTGTGGCATCCTGATTATAGGCATCTGCCATATGCTCAAACATGTCAAGACTGTGCACTACTTCGGTGTCCACGAAATCAAGCAGCCGGTTGGAGTCATTGGTCAGGTTGTTTACGGCTGTGTTTACACGGTCAGTGACATTTTGAATGTTGGAAACGGCATCCTTGGACTGCTCTGCCAGCACACGTATCTCATCAGCAACGACAGCAAAGCCTTTTCCGGCCTCGCCTGCTCTCGCAGCTTCGATACTTGCGTTGAGTGCAAGCAGGTTGGTCTGTCCGGTAATGTTCATGATGGATTCTGCCAGTACACCGATCTGATCTACGACCTTGGCTTCATTTAAAGCAAGCTTTAGGCCATCGCGAATCTGTGTAAGCATCTCGTTTGTCTGTTTCCGGTTGTCGATGGCGTGGGTCTTGGCTTCGCCTGCGCGCTGATGGATCTGTTCTGCCTGTTCGGCACCGTCCTGGGCGCGAATCGCCATGCTTCTGGCAGCATCTTCGATCTCCTGGGAAATCGTGTTGATCTCGGTGGCTGTGGCAGCAGTTTCTTCCATGCTTGCTGCCAGCTCTTCGGTGGTAGCGGATACATCTTCAATTTCATCGTTGAGCGTAGCGATACTGTCATTGATACTGCCGACACCGGTATCGATATCACCGGCGCCGGATTTCACTTTACCGATTAGCTCCTGAAGTGTGGAGCGCATATTGTCTATCGTGTTGGACAGCTGACCGAAATCGTCCTTTCTGCTGGTGTATTTTGGCTCGATTTTGTGTGTAAAATCACCGCTGGCAATGACTTCGATGCTGTTTCCGACATTTTTCAGTGTTTTTGTAATATCAGACGCGATCATGCTGACTAATATGAGGACCGCGATCAGGAAGATGACACAGCAGGCGATCAGAGACGCGGCTTTTTTTATCGCATAGTTTGAAAACTCGGTATTATATGTAGCGACTGTATCATCAATATAATCTGTGTAATTACCGGTTCCGACAACCCAGTCAAAAGGCTCAAAATAAGCACTGTAAGAGCGCTTCGGGGAGTTTTCGGTCTCACCTTCTTTGGGGAATACATAGTCGGTGTATCCACCGCCATCTTCGACCGCTACGCGGATGATCTCTTTCACCATCTGGAAGCCATTACCATCTTTTGTCTCCATACGGTTGGTTCCTTCAGTGGCGCTTCCCAGTAGGACAACGTTTGTTCCGTCGGACTGATCGATCCAGAAATAACCGGCTTCACCGTAACGCATGTTGCGTATTTCCTCGGCAGCCATTGCCTTGGCATCTTCAAGGGCTAAATAGCCGGCTTCATGGAGACCGTTGATTTCTGTAAGCAGTGAAATGACACCGTCTACCTGCTCCTTGATGCTCTGATCGTAGCTGGATCGGATGGATTCTTCCATGACGCCAAGCGCTTTGTTCTTAACTGCGTTCATGTTGATGACGGACATTGTGCCGCCTACAGCGATCAGGATGGCAACCAGGGCCATAATGATCGTTAATTTTGTTTTGACCTTTAGATTTTTCATAGCTCCGCCTCTCTTTTGGTATCATTAGTCGAACAACGACTTGTATCTGGTACCAATTTTATCATTTTAGACAAAAATATTCAATCATATTGCTTGAAAATGCAAAAAATAAACAAGAAAAACAGTGGTTGAAACGGAATGACTGTTAATAATAAATTAAAAGAAGAAAATAAGCGAAAATTATTAAAAAATAAAGAAAAAATCCGATAAATACATTGACAGATGGTATAAAGTCTTTTAAAATGGCACTATCAAGAGCAATATTTTTAATAAAAAGAAGAAAGAAGGTGGACATCGCAAGATATGTAAGAGGTTATGAAAGCATCATGCCGGTTGGTGCGGTTTCCCAGATCCGGTACTCTCCAAAGCGTGAACAGCAGCGGCAGAGTGAACAAAAGGAACATCCTTTTCAGGTGATGTTTCAGATGCAGCTAAAGGAAGCTCCCATGGAGGAGAACCAGAGTTTCCAGATGTATTGCTGAAAGGAGTAGCAGCATTTTATGAATCAGACAATTGAATCGCAGTAAAAGCGCCGTGTCGATACAGGTATGTACGAGGCGGCGCTTTTCGTTTGTGTATAAAGAAAGTGTGAGTTGCAATTCACAGATCATCTGACGGGCGTGTAAATTGTAACAGGTGTGAAGGGAATGCTTTATTCTTGCGCATTTTAAATTGAGGTTGTATAATGAGCGGTGAATATGGTGAGCATTTTTCACAAGCTATGAACAGTAAGAATTGATAAAGGAGAATTGTCATGAGTAAAGTAAGAACAAGATTTGCCCCGAGCCCGACCGGAAGGATGCACGTTGGCAATCTGCGGACAGCGTTGTACACATACCTGATCGCAAAGCATGAGGGCGGCGATTTTATTTTAAGAATAGAGGATACTGACCAGGAACGTTTCTTTGAGGAAGCACTGGATATCATCTACCGCACACTGGAAAAGACAGGTTTAAAGCATGATGAGGGTCCGGATAAGGACGGTGGCGTTGGGCCTTATGTGCAGAGTGAGCGCTGCAAGAGCGGACTTTATATGGAGTATGCAAAACAGCTCATCGACAAGGGAGCTGCTTATTACTGCTTCTGCGACAAGGAGCGCATCGATTCCCTGCGCAAAGAGGTGGCTGGAAAAGAGATCATGATGTACGACAAGCATTGTCTGCATCTGTCAAAGGAGGAGATCGAGGCAAATCTGGCGGCTGGAAAGCCTTATGTCATCCGTGCAAATATGCCCACCGAGGGAACGACAACCTTTCACGATGAGATCTACGGTGACATTTCTGCCCCCAACGAGGAGCTGGACGATATGATCCTCATTAAGTCTGATGGTTATCCGACCTATAACTTTGCAAATGTTGTGGACGATCATCTCATGGGAATCACACACGTGATCCGCGGTTGTGAGTATCTGTCCTCCGCACCGAAATATACCATTCTGTATAAGGCTTTTGGCTGGGAAGAGCCGAAGTATATCCATTGCCCGCTGATCGTCAACGAGGAGCACCAGAAGCTCTCCAAGCGCAGTGGTCATAGCTCCTATGAGGATCTGATCGAGCAGGGATTTTTATCTGAGGCAGTGGTGAACTTTGTGGCATTGCTGGGCTGGAGCCCCAGTGATAACCGTGAGATCTTCACGCTGGATGAGCTGGTGGAGGCGTTTGACTATAAGCACATCAGCAAGTCTCCGGCAGTTTTTGACATGGTAAAGCTGAGATGGATGAATGGCGAATACTTTAAGGCAATGGATGACGAGCGTTTTTACGAGATGGCAGAGCCGGTGATCCGTGAGGTTGTCACAAAGGATTACGACCTGCGAAAGATCGCAAAAATGGTAAAAACACGTATCGAGATCCTGCCTGACATTAAGGATCATATCGATTTCTTTGAAGCAGTGCCTGAATACGATGTATCCATGTATACACATAAGAAGATGAAGACAAACGCTGAGACTTCGCTGGAGGTGCTCACCGAGGTTCTCCCGAAGTTGAAGGAGCAGACCGATTACAGCAACGATGCACTGTATGCAATGCTGAGTGCTTATGTTGCGGAAAAAGGCGTAAAGAACGGCTATGTGATGTGGCCAATCCGTACCGCCGTTTCCGGCAAGCAGATGACACCCGGCGGCGCGACAGAGTTGATGGAAGTGCTGGGCAAGGACGAGACGATCACGCGCATCGAGGCAGCGATTGAGAAGCTGCAGAATGTGTAAAAGTCTGGACGTGATGAAGAATTTTTACTTGACAATCGGCAGATACCGTTTTATTATTTTACTGTTGTGAGTGACTCACGGTATCTGCCCAGTTAGCTCAGTTGGTAGAGCAAAGGACTGAAAATCCTTGTGTCTTTGGTTCGATTCCGAAACTGGGCACGATAAAACCGGCTGACACATGTACGAGTGAAAGATCGTATGTGTGTCAGCCGGTTTTAAATTTCAAAAGAATTTTTCGGGAGATGTTTTTCTGCTTTTCTAACAAATATAGAGTTATCAGCTTGCGAATAGGGAGGTACGATGGTAAAATCGAAGGTACGAAGGATGTGTTTTCTGTGAGAAAGAAGCATCCATGCGCCAGAACTGCTTCGGAAGGGGGCATGTGGTGAATGGTCAGTAAAAGGAAGCTGCCGGACTGGTGTGGTGATTGAATTAAAGTATGCAGAAAACGGAAAACCGGATGACAGGTGTGCACAGGTACTGCATTAGGTGGAAGAAAAACAGTATGCAGCAAAACTGGAAAGTGATGGAATAAAACGCATTGTAAGGTTGTTATCAATCAATGAAGGGCGGGGAGAAGAATGAAACAACAGAGTGTGAGAAAAAGTGTGAGTGTGTGGAAACGGCTGCTGGCGGTCGTGCTGGCGGCAGCGCTGATGCCGCTTGTTTCTGTGCAGCAGGCGCAGGCAGCAGATGAGGAGCCTGTGACAGAGACGAAGACGGTCAGCATTCAGGTCACATTCGGGCAGACACAGGCACGGGAACTGGCAAAACAGATCAATGGAAAACGTGAGAAAGCAGACCCGGCGCTGAATGCACTGGCCTATGACTATGAGCTGGAGCAGGCTGCCATGCAGCGCGCAGCGGAGATTGCGCTGGTGTATAGTACGCAGACACGTCCGAATGGCACAAAGACAGAGACGCTGTATCAATCATACACACAGGCGGCGGTGACGGAAACTATCAGCTGTGCAGGGGCAACGGCGGCGGTGGTATACAGCGAGCTGTTTTCAGATACAACGGCGGGCGGTTATCAGAATGTAATGAATGTAGCTGCAAAGGCGATCGGCATCGGTCATGTATCTTATCATGGACAAAACTACTGGGTAGTAGCCGTGGCAGATGAGAAAAGAACCACGGATGTGCTGCCGGCAGATAATGGGACGGGTGAGCGGACGGTTGAACTGGAGACGCGGCGTATTGTGAATCCAAGGATGAACGGAGTGCCTGTAGGGACACTTACGATGTACATGGGTGATTACTATGATCTGAGCAAGTGCCAGGCAGAAATACAGGTGAAGGGTCATTATCCGGCAACGGAGTATTGTCCGCTGGCAGGTGAGCTTAGCGTAGTATCTGACACATCGGTCGTGTCTTTTAATAAGGCTGCTCTATATGCAGCAGGTCTGGGAAGCAGTGATGTGGCGATCACCTATGGTGGTTTTAGCGCCACCTCCTTCAAGGTTACGGTGCAGCAGCCTGCGATCAACCAGGTGACAATTGATGCCATCGCAGACCAGAGCTACACCGGTTATGCCCTCAGACCTGCGGTAAAGGTGCGTCTCGGCAGCAAGGTTCTGACGGAAAACATCGACTATACGGTACAGTACGCGAACAATATCAATCTGGGCACAGCGTTTGTGACAGTGACCGGCTATGGAACCTATCTCAATACCGGAAGCAAAACGGCATCTTTTCGGATTGTTGCGCCCACTGTGGCCTACGCAACGGTTTCTGCAATTCCGGATCAGACCTATACCGGAAGCGCGGTGTGTCCGGCGGTCACGGTTCTTGTGGATGGCATGTTGCTGCGGGAGGGAACGGATTATACCCTTTCTTATACGAATAATATCAATATTGGTACCGCAACTGTTCTGATCGTTGGCATTGGCCGTTACAGCGGAACAAGGACAGAGACTTTCCGGATCACAGGACCAAACCTGTACAGTGCAACGATCCAGACGATTCCTGATCAGCTCTACACAGGTTCAGAGATCCGCCCCACACTTACCATTACGTTGGGGAATGTCACGCTGCGGGAAAATACGGATTATTATGTGAGCTACAGCAACAACCGGAATGTGGGAACGGCAACTGTGACGGTGACTGGCAGAAATAATTACTCCGGCACAAAGACGATCACCTTCCGGATCCTCGGAAGAGATATCAGCAACACGACAGTGAGCAGTATCAGCACGCAGCGCTATACAGGTGATGATATCTGCCCGGGTATCACGGTGAAGATCGGGTCTGTGACATTGCAGCGGGGCGTGGATTATACGCTGGATTATCGTGATAATTGTCAGCCGGGAATGGCAAGTATTGTGATCAAAGGCGCGGGCAGTTATAGCGGAAGCAAAACAGTGACTTTTAAGATCGCGCAGGCAAGTCTGTCCTCTGCCACGGTAAAGGTGTCGGATCAGACCTATAATGGCAAAGCAAAGAAGCCGCATGTGACGGTAAAAGTCGGCGGGGAGACACTGTCGGAGGATGAGGATTACGAGCTGGAGTATCGCAATAATAAAAAGCCCGGCAAAGCGACAGTGGTGATCGCGGGTATTGGCGATTACAGCGGCACGAAAAAGGCGACCTTTGTGATACGACCGAAAAAGGTCACCTGGCGCAGCATACGGGCAAAGACTAAGGCTGCTTCTTTGTCATGGAAAAAGGACAGCTACGCGTCCGGCTATGAATTGTACCGTTCCAGAAAGAAAGCTTCCGGTTACAGCAGGCTGGGGACCTTAGATAAGAATACCTATACGGCATGTACGAATCACAACCTTTCCTCAGGCACGTATTACTACAAGGTGCGCAGCTATATCGTGGTAGATGGAGAAAAGCAGTATGGGGCATTCAGTAACATAAAAAGAGTAAAAATTAAATAAAAAATAACCATTGACAAACACCTGCGATGATGATATAATATATTTCGTTCGTGAGGCGAACAAAATTAAATATTGTTTTTGCGGGTGTAGTTCAATGGTAGAACACCAGCCTTCCAAGCTGGATACGTGGGTTCGATTCCCATCACCCGCTTTTTTCATGCGCAAAATTAACAAAATAAAAATGTTACACATATGATAATAAAAAAGGAGGATTTTAGTTATGGAATGGACAAGGAAAGAGCTAAAAGAGAAAGCAAAATTCAGTGTCAAGACCTTTTACTGGAAGTCTGTGCTGGCTGCATTTGTTCTGGCGCTGGTGAGCGGAGGCTTTGGAAATGGAAGTGCCAGAGGTTCCAACAGCGGTGAGAACGGTCAGATCACCGGAAACGAATTCGTGGATGCGGTCGGCGGAAGGTATGCCGGTATATTGGCATTTGTGTTTGGACTGGCAGCAGTTGTGATCCTGTTGGTGGTGATTGCATCGCTGGCATTGTCGATCTTTGTGTTTAATCCGCTTCAGATCGGATGTAAGAAATACTTCCTGAACGCCAGTGACGGAAATGCAGATCTTGGAAATATGGGCTATGCATTTAAGAACAATTACATGAATGCGGTATGCGTGATGTTTTTACAGAACCTCTTTATCATTCTGTGGTCATTGTTACTGATCGTGCCCGGCATTGTAAAAGCATATCAGTATCGCATGATTCCGTATCTGTTGGCAGAGGATCCCAACTTAAGCTTCAATGATGCAAAGCGGCTGTCTACAGAGATGATGGACGGAGAAAAATGGGATGCGTTTGTGCTGGATCTGTCTTTCATTTTATGGGAGATCTTGTCAGCAATCACTTTCAATCTGGTGGGAATCTTCTGGGTAAATCCTTACTATGAGTATACAAGCGTCGAACTGTATAAGACACTGCGTGTAAAGGTGCCCGGACCGTACTATGTGGGAAATGGTGAAATGTAAAAAATGACGAATGAGCAAACGGATATACTGGATAGAAAATATCTGTTTGTGGCGATAAGCCCCAGAGCTGTGAATGATTGCAGCAACGGGGCTTTTTTCATGTAAAATAGCATGCCACCCCTTTGCAATCAGGCGGTTTATCGTATATAGTTAGTATAGATGGATGAAGGGAGAAGAGGAATAATGAAGGAAGTATCAAACTGTGATTCCTGTGTGAATTTTGTATATGATGAAGAGGATGAGTGCTATGTCTGTGATATGAATCTGGATGAGGATGACATGGTACGCTTTCTGACAGGGACATTCGACAATTGTCCTTATTATCAGCTGGACAACGAATATCTGGTTGTGCGCCATCAGATGTAGGCATATCCGTTCGCGCATTGACTTTCTGCATATTTTCCGATACACTTATTGCAAACTGTAAACATATGGAAGCTTTGGCGCGGTGAGGGATGATGGAAGAAGAAAAAAGGTTACTTTTCACACAGTAGCCAGCATTTACTGCGGGCTACGTGCCAAAAACGTACATGAGCCATGAATTTGGCGATTTTGCATGCGAAGCATCGCCAAATTCGTTGCAATTCACAGGTCAGCTGGCTGACGTGTGAATTGTAACGAAAAAGGTGATGTCAGAGCTGTGAAAATAAATGAACAGGAGATACAGAAGAATTGATAGATCAATATATGAAAAAAATGGCGGTGGCTGTCTGTGGGGCGATAGCGCTTGTATTGTGCGTTCCGGCGCAGATCGTTTTTGCAGCGCCCACGGAGATTGTGGCAGCTGATGTGACGGATGAGGTAGAGGCAACAGCGGTTGCTGCCCTTACAGTACCAGCGCTCACAGCCGAGGCGGTCGGTTATGATTCGGTGACACTGATCTGGGAAGCAACCGATCAGGCGGTTTCTTATGAACTGCAGCAGTCTGTGGATAAAAAAAATTATGAGCCAGTCGTTACTTTGACACCGGAAGAAGAACTGCGGGCTACGGTGACGGATCTGTATACAGCAAAAACATATTATTACCGGCTGGTGATCACGGATGTGAATGGTACAGCAGTGACATCAAAACCGCTGAAGATTAAAACCATGCTGCCGGCACCGACAGTGACGAAGCTGGAGCCTGCTTCCGCCGATCAGATCGATCTGGCGTGGACTGCGGTAGAGGGCGCTGATTTTTACCGCGTTTACCGGAGCACGACGGCTACTGGCGGATTTAAAAACATAAAATCGGTCTATGGCACTTCTTATACAAACACGGTGACGACGGGGGTAAAGTATTATTACAAGATCATGCCCATGCGATACAACCCTGACGGAAAAAAGGTGCGGGGAAAATGTTCAACGATCCATAATGCTACAGCGAAAATGGGAGTGCCTGTGATCACAGGTGTGACAAATTCAGAAAATAACAGCCTGACGGTGGGCTGGAGTGCAGTGGCCGGTGCGCAGGGCTATGGCGTTTACCGGAGTCTGGAAAGAACCAAAGGCTACAAGCTGATACAGGAGCTTGATGGCACCAGCTTCAGCTGGAAGGACACGCAGGTGGAGGCAGGCACAAAATATTATTATAAGGTCAGTGCCGCAACACTTATAAATGGCGCAACCAGCTATGGAACAAAGTCCGTATCAAAATCAAAGTGGACAAAATCAGCTGCACCGGGTGATTTTCGGGCTTCCCAGAGCGGAAGCGGCGGCGTGACATTGTCGTGGACACCATCAAAGGCAGCTGCTTCTTACCGCGTTTACCGTGCGCAGGGAGCTGATGGTGGATATACAAGGATTGCTACCAAGGTTCTGGACAGCAGCTATACAGATAGCGGTCTGGAAGCGGGGGAAACCTATTTTTACAGAGTAGAGGCAGTACACGGTTCCCTTGTCAGTGGCCGGAGCGAGGCAGTTTCTGTGCAGATCGGGGCAATTTCCATGAACACACGGACACTGTATCTTGGCCCGGGTGTGACGGCTTCCCTTAGTGTGACCAGTGAGCTGCCGGGGGCGGTTATCTGGAGCAGTGCAGACAGTGCGATCGCTACGGTGGATGATAATGGTCTGGTGACAGGTGTCTCACCGGGGCAGACGCAGATCATGGCAACGATCGATGCGGTGACGACTAGTGCGACTGTCACGGTGACAGATTGTGAGCTAAATGGGATCGATGTCTCTAAATGGCAGCAGGCCATCGACTGGAAGACGGTGAAGGCTTCCGGGATCAAGTTTGCAATGCTGCGTTTAGCCCATGGAACCTCGAAGGATATCCAGTTTGAAAAATATTATACGGGAGCTCTGGAACAGGGAATTCCGGTGGGGATCTATTGTTATACATTGGCCAAATCAGTGGATGAGGGCATCGCAGAGGCGGAGTATCTGCTGGAGCTTCTGGATGGAAAAGAGCTCACCTATCCCATCGCCCTTGATCTGGAGAGTGATAATCAGATCAAATATATGAGTAAGGCAACGCGGACGAAGCTGATCCTGGAATACAAGCGGATCATTGAGGAGGCGGGCTATGAGTTTGTTGTTTATGCCAATCTGAATTGGCTGAACAATTACATTGACCAAAGCAAGCTGGCGGAGGAGGATGTGGATATCTGGATCGCGCGCTACCGCAGCCAGAGCCTTGGCGATGGCTATGAGGGAGGCGGCAATGTGCGTATGTGGCAGTACTCCAGCACCGGTCAGGTAGACGGCATTCTGGATGCTTACGGCAGATATATCAATGTAGATTTGGATGTGTGCTATGATGGCTATTGATGAGAAAAAAGGGCAGCCCATCGGAGTGTTTGATTCCGGGGTGGGCGGAATCAGTGTGTTGCGGGAGCTGATCCGGGTGATGCCAAATGAAAATTACATTTATCTGGGGGATTCAAAGAATGCCCCCTATGGGACAAAGCCATTAGAAACGGTGCGAAAGCTGACGTTTCGGAATGTGAGGACGCTGCTGGATCAGGGTGCAAAGGGGCTGGTTGTCGCATGTAATACGGCCACCAGTGCGGCTGTCCGCCTGATGCGAAGCACTTATACGGAAGTGCCTATCGTGGGTATCGAGCCCGCACTAAAGCCGGCTGCATTGCAAAAGGAGCACCCGAAGGTACTTGTAATGGCGACACCTATGACAGTCCAGCAGGAAAAATTCAGGCAGTTGATGGCGCGTTATGAAAACAAAGCGGATATTTATCCACTTCCGTGCCCCGGTCTGATGGAATTTATTGAGGCGGGGGATCTGGAGAGTGAAAGACTTCATGATTTTTTGCAGGAGCTGCTGGCACCGTATCTGGATAAAAAGATGGATTCGGTGGTGCTGGGATGTACACATTATCCCTTTGCGCGAAAGATGATCCGCCGTGTCATGGGGGATATGGTGACGATCTTTGACGGTGGAGAGGGCACTGCACGGGAGATGCGCAGGCGGCTGGCTGTGGCAGGGCTTTTGAATCCTTCGGAAGAGCCCGGCTGGGTGAAATTTGAGAACAGTGTGGCAACACCGGAAGAACTGGCATTGTGCCAGCGATTATTGAAACAGGAGATATAACATGTTTGACAGAGACTTGAAGGTATGTGACTGGAAGAAGAAAAATAAGAAGAACGCGCGGATAGCGGCTGGAATGCTGGCAGTGGCGCTGACCGGGATCACGTTGTTTCCGGGGACACCGGATGTGACATATGGTGCACAGCTGGCAGCAGATGATTTGCAAATAGATGATTCCCTGCCCCGGGGCGGACTGATGGAGACGGTAACGGAGCCAATGGTCAGTGTGATCTCGGATGGAACGAGGACAATGAACAGGCTGCGGAGTATCGGTCCGGAGCTTCGTCAGTACGACTGGGATTGCTACAGCAGCGACTACTATTACAGCAAATTATCCACAAAGGAACAGCAGCTTTATGAGAGACTGGATGCAGCCTGTGGGGAGCTCTTGACCTCGGAGGAGCTGAATGCGGCTTCCTATAAGGTGCGGAGCAGATCAAAGACACTCACACGCCGGGGCACGAAGAAGGTGAGTTGTCTGGGCCTGACCAATGAGCAGGTAAAGAAGGTACAGACGCTGTTTATCTACTCCAATCCTCAATACTATTTCCTGAATACGATCCTTTTTACAACAGATGACGGGGTCTGTGCCCTTGGTATGTATGATGCCTTTGCAGATGGCAGTAGTCGTGCACGGGCAACAGAACAGGTGAGTGAGCGGCTGGAGGAGCTGCAGGCACAGATCGATGAGGACGGAAGTGTTTTTGATACCGAGACACAGATTCATGACCTGCTCTGTGATGAGCTGGTTTATATGAGTGGTGATGACGTGCTCAGTGACAAGACGGATCCCCTTTTTACCCAGACGATCTATGGTGCGCTGATCAATGGCGAGACTGTGTGTGCGGGCTATACCAAGCTGTATACGATGCTGTGCAATGCCTTTGGCATCGATTGTATTTCGGTATCCAGCACGGATCACGCATGGAATGAGGTGCGTTACGGTGACCAGTGGTACATCGTGGATGTGACATGGGATGACACGAAGAACCGGGAAAAATTTTTCCATATTACAGACCGGCAGATGACGGCGATGGATCAGAATAATTCTCATGTGCCCTACAGCTTTTATGATGGGATCCGCCCGGTGGCAGATGCAGAATTTTCCGGGGAACTGGAAATGCTGTCCGCTCTGAAACAGCCGCAGGTGGAGATTGAGGATACAGCTTCAGGTGTGACGATCACGATGACCTCCGATGGAGGTGAGGTTTTCTATACCCTGGATGGAACGGCTCCGGGGGAAGATGACAGATACACACAGCCCATTGAGCTGACAGACGGTGGAACCTATATTGTGACAGCGGTGGCTTCCGGTGAGGGGTATCTGTCCAGCGCCTATGAGATCTTTCCGGTGCGCATTGCGGGAGGCAGTGTGAGTGTCGCATCTGCCGCTAACGTGTCTGGTAAAAAGATAAAAGTAAAGTTTAAGACATCAAAAAGTTTTAGCGGATATGAGATCAGCTATGCATCAAAAAGGGACTTTAGCAATCAGAAGTCCGCGAAGGTGAAATCGAAAGCGGCACTGATCAGTGGGCTGAAAAAAGGAAAAACCTATTATATCCGTGTGCGTGGCTATAAGATGGATGCCTATGGCAACTATTATTACACGCCATACTCAAAGATGAAAAAAGTAACAATTACAAAATAAACAGATAAAAGCAGACAGATGAGACAGCGGTGAGTGACAGATCGCTGCGAAGATAGGCGGATCCGATATGGCAAAGATCAAAGAAAAAACACTCAAAAAACTAAAAAGAAAGAGCTTCTGGCCGTCAATTATTTTGTTTTTCACGTTTATGGTGATGAGCTGTACGATCATTTTTGCGGGAATCAATCTGTTTGCCACTTACCTGATCGGGTCGAAGCTGACGATCCTGTATGATCAGGCAATGGACACAGGTATTATGCTGGAGCGTTCGGTACAGGTAGGCGATAAGATTACATCTGCGGTGACAAATGCTGCGCATTTTCGCAGGAATCCCAGTGAGGTCTATGTGACAGATGGGGAGGGCAATCTTGTGATGTCCACCAGTGACAGTGAGCCGTTGTTTGACAAGAGCTTTGAGTGGACTCAGGGCGGGCGGTGCAAGATCTATAAGGATAGCGCGTGGGATTATGGCGAGGAGGCACTGGATGATATAGAGTCTATTTTTGATTTTCATGTGCCGGATCTGGCGGATCGCGCATTTGAACGGGCACCGAGGGGAAAAGGAGAGACTATGCGCAGCCGCTGGCTGCAGGAACCCATCGTCAAACAGCAGTTCTGGATGTATATTCCGGTAAGTCTGAACGGAAAAAAGCTCTATGTTAAGTGTACGCTGGAGATCCTGCGGCAGGATGTGATCTATATTATGGTTTTGGGTGGGATTGCCCTGGTTCTTCTGATGATCCCGCTGATATTTTTGTTTATCAATACGATTTTGAATATCCGGATGCAGCACCGTGTTACAAAGCTGTTGTATATGGATCCGGTGACCGGTGGTCACAATTGGATGTACTTTCAGGCTTATGCGGCGAAGGTACTGGGAAATGGATGGAACAGCAGAAAAACCTATGCAATGGTCGATCTGCACATGGAGCGCTATACCAATTATCTCTCCTGCTATGGAAGTAAGCAGGGAGAGGAGCTGCTTGAGTGTATGGATGGTTTTCTGCGGGCGCGCATGAAGCGAAAAGAAGTGTTTGGACATTATGGAAGTGCGGATTTTGGTCTGATCTTCCGATGCGAGGGTTCTAATGAGGAGGAGTGCCAAGACAATTGCTATCGCAGACTACGCTCTCTTCTGGCAGAGCTGGCAGGGCTTCAGCCGGAACGTAAGCTACATTTTCACGCGGGTGTGTGTATGATCCCCTCTGTATCCTCTGCGACAGGGAATTGGTATAATCAGCGGAAAAATATAGACATTGACCAGCTGTTCAGCTTTGCAAATACGGCGCAGAGCACCAGTCACAATGAATCGGAACAGATATTTTTCTTTAATGAACGGATGTTAGAGGAGCAGAGCTGGGAACAGTGGGTGGAGAATCATATGCAGGCTGCGCTGGCCGCCGGGGAATTTCAGGTTTACCTGCAGCCCAAGTATACGCCTACAGACCGCAGGCTTGTAGGAGCCGAGGCGCTGGTGCGCTGGGTCTGCCCGGAGAAGGGCATGATCCCGCCCTCACGTTTTATCCCGCTTTTTGAGGAAAATGGTTTTATCATGAAGTTGGATGATTACATGCTTTCACAGATCGCGAAGCTTCAGGCGGAGTGGAAGGTACAGGGAAAGAAAACCGTACCGATCTCCGTGAATATCTCCCGGGCGCATTTTACGCAGGAGGGGCTGGCAGAGCATATCAGTCAGCTGGTGGACGGCTATGGTCCAAAGCATAAGCTGATCGAGCTGGAGGTGACGGAAAGTGCCTTCTTTGATGATAAAAATGTGCTCATTGACACCGTCAAGCAGCTGCGGGCATATGGCTTCCCCGTCTCAATGGATGATTTTGGTGCCGGTTATTCCTCGCTAAACTCCCTGAAGGATATTCCGCTGGATGTGTTAAAGCTGGATAGTGAGTTTTTCAGAGGCGATGACGAGACCGGTCGGGGAGCGATCATTGTCCGTGAGGCGATCTGCCTGGCCAGAGAGCTGAATGTGCGCGTGGTGGCAGAGGGAATTGAGCAGCGGGAGCAGGTGGATTTTCTGGCAGCTCTCGGCTGTGATATGATACAGGGATACTATTTTGCAAGGCCGATGCCGGTGAAGGAGTTTGAAGCGCGGATGGCAGCGGATGCATAGGAGAAGTCCGTTACCGGAACGGGGTATGGGTGAACAGTAACGGAGGTTTCGCAGAGAGGAGTTGCGATGTATACATTTTTACTGGGAATACAGTATATAGGTATTGTGGTGCTGCTTGTGACATTGCTTCGGGTGATGCGGCAGCGCCCGTCGAGGCAGCAGACGATCATGGTGTTTCTACTCTTGTCCATGCTACTCAATTTTGTCGGATATCTGTTTGAGATGACGGCGACTACACAGCAGGAGGCATTGCGTGCGGTGCAGGTATCTTACCTGGGAAAACCCTTTATTCTGCTCATGAAGTTTTTATTTATCGCGGATTATTGCAAGGTCCGGCTGTCAGAGCGTGTGGTGGCGGTTTTGTCCCTGTTTCATTTGTCCATCACGATGCTTGTCATGACCTGTGAGTATCAGAATCTGTATTATGACGGAATAGAATTTATACACGATGGGCTGTTTGCGCATTTGGAGCATGGGAACGGTCCGGTGTATAGCATTTATATGGTCATGGTTGTTGGCTACCTGATCCTGATGTTTGCTATGTGCGTAAAGCGTTATATTCATTTGCACAGTGAACAGCAGCGGGCACAGGTGGTGAAGCTGTCGTTGATCATGGTGATCATGCTGAGTGGACTGGTGCTGTTCATTTCAGGTATGACAGGCGGTTACGATACAACGTTGCCGGCATATCTGATCAGCACGCTGCTTTTGTCATCGGCATTGTTTAAGAATCATTTGTTAGACACATTGTCTATGGCAAAGGATATGGCGGTGGATGAGCAGACGGATGCCCTGATCGTGCTGGACAGTGATAATCAGCTGGTTTACTATAACAAAAAAGCGGAGACTTTGTTCGATTTTTCGTCCTATACCGGACAGGCTGCGATCTGGAATGAGCTGGATACATGTATCATCGACAAAAAGAATCTGGAGCGGGATCACCGCGTCTATGAGGTGATCAGCCGTCTGCTCACCGGGGGGAATACATATTTTGGCAAGCTGTATGTGCTCAATGATATCACGGAGAGCTATTATTACATCAAGAATGCCACCGAGCAGGCAGAGCTCATGAAAGCGTTAAAGCAGCAGGCTGAGGAGGCGAATGTGGCAAAATCCATGTTTGTCTCAAATATGTCCCATGAGATCCGTACGCCCATGAATGCCATTGTCGGCATGACGGAGATCCTGCTGCGGGAGGATCTGCCACCGCAGGATGTGGGTTATCTGAGAAACATTAAAAACTCCGGAAATGCATTGCTTGGCATTATCAACGATATTCTGGATTTCTCGAAGATTGAGTCCGGAAAGCTGGAGCTGGTGGAGGCAGATTATGAGCCCATGTCCATGCTCAGTGATCTGGGCATGATCTTTTTGACCCGTGTGGGTGAAAAACATGTGGAGCTTATCTTTGATATCGATGAGCGGCTTCCACATACGATGTACGGTGACGCGTTGCGTATTCGTCAGATCATCATTAACCTGGTAAATAATGCGATCAAGTTTACGGAGGAGGGCTTTGTGCGCCTGCAGATCGCGGTTGGTGACATAAAGGAGAATGATATCGAGCTGTTGGTGTCTGTGAAGGACAGTGGTCAGGGCATCAAAGAGGAGGATCTTGGAAAGCTGTTTGCATCCTTCTCACAGGTGGATAGCAAGAAAAATCATAATAAAGAGGGTACAGGACTTGGTCTTTCTATCTCTAAACAGCTGGTGGAGATGATGGGAGGAACGATCGGTGTCCGCAGTGTCTACGGCGAGGGCAGCGAATTCTATTTTAATATCCATCAAAAGCATGGGCAGGATGAACCGGCGGCGCAGCTGCGTCAGGAGCCGGGACGTGCAGTGCGTGTGGGCGGTTATTTTAACTCTGTAGCCCTGATGGAGCAGTTAAAGCGTCTTTGCGGCCAGTTTGGTGTCGTATATGTGGAGAACGCGGCGAGCGATCTGCCGGAGGAGTCGGTGGACTTCTTCTTTACGGATATCTCGGGAGAGCATGTGCTGGATGGTATCTCACCGGAGCGGGAGCATGCGCTGGGTGAGATCTGTGTGCTTCTCAACCCGCTTTTGGAGTCCTGTGACCGCATGTCGGTAAAGAAGATCAACAAGCCACTGTACACGTTGAATTTCTGTCAGATTTTGAATCATGAGGAGCTGGAGAGTGGCTGTGAAAGTGAAGAATATGTGAACTTTACTGCACCGGATGCAAGGATCCTCATTGTGGATGATAATGAGATGAACCTGAAGGTGGCGAAGGGACTGCTGGAGCCCTTAGAGATGCAGATCGATACGGCAGACAGCGGTAAGAGCGCCCTTCAGCTTGTGCAGAAAAATCAGTATCACATCATATTTATGGATCATATGATGCCGGTGATGGATGGTATCGAAACAACGGAACACATACGGGACATGGATGGTGAATACTATAAAAATGTGCCGATCATCGCATTGACAGCCAATGCGCTCATGGATGCGAGAGAAAAATTCAAGGCAGCAGGTATGGACGATTTTGTTGCAAAGCCCATAGAGATGCGCGATATTTGCAGCAAGATTAAGCACTGGCTGCCGCGGGCATTGATCCGGCATAGCAGTGCATTGCCAAAAAGCACGGCAGGAGGAGAGGCACCGGAAACAGCACCGCAGATATCCTCCGCCGAGCCGCTGTCAGACCGTCCGGGAGAGAAAAACCTAGGAAAGATCGATCCGGCAGAGGGAATTCGCTGTTGCGGGACGGAGAAGCTGTGGCGTGAGCTGCTGGGAGACTTTTACAAGCTGATCGATACGAAGTCAAACAAGATTGAGCAGTGTGTGGCAGACGGGCTGATCCGCGATTATACGATCGAGGTGCATGCGCTGAAAAACACCGCGCGCATGATCGGAGATAAGGAACTTTCAGAATGGTTTCACCGCATGGAGGATTGCGGAAATGCAGGGGATGTGGAAACGATCCGGGAGCAGACACCAAAGCTTTTGGCGGCTTATCGCAGCTACAAGCCCTTGCTGGAGCCCTTTGCAAGGATACAAAATGAAGAACTGAAAGAGTGCACAACAAAAGAATTGTGTGAGATCGTGCAGGCGATCCACGATGCTGCGGACACTTTTGATCTGGATGGAGCGGATGCGGCGATGAAGGAGCTGGAGAGTTGCCGGCTGCCGCAGGCATGTCAGGAAAAGGTGGAAAAACTGCGTGTATATCTTGCGGACGTAGCGCTGATGGAGGTCATGGAGCTAACGGATGAATTGCACACGATGCTTGAGAAGGAGGAGTCATAATGTTAAAAAAGATTCTGATCATAACGGAAACCCAGGGCTATCTGATGCTTAGCCTGAAGGAAAAATTTGAAGAGGCAGGTTATTTTGTCACAAGTGTAAGGGCAGACATCGATGAGATCAGCAAAACCGATGATGATATCTGTGCCATGCTGATCTATGGCGATGAGCAGCTCATGGAGAAAAAGCCGACACTCATCTTTGTGAAGGACTGGGCAATGGAGCATGAGGTGCCGGTATTCATTACCGGCAGCAATGATGAGTTACAGGCCATCGAATCTCTGGTCGGTTCACAGCTGGTGCGCCAGAAATTTACACGCCCTCTGAATGTCAACAATATGGTGGAAGCGATTGACCATTATGTACAGAAATTCGGTTTTCAGGTAAAAAAGAA
>JALFNQ010000056.1 GCA_022773965.1 Lachnospiraceae bacterium
TTGTACCGACCCCCAAAAGTTAGACCTAAAATCTAACGATTGGAGGTCGGTATTTTTATGGCTAAGTACAGCTACGAATTTAAGAAAAAAATTGTTGATGCCTATTTAAGAGGTGAAGGAGGATATAAATATCTTTCATCCGTCTATGGACCACATAAAAAAGATATACAAAAATGGGTCAATAACTACCAGTCCTTTGGCGATGAAGGCTTAATGAGGTCTCGACAGCAAAAAAAGTATTCTTTCAAAAAGAAACTTTCTGTGGTAGAGTTTTATCTATCAAATGAGATTTCATATCAGGAGTTGGCTATTCAAGAAGGCATAACTAATCCAAGTATGATTGCTTTATGGGTTAATCGCTTTCGTGCAGCGGGTCCTGATGCTTTGAAACCTCATAAGAAAGGTCGGAAGAAAACATTGGACAAACCTAAAATAGAATCCCAAACTCAGCAAACAGAAGAAAGAGCTGTTGATACCAGTGCTGAACATGTGAAAGAACTAGAAGACGAACTTCTTAAGTTAAGAATTGAGAATGCCTTTTTAAAAGAACTGAGGAGGCTGCGTTTAGAGGACGAGGCAAAAATGAGAGAACGGCGCTCGTCATCAACAGCCTCCGAAGAGAATTCAAACTAAAAGACCTTCTCTCGTATACTGGTATGCCAAAAGCAACATATATGTATTGGCAAAAGAGATTTGATAGAGAAAATCCTGACAGAGAAATCGAAGAAAAAATTCAAGAAATTCGTACTGAAAATAAAGATTATGGATATCGTAGAATACTTGGAGAACTTCGAAATCAAGGATATACTATCAACAAAAAGAAAGTTCAGAGAATAGTTCAAAAACTTGGATTACAAGTGACATCCTATACCCGAAAGAGCAGGAAATACAGTTCTTATAAGGGTAAAGTTGGTACAGTAGCGCCTAATCGTATAAAAAGACGCTTTAATACGCATATCCCTCATCAAAAGATTACTACTGATACTACAGAGTTTAAGTACTATGAGATTGATTCCAAAGGACATATGACAATGCATAAGCTTTATCTAGATCCATTTATGGATATGTGTAATGGAGAAATACTCAGTTACGGAATCGATAAGAAACCTTCTGCCAAGAATGTGATGGATGCTTTGGATAAAGCTATTGAAATCACTTCAGACTGTCCATACAGAAGAACATTTCATTCTGATCAAGGTTGGGCTTATCAGATGAAGGCATACTCACACAGGCTAAAAGAAGAACGAATATTTCAAAGTATGTCCAGAAAAGGGAACTGTCTTGATAACTCAATCATGGAAAACTTCTTTGGATTACTTAAACAGGAAATCTATTATGGTGTTGTTTATTACAGTTATGAAGAATTAAAATCAGAAATAGAGCGATATGTAAAGTATTACAATGAACAAAGAATTAAAGAGAAACTAGGATGGCTAAGCCCTGTCCAATACAGACTTCGCCTCTTGGCTGCATAAAAATAGCGTAGCAGCCATAAAACTGCTACGCTTAAAAAGTCTAACTTTTTGGGGTCACTTCATATCACAAGTTTGTATGGCTGTTTTTTTATGGAGTTTTTTTGACAGTGTGACAGCTGTCCAACTTTTGTCTGTTTTTTTATGATAACATATACCTTAAGATTAAGATTCCCGTAAATAGGATGGAAAGAGTCCCGGCGTACATCTGAAAAGGAAACCGTCAGATTCGGGAAACACAAAAAGGAGGAGAACCGGTGAAGATTCAATACTACAAAACAGAAAAAAAAGATACACAGCTTCTGACGCATCTGGCGCCGCCGGAGCAGCTGGATAAGCTGTCTCTGGCAAAACACATTGGCATTTATGCCGTGGATTCGGATGAAGTGGCGGCAGCAGCTCTCATGATCTGTTCCTATGCGCGGGAAGGACGGCTTGACATCGAATGGCTGTATGTGGACGAGGCATACCGGAATAACGAGATCGGCGGTGTCTTGCTGATTATGGCATACAAGCTGGCCAGACAGCTGGAACTGCCGCAGGTCGGTGTGTGGATGACGGGCGAGCTGGCAACTGACGCTCACGCTGAGGCCGCGAGGGAATATTTTGGTGAGCGCGGTTTTTGGAACGGCTGGTATACGGCGGGGGACTGGGTCATCCGTTCGAAGGATTTAAAAAACAGTGTGTTGGGAACCGGTAAGTACCACACCTCACAGGTACTCTCTCTGGACAAGGTCAGCAATGTACAGCTAAAGCAGTTCCTGAAGGCGAGCCGCCCGGCGATGGAAAAGGAACCGCTGTATACGGAAGAGACCGCACTGGCAGATGCCGATCCTCTGCTGAGTATGGTCTATTATACAGAAAGCGGACAGATTGATGCGGTTCTCCTGATTCAGCGGGTGGAAAATCATATCTTTCCTCTAGCGATACATATGCGTCATGTCACCAATGAGATTTTCCTCGGGCTGACCAGTGGAGTAGTACAGGCGATTCTGGCACTCCCCGGAGATCCTGTCAGCAGGATCATATATTCCGAGCGTGCCGCTGTGCTCATGTCGATGATCTTTAAAAAGTTGTCGGCAGAACCGACTTATCTGTTGCTGGCAGAGTCATCCTATGATGACTGGGTAGATGATCCAAATGATGCGCCTCCGATCGAAGCAGAGAATCCGATTGCCGAGATGGATTTTCCGAAAGAGTATATTTATGTGGGTTCTGAACTGTATGAGGAGCAGCTTTACTGATGCACACCGGCAGATGACAGAAAATGAGACAATGACAGCAGGGACAAGGGTTCCCGACCATAAAGGAGGAATATAGAATGGATGAATATCAGATCCCGGTCAGCGGAGAGCAGATAAATACGACACAGATCCGGACAGAGCAGACGCAACAGCAGCGGGATATCACGCGGGCGATCAATTTCCAGGAGGATCCATGGATCAAGCCGGAGGATTATGCGAATAGGGATAAGCGCACGGATAAGGAGATTGCCCGATTTATCAAGGAGACCAGTAAGCAGCTGGAAGAAGATGAACTGCTGGATGAGACAAAACGCATGGAAGTGCATGAAAGGCTCAAAAAATATGTGGATCTCAATGCTGCGGTAAACCAGCAGATGGTCCGGGATGAGAAATGGTATAATTTTTTTAAAAAAGACAGCCCGCAGATGACCTATGTAAAGCAGGCACTCAATTATCTGAACAATCAGATGGATCAGGCACTTCCGATCAATGCGCAGACGAGGCGCATTGACTGCAAGGCGATTGATCAAATGCTCCAATCGGCATATGCGACAGTTTTGGAAGCATGTGAACAATACATCAACAGCCATCAGGGAAAACGTCACGCTACCGGCCGGAGACGTCTGAAAAATGTGATGGATATCAGAGAAATGATCCAGTCGGAGCAGAACCGGCTCGCGCTGGCGCTTTCCAACGTACAGGATCAGGTGTTGCATGATCAGAGAAACGCGAAGACGGTGCGGGATCTGTTTTCGCGGGTAAAGGTCAATGAGGCAGTGGTTTCCAGAGAGATGGATGAGGGAAATTCCTCAAAGGTGGACCGCGTAAAGCTTCGCGCGGGGAGTAAATATTACTACGCAAAAGAGGATCTGATGCTGCTGAACGAGGATTTTCCGGGCTATCTGGACCGACGTCTGGATCAGCTGCAAAAGAGCATGGCAAACCGTGCGGCGCAGCCGGAGGATCCGGCTCAGTATGAGGAAAAGTGTAAGGCTCAGGATGAGCTGGTTGCGAAACTGGATGAGATGGTCAAAAATAAAACAAAGCTGGATGAGGAGTTTGTTGATAAGCTGATCGAAAACAATGCGGTGAACAAGGAACGTAAAGACGAACTTCTTGCCAAGGGAGAGCTTTCCGAGGAGGAGGCCGACCAGATGATCCATAATATTCGGAAAGGTCAGGAGGAACGTCGTTTACGCGGACGCATGGATGA
>JALFNQ010000058.1 GCA_022773965.1 Lachnospiraceae bacterium
CCAGTCATTGACGGTAGCGGTCTTTACTGTGCGCAGTGTTGTCGCAACTGCCTTGAAATTCGGATAGGTCTTTGCTGCCTCATTGATCATCTTTTTGTAACCCTCAAGGTTCAGCTCCTTGAGATCAGCGTCATTTCCCTCGATCTCAAAACCAAGACATGCCGTAAAATCTTCTTCATTTCCGATCATCACATCCACATATTTTGCAACCTCTTTATTCACTTCCTGAGCCTTTGCCTTCCCGCCAATAGCACTCCACATGGAAGGGCGGTAATTCAGGTCGTAAGATACGATCGTCCCATATTTCTTAGCTGTCCGGATCGCTGCAAGAACCGTCTCACAGGTCTGTTCAGAGATTGCCGCATAAATGCCACCCGTATGCAGCCAGCGGACACCCAGCGTGCCAAAAATATAGTCAAAGTCAAAATCCTCCGGCGTTGCCTTGGAGATCGCCGTATTGGCACGGTCAGAGCATCCTACTGCTCCCCGGATACCAAAGCCCCGTTCTGTAAAATTGATGCCGTTTCTGCAGATACGGCCGATACCATCTGTTTTCATCCATTTGATCAGCGAGGTATCTACGCCACCCTGACAGATAAAATCCTCCATCAGCATACCTACTTCATTGTCGGCAAAGGCTGTGATCACTGCCGTATCCATTTTGAAGCATTTGCGAAGCCCCCGCACGACATTGTACTCGCCGCCGCCTTCCCATGCACGGAAGGATCTTGCAGTCCGGATCCTTCCCTCACCCGGATCCAGACGCAGCATCACCTCTCCCAGCGATACTGCATCATATTTACAATCACTTTTGGGTCTTAAATTCAAGTTCATATCCGATTTCTCCTCCATTTATTCGTGCACTGTCACCTGACCGCGGATCGATCTCGCCAGATCTACCGCCTCCTTTGTCAGCTGACGGATCTGATCAAATGCACCGGCCTCGATCATGTCGCCTTTTACCATCCAGCTACCGCCGCAGCAGATGATCTTGTCGCAGCTTAAATAATCTTCTAAATTGTTCACATTTACGCCGCCGGTGGGCATAAATCTCAACATCGTATAGGGTGCTGCCAACGCTTTGATCGCTGGCACTCCGCCATACTGCTCTGCCGGAAAGAATTTGACCACCTCCAGCCCCCTGCGCACAGCCTGGGCTGCCTCAGAAGGAGTCACAACACCGGGAAAAACAGGAATCTCCTTTTCGATACAGTAATCAACGATCTCCGGATCAAATCCCGGACTGACAATAAATTTTGCTCCGGCTGCCACTGCCCGGTCCACCTGCTCCGTTGTCAGAACCGTGCCTGCTCCAACTAACATATCCGGATATTTTTCTGCCATGATGCGGATGGATTCCTCTGCCGCCTCTGTGCGGAACGTCACCTCTGCACAGGGCAATCCGCCCTCCACCAGCGCATCCGCAAGCTTTTTTGCATCCTTTGCATCATGTAATACAACAACCGGTACAACCAGCATCTCAGCCATCTGCTCCGCAATTGTTTTCATAAAACATATTCCTCTCTTTCACATCTTCTATTCGTCCATATAAGCCCCGTCCCGGAGGTTACAATTGAAATCCGAAATACCTTACGGCATTGTTGTAACAAATATCCTGTACCATGCGTCCAAGCACTTTTTCGTCTGCCGGATATTCCCCGTTTTCCACCCATCCACCAATCAGATTACACATAATTCTTCTGAAATATTCATGTCTGGTATAGGACAGAAAGCTTCTGGAATCTGTGAGCATTCCGATAAAATTGCCCAGAAGTCCCAGATTCGCCAAGGATGTCATCTGGTCGATCATCCCCTGCTTATGGTCATTAAACCACCAGGCGCTTCCCTGCTGGATCTTGCCCCGGGCTTCCTCACTCTGGAAGCATCCGATGATCGTGCCGATGGCTGCATTATCTACAGGATTCAGCGAATAAAGGATCGTCTTTGGCAGCTCATCTGTGGATGCAAGTGCATTCAGGTACTCCGCCATTTCCGCTGACGGTGCATAGTTATTGATACAGTCGATCCCTGCATCCGGCCCTAAGGCACGAAAAATGGCACGGTTATTGTCACGTCTGACACCATAGTGCAGCTGCATCACCCAGTTTCTTTTGTGGTACTCTCTGCCAAGTGCCACCATGCATGCAGTTTTGAACTGTAATTCTTCCTGTCTGCTGACCGTTTCTCCCAAAAGTCTTTTATGAAAAATTGCCTCTATCTCTTCGTCTGCTGCCGGGACATACATCACATATTCCAGACCATGATCAGACACCACGCAGCCTCTCTGTGCAAAATACTCCATCCGGATCCGCAGCGCCTCCATGAGCGCTGCAAAGCTATCGATCTGCACACCACTGACATGTTCCAGCTTTTTCAAATATTCCGGATAATCCGGCTTTTCCAGATTCATTGCCCGATCCGGTCTCCAGGCGGGAAGTACCTGCACTTCAAAGTGATCGTCCGCCGCAAGCTCTTCATGCCACACAAGGCAATCTGCCGGATCATCCGTGGTACACAGTAAGGTGACATTCGACTGACGAATCAGATTTCTGGCACTCATGCCAGCTTCCTGCAGCTTTGCATTGCAGAGGTTCCACACCTCTTCGGCAGTCTCGCCATTTAATACACCATCATACCCAAAATATCTCTGCAGCTCCAGATGGCTCCAGTGATAGAGCGGATTACCGATGGCTTTTTCCAGCGTTTCTGCCCATTTCTGAAATTTTTCACAATCCGGTGCATCTCCGGTAATATATTTTTCTTCCACACCGTTGGAGCGCATCTGACGCCATTTATAATGATCACCGCCCAGCCATATCTGTGTGATATTTTCAAACTTTTTGTCCTCCGCGATCTGCTTTGGATCAATGTGACAATGATAGTCCACAATGGGCATTTTTGCCGCATATTCATGATATAATTTCCGGGCTGTATCCGTCTCAAGCAGGAAATCCCTGTCCATAAATGCTTTCATCAATTTCTACCTGTCCTTCTGCAAAACTGCATGACTTACACATATTTTTTTAAGGTAGCGCGCACTGCTCCGACTCCGGCAGTCAGTTCTTTCAGGTAACTGATCACCAGCTTTGCAAGGCCCGCCTCATAAAGATCTACGCCAAAGATCTGTTTCATTTTCAGTACCGGCGCCACTGCTGCCTCCACATCCTGATCTGCCTTCAGTTCCAGACCCGCCACATATGGACGCAGGGTATCTGACAGCGGATCAGGGCTAAGCTCAAATTTGTTTCCCGCATCATCCACTGCCATCAGATAGCGCAGCCAGCCTGCAAATACCAGCGGAATCAGCTTCAGCGATCTCACATCCAGTTCCTCTGATGCCTGATATGCCTTGATGGTCTCTCCGAAACGGATCGCCAGCTTTTGCGACGTATCAGTGGCAATTCGCTGGGGGGTATCCGGCATGAAGGGATTGGGAATACGCACCTGCAGCACCGTATCGATAAATTCCTTCGGATCCAGCACACCCGGATCCACAACCACCGGAAGCCCTTCTGTATATCCCATCGTCTCCACCAGTTTTTTCAGCTCTGCATCCTTCATTTCCTCTGAGATCTTCTGATAGCCGAGCACACAGCCATAGACAGCAAGCGCCGTATGAAGGGGATTTAAACAGGTGCAAACCTTCATTCTCTCTACCTGATCCACGGTCTCTCTATCGGTAAACATCAGACCACCTTTTTCCAGCCGGGGTCTTCCATTGGGGAATGCATCCTCGATCACCAGATATTCGCACTCCTCCGCATTTACAAAGGGAGCCACATAGGTATTTTTGGAAGTGATCACCGGATCCAGCTCTTCCACTCCGTCTGTTTTCAGAATCTCCTCAACAGAAGCGTCCGGTCTGGGCGTGATCTTGTCGATCATCGACCATGGAAAGCTCACTTTTTCTTTTGTATTGACATAAGTGAGAAACCCTTCCTCGACGAGTCCCTTTTCGACCCATTCTTTTGCAAACGCATGGATCGCGATATACAATTTATCCCCATTGTGGGAGCAATTGTCCATGCTGACCATCGCTACCGGCCTCTCCCCGGCCTGATAGCGGGTGTACAGTAAGGATGCCACTTTTCCAATGTAGCTAACCGGTCTTTCCGGTCCTTTCGCAAAGTCTTCTGCCACTGCCGGGAGCAGTTTCCCTGCTCCGTCTATGAGACTGTAGCCTTTTTCCGTAATGGTAAAGGATACCATCTGAAGGGAATCTTTTCGGAAAATTTCTTTCAGACGATCATACTCCCCCGTATTCTCTGAGTCGAGAATGCAGGATTCCACCACACTTCCCACCACTGTTTTTTCTACCGTTCCATCTGCCTTCAGTGTCACGAGAATACTGTAATCATCATGGGGACGGTTCATTTTTTCAATGATCTCATAGTCGAAGCCTTCTGCTACGATCAGTCCCCGGTCAAGCACTCCTTCGTTCAACAGGTTCTGCACCACATTTGCCTGGAATGCCCGGAAAATATTGCCCGCCCCAAAATGGATCCAGAAGGGGTTTTCCTTTGTTGCCGCTGCTACTGCTTCGCGGTCATATTTGGGAAGCGCATACCCTTTTTCTTCCCATTCCTTTTTATTTACAAGTCCGGCTGTACTTAATTTCATGCTCGCGCAGCTCCTTTCTCGATCGCTTCCCACAAACCATTCAGATAGGTCGCGCCCAGTGCACGGTCATACAGTCCATATCCGGGCATTGCCACTTCATCCCAGATCATCCGTCCGTGATCGGGGCGGATCGGTCCGTCAAATCCGATGTCGTACAAAGCCTTCATGATCTCATACATATCAAAGGTTCCATCACTGGAAAGATGGGCCGCTTCCTCAAAGTTGGTAGGTGTGATAAATTTCAGATTGCGGACATGGGCAAAATGAATCCTTCCTTTCAGGGAACGGATCATGTCCGGCAGATCATTTTCCAGATTGGTTCCATAGGAGCCGGAACAGAATGTCACCCCATTGTGCGGATTGTCTACCATTTCCATCATACGAAGAATATTTTTCTTGTTGATGATGATACGGGGAAGCCCGAACACACTCCATGCCGGATCATCCGGATGGATCGCCATATTGATGTCGTATTTGTCACATACCGGCATGATCTTTTCCAGGAAGTACTTCAGATTCTCAAACAATTTCTCATCGTCCACATCCTTGTATTGCTCAAACAGCTCCTTCACATGCGCCATTCGCTCCGGCTCCCATCCCGGCATCACGGTTCCGTTCGTATCCTCTGCAATGGAAGCAAACATCTTTTCCGGATCCAGCGCATCTACCGCATCCTGTGTGTACGCAAGAACCGTCGATCCATCTGGGCGCACTCTCGCCAGCTCCGTTCTTGTCCAATCAAATACTGGCATAAAATTATAGCAGACAAGATGAATATCTTCTTTTCCGAGGTTTTCCAGTGTCTCTATATAATTTGCAATATATTGCTCTCTTTCGGGTGCTCCGGTCTTAATGGCATCATGAATATTTACGCTTTCGATACCGGCGATATGCAGTCCTGCAGCCTCCACCTCGTCCTTCATCCCGCGGATCCGATCACGGCTCCACACCTCTCCCGGAGCCGTGTCGTAAAGGGTGGTGATCACACCTGTAACGCCTGGAATCTGGCGGATCTGTTTGAGTGTCACCGTGTCAAATTTGCTGCCATACCATCTGAGTGTCATTTCCATAGTATTGATTCCTTCCTTCTTTCCGTTATTTGATTGCTGTCTTATTATAGCCAGATTCGGTAATTTCCACTCAGCGCCAGCATCGCAAACAGATACAGGCAGTTATCATAATAGCGCCGCTCACCGGTACGCAATGGTGTATCCCAGAATTTTTTCACACATGCAAGGGAATATTCACCCCTTGATGCCAGAGATGCCTGTGCGTTGACAGCTGTCATGGCAACCGGATGCAGTGCATCCATATCAAGGATTTCTCCCTCGATCGTATAGACCGCACGGTCCTTTTCACCAACTGTCCGTTCAAAAAATGTCTGCAGATGGTCTGCGGTCTCTTCGCACCAAGCGCCGTGCTCTGTGCCTTTTGAAAACCACTCATAATCCAGTGCGATATTTGCGATGGTGCGGTAGGCATCGCTGTAGTACCAGTCATGCCGTCCGAAAATCTCCTGATCCCCGCTGTATGGCTCACCCTCAAAGGTGCTGTACTCTGCACTTAAGCCCGTCAGGGGATGGCACGCTTTTTTCAGATAGGCACGGCTCGCCTGCGCCGCCTGCTGCCAGAACTCGCGGTCTTCCTCCTTTGCCCATTTTGCAAACAATTCATAAAAATGCGGCAGATGATAAGACGGATCCGTAAAATCACACTCAGTGATAAAACGGATCAGATGGTTGTCCGGATCCCACATGGCACGGCCAATGCCGTCTTCCCCCTTGTGGACACAGGTGTGTAAAAGTTCCTGTGCTTCCTTCGAATAGTTAAAAATACCTTCTCCATCACCCCAGCGATGAGAAGCGAAAAATAATGCCATCGCAAAAAATTCCTCGCCGTCCGGTGCTGGTCCATACGCATTTTTTTCTCCATTTGTGGCTACTGACCAGGCGAAATAGCCGGCATTTTCGCCTGTCTCCATATACATATAGGTGCGTGCCCATTTCCAGAGCGCATCAAATTCCTTTTTGTGATCCGTCTGGACACACATCATCATGCCATAGGACATGCCCTCCGTGCGCGCATCATGATTTCCCGTATCCTCCATATATCCCATTGTTTCATCATCCGGTGAGAAAAAGAAAAAACGGTTTTCTCCATAAAATATTTCGTCAAATGTCTCCTGTACACGCTGCGCGATCTCCTCCTCGGACAGACCAAGCTCCAAAAATACATTTCGATAAGTCTTCTTTTCCATCATAGCCCTCTCTCGTATCATATTTTTAAACTCAAAATGAATTGCCTTACCTGTATGTGATCACTCACGTTTCTCAGCAATTCATGATTTCGAATTAAGCATAACAAAAAACACCCGCCTTTCAGCGGGTGAAATTATAGAACATATATGGAGAATCTGCATATCTTATCGACAGTCTGCACGCCGCTCCAGCTCCTTTTGCATAGCATCAAAAAAGATCTGGGGCTCACAGGCCTTATAAAGCTGCATATACTCCGCCCATGCCTGCTCAAAATCATCTGACAGGATCACCTTGGGAAGCTGTTCCTGTTTCACTCTGGTCATTTCCTTCCAGACACTTCCGGCAGGTGTAGAATAAGTCAGCTGATCAGAGTAAGAGTACATCGGATACCATTTTCCGGGCTTTTCATTATTGCCAAGCATATCCACATAGTTCTTGCAGCCATAGGCATCCAGACATTCGATCACATCTGCCGGGAGATTCCGGTTCGTCTCGCTCTGCTGATCCTCCGGAATATACGCATTGATACCATCCTTCATCAAGCCCTCTTTTCGCGGAAAATAAGAATAATAGCAGTAATGGGAAGCGATCAGGCCTGCATCATTCACCCGCTGCTGCTGTTCCGCATTTCGGTAATACCGTCCATTTTCATCAACCTCATAGTCATCCCCCTCAGCTCCCCAGAAACGCAACCTCAGAATATCCTCATCTAAAAGATCATTGAGAAACTGGAATGCCCCCGCTACATCATCGCAGGATACCGTCACTGAGATACCGGAGGATATGTCAAACTCGCTGGCCCGGCTGACGTGCCACCGGTTTTGTACACCCCGCGAGATCGTCACCGGAAGGGGCACATAATTATACCCATTTTCGGATGCATTGATCTTCTCATAGGCCGGGCCTATGTCGTAAGCAAACTGCCACCACTGATCCACCTTGCCCAGCACAGCTCCGGTGGAGAGCTTTTCCAGATACTCCTCATAGGTACTGGTAAAGGATCCCGGATCGATCATACCTTTGTGAAACTCCTCGTTCAGCTTTCTAAAATAACGCTTTGCCGTGGCTGTCGTATTGTAATCCAGCACCTGGAGCGTGTCCGGATCTACCATACAGCTGCCATCATTGGGATATCCGTCCAGAAACTGAGGCACATTTTCCAGAACAAAATACCGCCAGTCATCGCACAGAATCGTATAGGGAATATTAGGTGTTCCGTCCTCCATGGTGGGATTTGCCTCCACATAGCGCTCTAAAAGATCAAAATATTCATCCAGTGTACGGATATCCGGATAATCTGCCCACTTTAAGACCCGTGTCTGGATCCAGAACGCCTCTCCGGTATGTATGACCTCCACATCCTCATCGCCGATCACTCCAAACTGCGGCATCCAGTAAATATGCCCGTCCTCCTGACGAAGGGTATCCCATTCCTCTTCGCTCAGATAATGATAAATATTTGGATAATCCTCCCAATATTCATCAATTGGAAGCAATGCATCTGCCTCATACAATTCCCGTCCGCCTGAAATAAAATCCGGATACTCGCCATTTGCAATATCCTCATTCATAATATCTTCGACAGACTGTCCGGAAAGCCAGTATTCCTCACAGCGCGCTCCGATCCGCTCTGCGATCATCTCCTTAATGTCATTATCATCCTCTCTCGAATCTCCATTGACAGAGAAAAAAGCCGTAAACGTTTTCACGTCACAGCTCTTTTTCTCTTCTGCTGACTTTGCATTCATCCAAAGTCCTGAGAGTACAGCTATTAAAATTATGCTTAAAAAACATCTCTTTTTCATACACAAAAAATCCTTTTTTATGTATGATTATACCCGCTCCCTGTTGCATTTTCAAGCGGTTTTATCCGTTGTGCCACACACCTGTCTGATATTTTTTATGCAATCTGAACTGCTTATTCCTTAACACCGCCAAGGGTCAGTCCTGCTACAAAATACTGCTGCAGGAACGGATAAATACAGATGATCGGCAACATTGTGAGGATCGTAGCCGCTGCACGTACAGAGGTCGGTGTAACGGTTCCTGTAGAGTTCTTCATTGCCTCTGCAGATGTTCCCTGATTCGTTACAGATGATAACAGCTTCATCAACTCGTACTGTAACGTGGTCAGCTTGTCACTCATGCGGTTATATAACATTGCATCAAACCATGAGTTCCACTGTCCAACTGCCACAAACAGTGCTACTGTCGCATAAACCGGTTTACAAAGAGGAGAAATGATCTTCGTAAAGATCGTTGTATAACCGGCTCCATCCAGCTGTGCGGATTCTTCCAGACTGTCCGGGATTCCGTTCATATAGGTTCGGATGACAAGCATATTAAATGCATTGACCATGCCGGGAATGACATAAACCCAGAAGCTGTTTGTCAGATGCAGTCCTTTAAACAGCAGGAAGGTCGGGATCAGTCCGCCATTTACATACATCGTGATAACCCAGAACAGGGACAGCTGCTTTTTAAACAGGAAGTTCTTGCGACTGACAACAAATGCCAGTATCGCATTGCTGACCAGTGCCAGCAGTGTTCCGACCACTGTACGTGCAACAGTTACGATTGCTCCGGTGATCAGATTATCCTTCTGAAGCACTGTTGTGTAGTTTTTCAAAGTGAATTTGCGGGGAATCAGATAAATACCGCCGCGCAGTGCATCGGTTCCGTCATTAAATGAGATTGCCAGTGTATTTAAAACCGGATAAAGAGTTACGACCACAAAGGCAATCATGAAAATCGTATTGCAGATCACGAAAACCCGGTCTGACAACGATTTTTTTCTTTTATGTGTGTTTCTTAAAATCTTCATATGCCCTCCTTAGAATAACCGTTCTTCGCCGTTTTTCTTAGCAATCTGGTTTGCGATCACGATCAGCACGATACTAACCACACTCTTGAAAATACCTGCGGCAGTTCCGAGTGCGTAATCGCCCTGACTGATACCCCATTTCAAAACGTAGATATCAATCGTCTGGGAAACCTTCTGTACAAGACCGTTTCCTAATAAGTACTGAATCTCAAAACCTGCATTTAATACATTTCCGACATTCATCAGAAGCAGAATAATAATTGTCGGCTTGATTCCGGGAAGCGTCACATGCTTGATCTTGCCCCATCTTCCGGCTCCATCGATGGCTGCCGCCTCATAAAGTGACGGGTCAATGGATGTGATCGCTGAAAGATAAATGATCGCATTCCATCCGGTCTCTTTCCATACATTTGCAAAAGCAACGATGGGCCAGAAATATTTCTCATGCGCAAAGAAATTGATCGGCTGGCTGATCAGATGGAAGTTCATGAGTAACTCATTGATGATACCGGTTCCTGACAATGCATCATGTAAAATACCGGTAACGATGATCCATGATAAAAAGTGAGGAAGGTAAGAGATCGTCTGCACGGTCTTTTTTCCTTTTTTGCTTACGATCTCATTTAAGAGGATCGCAAATGCAATGGCGGTAACGAAGGTCACCACAAGATTGATGACACCCATTGCCAGCGTGTTTCGGATGACGCGGATAAAAGCCTCATCTGAAAACAGCATCTTAAATTTATCCAGTCCGATAAACTTGGAATGAAGTAATCCATCCTTGGGTTTGTAGTCCTGAAATGCCATCAGCCATCCAACTAAGGGGAGATAGCAAAAGATCACACCATAAATAAAGATCAGTCCGCCCCAGATCAACAACGCCTTCTGCTTTTTTACTTCTGCCCATGTGATCCGTGGCTTTGCCTGCTGTATTGTTGTCTTTGTTTTCCTTGCAATAGCCATACCTGTACTCCTTCTTAGAAAGACAGGCAGATGAAATCCGACCTACATCCTGACTCACATCTGCCCGTCTATAAATTTCATTTTATGATTCTACTCGTATTTTGCTGCCTCTGCGATTCTTCTCTCTAACTCTGTCTGCATCTCAGCGATAAATGCATCCGGATTGCATGCATTGTATGCATCCATGTACTCTGCCCAGCCTGCATCGAAATCATCAGCCATGACAACCTTCGGCAGATACTCATGTTTTACCTCTGCCATCTTCGCCCATGCAGTACCGCCCTCGGTAGAAGTAGTCATTGTTGATGAGAACGTATACATCGGATACCAGGGTCCCGGCGCAGGACTGGATCCAAGCATATCTACATAGGTCATTACACCATATGCATTAAAGCACTCCTTGACATCATCGGTCAGACCATCAAAGAACTCCTGAGGCTGTCCATCAGGCTTCATTGCATTGATACCATCGCGGCTTGTTCCGAGCCACTGGGGGAAGTAAGAATAAGAACACAGGTGAGATGCCTTGTAAGCAGAATCAGATGCGTTTGTTCTCATCTCTGCTGTCTTGTAATATGTACCATCACCATTTACCTCATAATCAACGCCCTTTACACCCCAGAAACGAAGATCATGAATTTCCTGTCCTAACAGATCGTTGACAAACTGTAATGCACCCTCAACATCGTCACAGCTGGTAGTTACTGCCAGACCACTGGACACATTTAATACTCCGCCTGAGTTGTGCCACTGGTTCTTTACGCTCTTGTCAATGGTGATCGGAAGGGGAACGTAGCTGCATCCCTGCTTGTCCAGACCTGCTGCCTTGATCGCATCATATCCGGTGTAAGCGAAATCCCACCACTGGTCGATCATACCAAGAACACGTCCGGAAGAAATCTTTGCGATGTACTCATCGTATGTCTGTGTAAATGACTCAGGATCAATGATACCCTTCTTGTACTCCTCATTGAGCTTCTTGAAGTAAGCTACAGCGGTATCTGTTGTGTTGTAGTCGATGACTGTCTCTGTCTTCGGGTCTACGATGACAGAACCGTCATTGGGATATCCGTCTAAGAACTCCGGTGCATTTTCCAGACAGAAGTATCTCCAGTCCTCACATAAAATGGTGTACGGAATATTTGCTGTTCCGTCCTCCATGGTCGGGTTTGCCTCGTTGTATGACTCGATCAGGTCAAAGTATTCATCCATGGTGCGGATCTCAGGATATCCTGCCCACTTTAATACTCTTGTCTGGATCCAGAATGCCTCGTCATTATGTGTACACTCTTTCTCCTCACCGTAAATATTGCTGAACTGGGGCAGCCAGTAGATATGGCCGTCATCCTGTCTTAACTGATCCCACTCCTGCTCGGTAAAGAATTCTTTGATATTCGGGTAATTATCTATATAATCATCCAGTGCCACCAGAGCGCCTGCCTCGTAGAGCTGAACAGAACTGCTTCCGCCCTCGATAAAGTCAGGATACTCGCCGCCGGCGATCAATGTTCCGATCGCTTCCTCCTGTGTCTGTCCGGTCAGCCAGGTCTCTTTTACCTTTACTCCGGTCTTCTCAGCGATCATCTGCTGGATCTCATTGTCATCGTTAATCTCAGAACCGGGAACTGCAAAGAATGCGGTAAACTCTTTGATCTCACCGTCATTCGCTTTTGCCTCTCCGTCATCTGATGCATCTTCACTTGCGTCTGCATCTGCGCTTGTGTCTGCATCTGCGCTTGTGTCTGCACCTGTCTCTTTCTTGCTGTCACCGCATCCGGTAAACACAGATGCTGTCATGACTGCTGCCATAAGCAAACATAACAATTTCTTTTTTTTCATTTTCTAATACCTCCCGTGTTTTGTTTTTGTGTGTTTGTTTATGATTCTATTTTAATAAAAAACACGTCTGAAACAATCGGGGGAAATATATATAAAAAGGGGAGAAACTATAGACACCGCTATAACTTCTCCCCGTAAGAGCCTTATTCTGTTTTACCCTCCCCGACCGGATTTTCCGCCGACTGCTTTCTGAACTTCGCCGGAGTGCAGCCTTTCGCTGCAATGAAACGGTTGACAAAATAGTCCACGTCCTTAAAGCCTACCGCTTCCGCAATCTGATAGATCTTCTGATCTGTGCGCAGAAGAAGCTTCGCTGCCTCCTCCATGCGATACTGGTTCAGGTAATCCTTAAAGGAACAGCCATACTTTTTCCGGAACAGCTGCCCCAGATACGCGCTGTTGACAAAATAACGCTCACTGAGCTCCTTCAACGTAAGGTTCTGGGCATAATTTTTCCGGATCTCCTTTTCCACCTCTCCCAATACGCCTCTGGACACATTTTTTCTCAGCTGTGCCAGATAATCACCATACTCACAGGTCATACGCACCAGATGTGTCTTGCTGCCCCGCATCACGCCCTCCTCAAAGGTACTTTCTCCGATCAGACGCAGGATCTCCTCCTGATTGACATCATTATCCTGCTCACTGGCCAGGTGGATCAGCTGAAACAGCAGATAATTGATATTCAGATTCATGGTCTCTCCGGTGACACCGATCGTCTGTATCTCCTCATAAAATGCATCTACCCTCTGCCGGATCAGCATATGATCATTCTGTTCAATTGCCGCGATCAGTTCATCAATACTCTTTTTGCACAGAAGGATGCCGCCGTCCGTGACCTGTGCCTCCTCCTCGTAATAATAGATCTCCTTTTTCTTCCGAAAGCCCTGCAGGGAACGCAGCATATACGAGGTTCCATAGGATTTCGGTATCGCCTCCACAGCCGTGACCTTCTTTCCCACCAGCATGATGACCGGAAGCTTTGTGACCTCCTTGAGATACTTCAAAAATGCTTCCAGATACGCTTTTTCTGGCAGCTGACGTTTCTTTGCCATATAATCACAATACAGAAAACCGACATCATAGATCTTTTCATGGCCTGCCACATCAATGACACAGTGGTTCGCATTTTCCTTTAAAAAATCGATACATGCCTCATAGAGCTTACGCAGATAACTGCGCTTTTCCTCGTCCGAAAAATCCTCCGTTGCCGTCTCTGTATCCAGCTGTACTTCGATATAGCGCATCTCATCAGAAAATTCCATATGCTTTTGCAGATAATCCAACACTGTCTGGTCATACTTTCCCAGGACAAGGGCGATCAGGTTGCGGTCCAGATAAGCCTTTTCATTCTTTTTTCCCTCCTCCGTCTCCTGATCCAGTGTTTTTTTCATTGCTGACACCTTCCGCAACAGTGCGAGAAGAACATCCTTTTCTACCGGCTTTAAAATATAATCGGTACAGTCATAGCGCATCGCCTCCTGTGCATAGGAAAACTCCGCATAACCGCTGAGGATCACAAACCAGGTGTCCCATTTATGTACCTGACGGATCTCCCGCAACAGTTCAAGCCCCGTCATCACCGGCATGTTGATATCTGCGATCACCAGATCCACGTGCTGTTCTAACAGGATGTGAAGCGCTTCCTCGCCGTTTGCAGCAGTAAGCGGCACCTCATAACCCTCCTTTTCCCAGTCCACAAGCACCTGTAGTCCCTGTAAGATAAAAGGTTCATCATCCACCAATAATACTTTCAGCATTGTTCTCCTCCTTTGTCACATAACGTAGCGGTATTTTGACAAGGATCAGCGTACCGACCCCCTGCTCTGAATCCACATCAAATGAAACTTCATCCTTTGAGACCATCTTCAGACGCAGGCACGCGTTGACGATCCCCACCCGGCCCTTGCCCTTGAGCATCTCGATATTCGCATCTGCCATGCGCTGTTTTAAACTTTCCGTCTCTTCCTCATCCATACCGTTTCCCGTATCCTCAATCTCCAGACACAGCTGATCCTTCCTCGTATAGATCCGCACAAAGATCCATCCGGCTGTAGCCTTACTCTCAATGCCGTGCACACATGCATTTTCCACAAATGTGACGATCGACAGCTTCGGGATCACATAGTCTTTGCAAGACTCCTCTACATCCAGCTCAAAAGAAAGCTTATCCCCGAAGCGGTATTTCTGCAATTCCAGATAAGTCTGTACAAAATCCATCTCCTTTTCGATGCGCACCGAATCATCCTGCCATTCCACATACTGTCTCTGGAGCACTGCAAGACGCTCCACCATATCGGCAGTCTCCATCTCATGTTTGATGATGCTGTGCATGCGGATGCTTTCCAGCGCATTAAACAGAAAATGGGGATTGATCTGGCTGTGGAGTGCTAACAGCTCTGCATTCTGTCTGGCAACGATCATTTCCTGCTCTTTGATCTTATTTTTGTACATGTTCTGGATCAGATCGTTCATGCGCCGTACCATTCTGTTGTAATTGCGCATCAGACCTCCGATCTCATCCATTCCTCTCACATTCCAGATCTCCACCAGCTTATCGTCATCCACCCGGTCAAACACCGCAGAGAGCTCACCGATACGCTCTGTAAAGGAATGGTTGATGCAATAAACCATTGACAAAGGCAACAGCACATTCACAAGCAACAACAGCAGGATAAACGGAAAATGCCTGATCATCGCCTGCACGATACCGGTCTTTGGCTTCATGACATAGAGCTCAAGCTCCTGTCCGTAGACACTCATATGCTCTGCATATCCGATCCCGTCATAATCCGTAAATGTATCAAAATCCTTTGCGACACTTCCTTTCTTTCCATTGGATAAAATGATCTTGTCACCCTGACAGATAAAAATATCTGTATCATAATTCATTTTTTCCAGTCTGCGCACCAGACTGCTGTAATCAATTTCAAGCCGGAGCACATTGTCTGTCTCACCATAAAAATTGAGCCGCTGCAAAAAGAAGATCTTCCGTCTCGACTGACTCCCTGCCGTACCACTCTCTTCAAAGCCTGCATAAAGAGTTCTCTTCATCTGACTGTCCACCAGATACGTATACCACTCTTCCCCCTTCACCTCACTCACCTTTTGAAACTCTGAGCCGCTGACGATCGTATCATTATCTGCATAGAGCGTCAGCTGCATATTGTTCTGTCCGATTTCCGCCAAAAGCAGCGTATCCTTAAAGAACCTCTGATACTTTGTATAGTAATCAAGGGGCGTCTCATATGTATGCCTTAAAAAATCATCGATATATTTACTCGTATAAATACTTTTTGCAAATCTTGACGCACTGTCAATCTCATTGGACAGACTGTACTGCACTGCACTGGCTATATTTTCCATCTCATGCTGTTGGCGTTCTTTTTCCCACTGGTAGGTGATCCCACCGATCACACTGTCTGTGAGAATGAGCGGCGTGATCACGCAAAAAACATATAGAATGATCAGCTTGCGCTTGATCGTAAAATTGTCCATTTTTGATTCAATCCATCGCAGAAACCTTTTCATATACACAATTCCCTTCCGAAATCCATATCGGGTCAAAACCAGTCTGATCCCACATACTTATTTTTAGTTTAACATATCATTTCCAAAAAAAATATCCCAACCTTTAAAAAAAGCAGCCGGGATGCTGTTTTCCTGCGCTCCCGGCTGCTCACATGTTATATTTTACTGATTGTCATAGTGAAACCATGCAAAGTCCGCATGATTACTGCTCTCACTTCCATTTGACGATGTGTACATACCTATGGTACAACCCACAAATCCACCTGCTTCCTCTGTGGTGTAAGGCAAAAGATCCACTTGTTCTGCCAGCTTTGTACGAATGCCTTTTTCTTTTACGTATACACTTGCAGACTGCTCTTTTGCCACAAGCTCCAATTCCACCAGACCGCCTGTCACCAGCTTCTGTTCTGCAAGGACATGGGCTGCTTCCTTGATGTACGCTGTCACACGGACTGCCCGTCCATCATTTTTCTTTATGATCTCGATACGCAGATGGTTCGCATGATTCTGATATAATACAATACCTGCAGTCTCATTTTCTGTCTGCGGTGTAAATTCCACACCGCTGCTCACTGCAAAACGATAGGATTTCTGGCGAAGTCCCAGATAGGAGACGTGTTCCTTTTTGCCGATCATTTCCTTTCTCGTATATAACCGCAGGAAGCCCTCGCGCTCCTTTAAAGAATACATGGCAGCATCCCGCTTCATGATGCCGACAAAACGGTCATCCAGCACCTCATCATAAAACTCAAAATGGTCTGATCCGCTGATCTCCCTGTCAAAACGATATTCCGGAAGAGGGATTTCCAGCGTATCCTCCAGTTTTCCAACATTGGGGCTGATCACAGGCCAGCCATCCTCCCAGATCACCCTTGCAAGAAATGTTTCGCGCCCCATGCTGCCGTGCTGTCTGCAGGGTCTGGTAGCCAGCATGACCACATACCAGTTACCGTTCACATCGTCTACCAGATCACCATGTCCGGCATAGATAATGGGGTAATTCTTTCCCAGATTTCTGTGGGAAAAGATCGGATTACGCGGGCATCCCTCGAACCACTGGAACAAACTTTTGCTGCGGGCTACGGAAATACTATGCTCCGGTCCCGTACCGCCCTCTGCGTGCAGCAGATAATAATAGCCGTCCTTTTTGTAAAGGTGCGGTCCCTCCGGCCAGATCACATCCTTGACAGCTCCCTTCCAGATCGCCATGCTCTCTCCGATGAGCTTCATCTGACCCAGATCCAGTTCCTGTACCCAGATCTCCCAGTCTCCATTATATCTGACACCCTCGGGATTCGGTCTTGTTCCCACATAATAACAGCGTCCGTCATCATCAAAGAAAAGACTGGGATCAATTCCGGGGGCATCATCACCAAGATAATAAGGCTCTGACCACGGTCCCTTAGGATCCTTTGCCGTCACGATAAAATTGCCGCCGTAGCTAACATTCGTTGTGATCATATAATAGGTTCCCTCGTGATAGCGGATCGTCGGTGCAAAAATGCCCTCCGATATCTCAGCGCCATCCACGGGCAGCTGTGTCTCCCGGTCTAAAATATTTCCGATCTGCTCCCAGTGAGCCAGATCCCTGCTGTGAAATAATGGTACACCCGGCGCGTACACAAAGCTGGACGTTGCCAGATAAAAATGATCGCCCACTCTGCAGATGGACGGATCCGGATAAAATCCGCTTAAAATCGGGTTCTTTGCGATTGTCATAACTTACTCCTTAAAAATAGTTTGTAAAAAAATATTTAATGCATAACTCCAGACACGAAAATCATGCCCGCCTTCTACAAGATCAAATACATGCCTGCTTCCGTTGCGCTCCAGCGCCTCATGATAACGCACCGGCTCATCCCGCACGACCGTATCAGAGGTTCCATGCACGATCATCACAAGCGTATCCTCCGCATGCTCTTTGGGCAGACACAGACCACGCTCACCCAACAGTCCCTCCTCCGTCACACCATTGTTCGTGTAGGGAAGCAGGCCAAAGGCCGGGCTGAAGGCACCGATATAGCCAAACACATCAGTCATTGTAAGACCGATATATAACGATGTTCTTCCACCCATGGACAGTCCTGCGATCGCCGTATGTTCACGACCCTTAAGCACCTTAAAATTTGTTTCCATATAAGGCATCAGACACCCGGTCAGATCCTGCTTAAACGCATCAAACGCGCGGAAATGTTCAATCGTAAACAGATCCTCCTGCGGAACCTGATCTTCCGCTCTGGCGCGGGCATTCACAAGAACGATGATCATCTCACATGCCTTTTTTTCCTGTACAAGATTAGCGCTGACAATCTCAGGGTTTGCCGCCTTCCACTCATTCTCGTCTCCTCCGATCCCGTGCAGAAGATATAGCACCGGATAATTCTTTTTCTCGTCATATCCTCCCGGCAGGATCACGTTTGCCCGCCGGTATGTACGGGTCACCTTTGAAAAATACCGGATTTCTCTCCACTGCGCCGATGCCCCCGGAAAAAATGTCTCATCATATCCAGGCACTCTGTCATCTATCATTATCATAAACTCCTTACTCTACATAACCGAAACCGAGGATCGTACACTTCTTATCCTCATCTCCCTCTGAGATCTCAATGCGCACCGTGCGCTCCTTTGTCTCCGACTCAGCGAAGATCAACAAGGGATTTGTGTGCAGCCATCCATTTACATAGGGATCTGCCGTGCGCACCCAGGTTCCGTCCACATACACCTCTGCCTTCGCTGCGTCTACCTCACCGGAATCCTTAAATACCATCACAAGCGCCTTACAGGTGATCTTCATCTCAAAGTAGGCCTCCTTTGAGACCGCGCCATCATACATCCAATTGTAAGGAAATTCCGGTGTCAGATCCAGGTTCAGATCCATCTCTACACTCTGAAGTACGGTATCCGTCTGTGTAAATCCGCCACAATCGATCACTGCTTTCTCAAATCCATCCTTTTTATCCAGCAGACGTATATCATCAAACGTACAGCCGATAGCAGGCTTACCATCAAACAGCTCCGCTCTGTAATCGCTGTCGACAATACTCTTCTCCTCCACTGCTTTGATCGTCTCCCGGTACAGATTTGCCAGACAGTCTGCCATGATCGTATGACCCAGATTGCTGGGATGGAACATATCATAGAAGAACTGGTTTTTTGTTAAGATCCGGTGTTCCTTCTCGTAAAACTCCGGTACAACTGCATTTTTGACACTGACCATTGGCAGATCATAGCGCAGTCCCACCGGTATGAGCCGATCCTGCAGATTTCCATCGTCTGCAAATACAGAGAATAACAGGATCACAGCCGGATGATTGGGCAGCTTTAAGATCTTTCGCACAAGGCTCTCATAGCAGTCACCCTTTGTCTCATCTCCCTCATCGTTCACGGCAAATTCCACCACCACGATATCCGGCTGCACACCATCCCGCAGCACATCGCGGTCAAAACGGATCATACCAAGCTCTGAGGGGGTTCCTCCAACGCCGGCTTTCACAAAATGAACATTTTCTTTTTTGCCCACAATCTCACAAAAACGCTCATAGGACTTATACGCATAGCACTCCGTATTGATCGGTGTCGCCCCTGCGCCCTGAGTGATGGAGCCTCCGATATAGGCAAGGGTCACATCCTCACCCAGACGCGCCTGCCGGATCGCTCGATAAATACGGTATGTATTTCCAGTCTGGATGAGAGACTTCTCGATCATTTTTTTATAGGGAAGTCCGTTGACATCCACATTCTGCTCCTCGCAGACCTCCGGTGCCGTAAAACCATCATTTAAATAAAACCGGACACTTGCCTTTGCCAGCTTTTCCGGTGTCTCCATAAGGATCTTGATCTGCCCCGGCACATGGTCATCTACCTGCCAGTCTGCATCTGCCAGATAAATGCGCTTTTCTGCTCCATCTCCCGGAAAAGTCGCCGTAAGATTCGTTCCACCGCCATACAGGTCATTTTTTCCATACATCTGAAAAATAAATTCCACCTGCTCCTTCGGATCCTCAGTCTCCACACTCACTCCAATGCTGTGTACGACTTTGCGAAAGCCTTCCACCGTTTCCAGCAGCTTTAGCAGCTCTTCATCTTCAATATTTCCAACGATCTGTGCACTGCTAATAAGACGTCCGCTGTCCTGATATAAAAACTGGATACCTCTGCCATCCTCCCATTTGGAACCAAAGATCTCCTTATCCCTCATAATATAAAAATACGGCCGTTTCTTCTCCGGATCCTTCGGTGCTGCCGGTCCATTCATGATAACTGCTCCTCCTTCTCAATCTTCTTAAATTCTTTTACAAACATCTTGCTGATATAATAAAGCGATACCGTTGTGATAAAAAACCATAGTCCCAGCGCCCATTCGATATACCACAGTGCCAGCACATAGGGTAACGAGATCACCAACAGGATCACCAGCATCTTCGGTAAATTTAAAAAGCAGAACACCATCGCGCCCTTGAGTGCCTCACCCGTAGACATCTCAAAACGCGCCAGAAACGGAAATACCGCATATGCCACCATGCACACAAGAAGTGTCAGCACAAGGAGCAGGATCTTTCCTGCCTGGGGCATACTCTGGCTGCTGCCATAGACAACGGAATACCAGTCCCACGCCAGCACCAGTAAAATCACCAAAAACGGCACCCAGATACAGGTCGCCTGCTTTAGATTCTGGCGGAACGAACTCCAGAATGCGCTTAGCACTGCCGGTTCTTCTCCGCGCACCATCTTCATGGACACATAATATTTTGCTGTCATTGCCGCCCCTGCGGTCACGATTGGAAGTGAAAACAGTACACACAACACATTCAGTATCACATAATCTGCAACGCGCCCCAGCGCCTGCATAAACTCACTATCCGGATGAAAAGCTCCCATGTTGATCACCTCATTTTCAAAAGCATCGTAATTGTTCCTTTGTTTCCAGTTTTTTAATACTCTACCTCTGTCACTCTTCCATACAGCAAAATATCAAATACATCCACACGCTTTCCAGTCAATTGCTCGCTCCGGGCATCCGGCTGCTGTCCGCCGACTGCCACCTGAAAAGCTCCCGGCTCAACGACACATCGTCCATCCTCCGTGATCAGGGCAAAATCCCTTGCCTGCAGCTCAAAGGTCACATGCTTTGTCTCCCCCGGAAACAAACGTACATTTTTCACACCGCGCAGCTGCCAGATCGGTGTGCGCGTGGTTGCCTGCAGATCCTTGACATAGAGCTGTACTGCCTCGTGCAGCTCGTAATCACTTTTATTTTCCACATCCACAGTCACGGTCACGGTTTCACCGATCGGTTGGGCTTCCGTACTGATCGCAGCGTTTTTATATGCGATCTCACCATAAGACTTGCCATAACCGAAGGGATACAGAGGTGTTCCCTTAAAATAGCGGTATGTGCGGTTATCCATGCTGTAATCCTTAAAATCAGGAAGATCATCGGTGGAGGCATAGAAGGTCACCGGCAGCTTTCCGTTCGGTGAAAAATCGCCAAACAGCGCTTCTGCCACTGCCTTTCCACCCCGCGCGCCGGGATACCACGTATCAATGATCGCATTGACATGCTCTTCGGCCCAGGACAGATCCATTGCACTTCCCGCAGAGAGCAGCAGGATCACCGGCTTTCCGACAGCTGTCACCGCCTCCAACAGCTCCTGCTGAAGTCCCGGAAGCCGCAGATCCAGCTTGTCCCCGCTGGCGTATTCATTTCCGGCATCGCCTTCCTCGCCCTCAATGGTCGCATCTAATCCCAGACACATCACAACGACATCTGCCTGCTCTGCCACCGTCACAGCCTCGGCAAAACGATCTTTTTCTCTTGCCAGAAACTCCACTTTATCCTTGTACAAATGACATCCTTCCGCATAATAAACACGGATAAAATCGCCCACATACTGCTGAATACCCTCCAGCGGCGTGATATACTGTGAAGATGTTCCCACATAATTTCCAACCAGCGCATCCCTGGAATTGGCATTCGGTCCGATGACTGCAATCGAACGAACCACATCCTTTTTCAGCGGCAGGATGCCGTCGTTTTTAAGAAGAACCATACTTCTGCGTGCAGCCTCAATTGCCAGATCTACATGCTCCCTGCACTCCACCTTTTCATAAGGCACATCTGCATAGGGTGACGGATATTCCTCCATCATTCCCAGACGGATACGCACCTCCATCAGGCGCTCTACCGCAGCCGTGATGGCATCCTCTGTGATGAGTCCCTCATCATAAGCTTCCTTTAAATGCAAAAACGCTGTTCCACAGTTCAAGTCACAGCCATTGTTCACAGCCATTGCAGCTGATTCCTGCACACTGTTTGTCACCTTGTGATGCTCATGGAAATCAAGGATCGCCCAGCAGTCAGATACCACATGGCCCTCGAAGCCCCATTCCTCCCGCAGAATATCCTGTAACAGCGTCTTGCTTCCGCAGGCAGGCTCGCCATTCACACGATTATAGGCACCCATCACCGCTTCCACGCCTGCATCCTGAACACATCTCTTAAATGCATACAGATACGTGTCATACATATCCTGTACACTTGCCTTTGCATCAAAATAATGCCGGTCTGCCTCCGGGCCACTATGTACTGCAAAATGCTTCGCGCAGGCAGCCGCCTTTAAATGCTCTTTATCTTCGCCCTGAAGCCCTTTAATATAGGCAGTACCAAGCCTTCCAGTCAGGTAGGGATCCTCACCAAAGGTCTCATGTCCACGACCCCAGCGGGGATCACGGAAAATATTCACATTCGGTGCCCAGAATGTTAATCCCTTGTAAATTCCACGGTCGCCTTTCTTTGAAAACTGGTTAAATTTTGCACGTCCTTCCGTAGATACGGTATCTCCGATCTTTCCTACCAGTTCCTCGTCAAAGGTCGCTGCCAGTCCGATCGCCTGCGGATAGACGGTGGCATCTCCTGCTCTCGCTACACCATGAAGCGCCTCATTCCACCAGTTATACTCCGGAATTCCCAGACGCTCGATCGCTGGTGAATCATACAGCATCTGGCTCATCTTTTCCTCTAATGTCATCTGGCTTACCAGTTTTTTTGCAAATTCTCTCGTCTCAACACTCATCGTTTTTCCCCCTTTTATTCCATTTGATTATAACAAAATGCACGTACCGCAAAAAGCGGATAAACTTTAGAATAATACCCTATGTTCTAATTCTAACTTTTCCAGCACAGAAATTCCATCTAAAAAACAAATTTCCAGCTCATTTTTTCCATTTTTTATATCGATCTGTGTCTGTGCCTGATGCTGCTGCCGGATGACACCCTCTGCCCAGATCCGGTCTGTCCCTTCTCCCGCAGTATAATGCTCCGGCAAAAGGGCAAGTTTCGTCCATTCCTCTGTCACACTGTGGTTACGCACCAGAAGCTCCAGCGGGATATCCGGACGGATCGGATTGGAGGGAGCCAAAAACAGTGTCAGCTCATAAACACCAGCTTCACAGCCCTCAAGCTGATAGGTCACGCAGGGACGCGCCTCCGGCGCAAACTGCGCCACAAAGGGATATGCCTTAACGGCACTCTCTTCCTTTCCAAAATCAGCAAGTGTCAGGATCCGCTCATCTGCCCGCACAAAGTCCTTTGCCAGAACTTGGAGCTTCTTCTTTTTCTGCTCTCCGTGTACATGGATCTCCACCACAGTATCACCGCTGCGAAGAATGATCTTTCCATCCTGTAGTTCCGGGAGCATTTTCTTTTTTCTTCGCAAATACAGATACTCCTGGTCTGTCACGGTCTGATTTGTGATCTCCCACGTAAACCAGTCACTCTCCTGCGCCTCCACTTCAAATTCAAAGCTTCCCGTTCCATCATTGGCGATCTCGATCACCACTTCACCGTCATCCTTCCATCCCAGATCCCGGATATGAAGGCAGTCCGGCGTTCCATAGTTTTTCTGATAAATCTCATTCTCTCCCTGACGTGAAACCACCATCCGCGGGCGCGAAAAAGGCTCTATGCGGCAGGTAACCGGATAACGGCAGCCGTCCTCATTCCATTTTTTAAATCCCACATGGCTCGTATCCCACATGCCCGACCATTTTCCGTTTCTTCTTGCGCCTGCCGTCTCAATCAGCTCCCGGTCCAGGCGGATACACATGTCCACACAGTCTGCATACTGGTTCGCAATCACTTTTCCCTGTCTCGCATAGTGTTCCCCCAGTCCCGCATAGATCTGCATCCGGATCAGATTAAAGCCCATCCGAAGCTGGTCTGCGATCATACTGTAAAACGCCGACTTTGCTGCCTGAGGTATTTCTAGCTCCATCTCCACAAGCCTGCGCTCCAGATCTTCCAGCCGCTCCAGCATCTGCCATGCCTCATCCCCCGCACCGTAAGTATGCGCATCCAACGCCTCGGGCCTTCGTTTTCCAATGATCAGGATCCCGTCCGTCAGGATCTCTGAAAGCCTCCTGATCTGTCCATCGCAGAGCTGACTGCCGAACTGCTGCCGCAGCCACTGCTCCGTAAATTCATGCGTCCGGCCAGGCACACTCCACGTGTCAAAATCGTAAGCAAGTGACAGGAAATATGACAGTGGAAACTCATTGCCCTTCAGATCACCCACGTTGACGATCCAGACCTCTTTGACACCCTGTTCATAAGCGATCGTCATCTGTTCCCAGATCGCCGTCAGGGGTGTGCTGTTGATCCACTCATAAGAGACCGGATCTCCATGATAATCCAGATGAAAATACATGCCATATCCCGCAGCATGTGGCATTTCCTTTGGAGGAAGGTATCTCATATGCCCGAAATTGTCTTCACAGAACATGAGGATCACATCCTCTAAGCCCTCCCATTCCCGCAGTCCCGGCGTATGTTCATCTCCGTAATAGTATTTCTCTACCTCCTTGTAGATCGCCAGCATCATCGGCTGAACCACACCATTTTTTCTGCCATATTTTGCGATCATTTTCTTCTGATTAATGATAATATCTTTTAAAATTTCAATATGATCCGCCAGCGTATTGGCACCCTCCATCACACTGTCCCGCTCCCCGCGCATGCCGACTGTGATGATGGACTCATAGCTGCCGCTCCGCTTTAATCCGTCTTCCCAATAGCGTAAGAGACCCTCCTTGTTTGTGGCATAATTCCACGCATTTCCATAGGGCGAATGCTCCCCACGGTATACATCCCACTCCTCGCCGGCCCGCAGACAGGGCTCGTGATGGGAATTCCCAATAATGACCCCATAGAGATCTGCCAGCTTGGCGCTTTCCTCCCCGGGCCCATCCAGGGCAAAGGAGGAACTCCACATGGCAGGCCACAGATAATTCCCCTTTAACCGCAGCAAAAGCTCAAACACATGATCATACATCTCAGCGGTAAAACCTCCGAAATGCGAGGTCGTCCAGTTTCCAAAGCAGGGCCATTCGTCATTGATAAAAAATCCACGGTATCTGACAGAGGGCTCCTTAGAGACCATCTCGATTTCCTTCCCGACAACCATCTGACTCTTTTGCACCGGTTTTGCGTCACCCCAGTAGACAAGCGGACTCACGCCCATCAGCTCAGATAGATGAAAC
>JALFNQ010000059.1 GCA_022773965.1 Lachnospiraceae bacterium
CCCTGGACAGCCGGATGTGTGTAATCCTTCTCATGTCCTTTGGGTATTGCCCGCAGCCAGTATCTTCTGATGTGGGCATAACAGCAGCAGCGCTGCGCATCAGGAACTTTGTTGTATCCTTTATACCCGTCGGTCATCAGGAAGAAGCCGGGCGCTGCATCTTTCAAAAGCGCAGCTGCGTTTTTTCCGGCTCTTGTCGGTGTATAGCTGTACAGGATGATTGGGGGCTCACCGTCTTCTCCGGTACGCAGAAGCCATACATACGACTTGCTTTCCGGCCGCCTGTCAGGTTCCTTGAGGACCTGGATCGGTGTTTCATCTGCCATCAGATACTTCCGTTCCAGAAGCCTGCGGTGCATGTGATCATACATCGGTTTGAAATAATGCTTGGAACAGTAAATGATCCAGTGGGCCATGGTCGTGCGGCTGATCCTGACACCAAGATGTTCAAAGTCTTTTTCCTGCCGGTAAAGAGGCACGGACATCACATATTTATAATACATGATGTGTGCTGCCAGACCGGATGACGCAAAGCCACCGGGTATGAGTGCCGGTGTTCCGTTATCCTTCACGAACGGCGCATCTTCCTCATCTTTGCAGGCAGGACAGGCGTAAGTAGTTGCGATATACTTGACACGCTCAAGTTTGGGCTCGGTATAGATGAGCTCGGTTCGGATCACCTCATGACCGATTGGAACCATCTGTGTGCCGCAAATGGGGCATTGCTTTTCGTCCTCAGTGAGGGTATCAACGATCTCCTCACGGGTAGGCAGATCTGCAAAGATCTCATCATAGGTTGCCTTGGGTTTCCGCTCCCTGGTATACCCCTTGACGCTGATCACTTCCGGTTCGATCACTTCCGCAGGCTTTTCATCACTGACGGGTGTACCGAACAGATTCAGCTGTCCGTCCAGCTGGTCATGGCGTATTTCGCTAGTTGAGCCAAAGACCTTGTTCTTAAGATACGCAAGCTGAGACTGGAGATTCGCGATCAGAAGGTCTTTTTCGCTGTCCTTCGCATTGCGTTCCTCCAGCATCTTCTGCAATGAACTTATGAGTTCGTTCTGAGTGCTGATTGTTTTATTCAGTTGTGAGATTGTATCCTTAAGCTCTAAGATCTGGATATCTTTTACTCCTGAAGGCATGGTCTTCTGCTCCGTTTTTTGATACTTTTATTGTACCATAAATAGGTGCAAAAGCCCAGCAAAATCAAGTGTTTCAGGCACTTTTTATTGCTTTTGGCTGCTCGATCTCAAGACCGGACATAAGCCAGTCAAACTGCCTCCATGTAATGGTTTTCACCTCGTCACGGTTACGTGGCCACCGGTATTTTCCGGTGTTATGATCGAGGCGTTTATATAAAAGCACAAAACCGTCATTCTCATGAAGGAGTGCCTTTATCCTGTCATTGCGTCTGCCGCAGAAAAGGTAGAGCGCGGTGGTATGCTCCGGTTCAAAGTGAAGCTGGTCTCTGATGATGGCGCACAGACCATCGATTGATTTTCTCATATCGGTGTAGCCACAAATGATATAAATATCTGTTGCAGCTGTAATGTCGCCTAGCATGATGCACCTCCCACAGACCGGATGATCTGTGCTAAAAGTGCCGGATCTATATCATTTGAAATCCTGATCAGGGCGGAGCCGAGTTTGATCTCAGCAGTTGCTTCCATACAGTTTGTATCCGTATGATCCGGAAGCACGCTTAAAAGCTGTGGTGTCTCTTCGTGCAGAACAGGCTGGTCAACGATTTCAAGTTTGACAACATCCTGTTGTTCCGAAGGCTTATAGCCTCCCCGGCCTGTTGCCGGCGGAATATCATAGCAGGATTTTTTGCGAAGCCGCTTGACCCAGTTGTAGAATGTACCGGGTTTGATCCCGTGCTCGTTGCACCACTGAAAATCGCTTAGTCCGCTGCTGCGACATTCCATGATGAGCCGGTATTGCTCATCGGCAGTTCGTCTTTCTGTCTGCATAAATGTAACCTCCATAATTGTAGTAAAATGCTTGCTTACTGCTAGATCCTAGCGCCGGATCATAGAGTAAAATGCTGGCATATGTGATTATTACTATTATGGCAAATATATGACCAAGCGAACAGATACACTTATATTAGGCGCTTACCTTTAATGAGAGGTTATAATGAACAAAGTAAATATAAAAGATAGTCAAAATTTTATTACTTCACAATATCACATAGAAAAAATAATGAATTGCATAAGTTTAGATGAAAAAGATAACATCTTTGAAATAGGTGCAGGGAAAGGTCATTTTACTGCTGAATTGG
>JALFNQ010000099.1 GCA_022773965.1 Lachnospiraceae bacterium
CCTCCAAAAGCTGTGTATTGGCACTGATCACCGCCAGAGGCGTCTTCAGTTCATGGCTCGCATTGGACATGAACTTTTTTTCAGAAGCTAACATCTGTTCCACCGGGCGCACCAGACGCTGGGACAGCAGTCTCGTGAGCAGGATCAGGAGGACGATGCCAAGCCCTGCGATCAGCACACTGGCAATCAGTGTCGGCACCATTGCCTGCACTGCAGGATAGACACTGATCAGCACCACATATCTGCCTGGGCGTCCCTGCTTGGTAATACTCGTCACTTCCAAAAATTCAACCGGCTGCTTCCAGTGTTCTGCCACCTTCCGGGCATAGGCATACTGTTTGGTCTCATCCACCCCAGGCAGATGATTACTGTACAGCTCCACCGATCCGTCCTTTTTCACACGGAAAATAGCATAGTCCACCGCGTCCATCTCAAATGCCGCTCCCCTGGTTTTTTCGATCTGTTTTAAACCGATGTCTGAGACCTCGATGCGCACCTGTTTTCTTAATTCCATGAGCCGGTCTTCATATCTGCCCCAGTTAAACATGCCAATTCCGCCAAGAAACACCACACAAAACAGTGCACTAAGCAGCACCGTCAGATTTTTTTTCAGCTTACTGATCATTATTTTCCTCCAGGATATAGCCCACACCGCGCACCGCGCGGATCTTTACATTGACATGCAGATAGTTGAACTTGCGGCGCAGAAAGGACACATAGACCTCCACATTGTTGTACTCTGCATCCGACTCATAGCCCCAGATCTTTGTGGCGATCTGTTCCTTTTCCAGCACCTGATTCTGATTCACCAGAAACAGCTCCAGCAACTGCATTTCCTTTCCTGCGATCTTCATCGTCTTTCCGTTTGACACATTTTTGATCTCGCAGGCACTGTTATCCAGCGCAAGATCGCCTGCCTGCAGGGAAACCATCTCCTGCACACCCCGACGCCTTAGAATTGCCTGGATCCGCATCAAAAGCTCTCTGATCTCAAAGGGCTTGGTCACATAGTCATCCGCTCCGCTCTCAAACCCCTGGATCTTATCCTCCAGCTCCGTCTTTGCAGTCAGTATTAACACCGGAAGCTCCAGCCCCTCCGTGCGCATGTGTGCCAGCACCTCATAACCGTTCATCTGCGGCAGCATCACATCCAGGATCATCAGATCATAAATGCCGCTCAATGCGTGCTCATAGCCTGATTTTCCGTCATGGACTACATCCACCAGATAATTTTCCTTTGCCAGCGCTTCCTTCAGTGTGTCTGCCAGACGGACATTATCCTCTACAACCAGTATGCGCATGTTCTCTCCTCCTGTTATGATGCGTTCCTCCATAGTCATGATCCACAACTGTGAATCATATCCTATTCATCTTACTACGGCGCAGCCAAATATTGCAATCACTTTTTTGTTCACGATTTTTTCACTTATTTTTCATTTGTTTCAAGGTATTTTCAAGGTTTGTTTCCTATCATATTTTTTGTTTATGCAAAACATAATAAATAGAAAAACAGGAGTCAGTCATGGATCATTTAGACAAATTAGAAGCAGAAGCCATGTATATCATGCGGGAAGTGGCGGCTGAGTGTGAAAAACCGGTCATGCTTTACTCGATCGGCAAGGATTCCTCTGTCATGCTGCATCTGGCATTAAAGGCATTTTACCCGGAAAAACCCCCCTTTCCCTTTCTCCACGTGAACACCACATGGAAATTCAAGGAAATGATCACCTTCCGGGATCAGGTCGCAAACAAATACGGCATTGAAATGCTGGAATATATCAACGAAGAAGGACTTGCCCAAGGCATCAACCCCTTTGACCACGGCGCCGCCTACACAGACATCATGAAAACACAGGCATTGAAGCAGGCGCTGAACAAATACGGTTTTACCGCGGCCTTTGGCGGCGGACGGCGGGATGAGGAAAAAAGCCGCGCCAAGGAGCGCATGTTTTCCTTCCGCAATCCCGACCACGCCTGGGATCCCAAGCACCAGCGGCCGGAAATGTGGAAGCTGTACAACACGGAGATCAACAAGGGCGAAAGCATCCGCGTCTTTCCCCTCTCCAACTGGACGGAAAAAGACATCTGGCAGTACATTCGCAGGGAAAACATCGATATCGTTCCCCTCTATTTTGCTGCCGAGCGCCCCGTGGTGGAACGGGACGGCAATCTCATCATGGTGGATGACGAGCGCATGCGCCTTCTGCCCGGCGAACAGCCGGTCATGAAAAAAGTCCGTTTCCGCACCCTGGGCTGCTATCCGCTCTCAGGCGGCATGGAATCTGACGCAGATACACTGGATGCGATCATTGAAGAAACATTAAGCGCTGTTTCCTCAGAGCGCACCAGCCGCGTCATCGATAAGGACGGCGGCTCCGCCAGTATGGAAAAACGAAAGAGGGAGGGCTATTTTTAATGGACTCATTACTGAAATTTATTACACGCGGCAGTGTGGATGACGGAAAATCCACGCTGATCGGGCATATGCTCTACGATGCCAAGCTGCTCTTTGCCGACCAGCAAAAAGCGCTGGAACTGGATTCACGCATTGGCTCCAACGGAGGCGATATTGACTACAGTCTTCTTTTGGACGGCCTGATGGCAGAGCGCGAGCAGGGCATCACGATCGATGTGGCCTACCGCTATTTTACCACCGAGCACCGTTCCTTTATCGTTGCAGATACACCGGGACACGAGGAATATACCCGAAACATGGCTGTGGGAGCCTCCTTCGCGGATCTCGCCGTCATCCTCGTGGATGCCAGCCAGGGGGTGCTGACACAGACCCGCCGCCACACGCGCATCTGCGCCCTCATGGGGATCCGCCACTTTGTATTTGCCGTCAACAAGATGGACCTGATCGATTTTTCACAGGACAAATTTCAAAAGATCCGCAAGGAGATCCGGATTCTTCTGGCAGAATTTGACTTTGATTCCGAAACGGTCATTCCGGTATCTGCCACCTGCGGTGACAACATTACCAAATCCTCTGCCAACATGCCCTGGTACACAGGTGCACCGCTGCTCACTTATCTGGAGCAGATCGATGTCACAACCCGCCACACCGGACAGAGCTTTACGATGCCCGTGCAGCGCGTCTGCCGCCCGGATCACAGCTTTCGCGGTTTTCAGGGACAGATCGAGAGTGGCAGCATCGCCGTAGGGGATGCCATCACCGTACTTCCCAGCCGTGAGACATCCCATGTCCGTTCCATCCTCTGTGGTGATAAAACTGTCGACCGCGCGTCAGATGGCCATGCCGTCACGATTCAGCTGAACACGGAAATCGACGTATCCCGTGGCTGTGTGTTCGTAAACGGCGGCACGACAAAAGTGAACCACCTGTTTACCGCTTCGATCCTGTGGATGGACGATGCGAAGCTTGTAGAGGGAAAGAGCTACCTGATGAAGATCGGCACCCAGAAGGTTCCCGCCACCGTCCTGCGCATCCGGCACAAGATTGATGTAAATTCCGGCCAGGAAATCCCGGTGGATGCCATCTATAAAAATGAGATCGCCGTCTGCGATTTTTCCACATCGACAGATGTTGTATTTGATACATTTTTGCAGAATAAGGCGCTTGGCGCCATGATCCTCATTGACCGTGTCAGCCATATGACTGCTGCCTGCGGAACGGTCACCCGCTCTTTAGACCGAGGCACCAACCTGACCTGGCAGAATACGGATATCACACGCTCCTTCCGGGAAAAGCAGCTGGGACAGACCGCCCGCACGATCTGGTTTACCGGGCTTTCCGGTTCCGGCAAATCCACCCTTGCCAACGCCCTTGAAAAGCGTCTGGTGGCTCTTGGGAAACATACGATGCTCCTGGACGGCGACAATGTCCGCATGGGCTTAAACCGCAACCTTGGCTTTTCCGAGACGGACCGCATTGAAAATATCCGCCGTATCGCAGAGGTCGCAAAGCTGATGAATGATGCCGGACTGATCGTTCTCACCTCCTTTATCTCTCCGTTTACCAATGACAGGCGGCGGGCAAAAGAGATCATCGGTGACAGCTTCACGGAAATCTATGTCAGCACACCTTTAGAAGAGTGTGAGCGCCGGGATGTGAAGGGTCTGTACGCTGCTGCAAGAGCCGGAAGGATCGAACAGTTCACCGGCATCAGCAGTCCCTATGAGGTTCCCGCGCAGCCTGATTATATCATTGACACCACCGGGCGTGATCTGGATGCATGCGCGGACGAGCTCTTAGAAAAGATCCGGCCGCTGTTATAATTACGAAAGGATACCAGCTATGAAAACATTATATCTACACATTGGTATGCCAAAAACAGGCACATCCTCCATCCAGAAATTTTTATTAAAGAACCGGTCAGCCCTGAGACAGCATGGCTATTGTTTTCCAAAGCTGCCCTATCAATACCCGTTTACGTTTCAAAACCGCAACGGATACTTTTTGATCGGCAAGCAGTACAACGAGGATGGCAGCCGCAATCAGGCACTGGAAAAGGAATATCTCAAAGAGGGTATGGCAAAGATCTGCAATTATTTTGAAACATACGATCACATCATCCTCTCAGAGGAAACGCTCTGGCGTGCCTTCCGCACCCACAGCTACCTGTTTCCCTACCTGAAAAAACATGCCAAAAACCACGGCTATCAGATCAGGATCATCGTCTATCTCCGCCGTCAGGATGAATATCAGCTCTCTCTCTGGAAGCAGAACGTCAAGCACCCGAAGACAGCACAGACACTGCCCTTTGAGCTGCGGTTAAAACAGGTGCTGACAGAGGAGCCCCTGACACTTCAATATGCCTCCACCCTGGACGAGATCGCAGATATTTTCGGAAAAGACAGCCTGATCGTCAGACGTTTTGAGCGCTCTTCATGGAAAAACGGTTCCATCATCGATGATTTTCTGGATTGTATCGGTCTGGAACACACAGAGGAATACAAGGAGCTTCCAAGAGAGATCAATCCAAGCCTGTCTGAGAACATGGCCCAGATTAAGCGTTTCATCAATAAGGACCAGACCTTTTCCACGGAAGAAAATGCCTATCTCGTGCAGTTTCTGCGGGCGCTTTCCCCGGAATCCAGCGCGCTGTACCCCTGCAGCATGCTCTCTGTGGATGAGACCCGCGCCCTGTTAGATCAGTTTGCAGAGGAAAACCAAAGAGTGGCAAAGGACTATATCGGCGATGGAAAACCGCTGTTTTCCAATGAGATCAAAGAACTGCCAAAATGGGATGCGGACAACCCCTACCTGACAGAAGACCTGGTACGGTTCTTTTCCGCCGTCTGCGTAGACCTTCACCGCGAAAATGAATCGCTGCACGCACAGCTTTCCGAGACACAAACAGAGCTTGCACAGCTGAAAAAGGAACTGACTACCCTTGACACTACCGTCAAACAGGAACAGTCACTGCTCCGCTCCTTCCGGTACAAGCTCAAGCATCCCTTCCGGACACTCTGGAACCGGATGTTTCACCGTAGCAACTAATATTTATTGAATGAGAAAATCATCATGAATCAATTTTTTAAATTTTTACTCTCCATGTTCAAGATCGGCTGTATCGGTTTTGGCGGCGGAAGCGCCCTGATTCCGGTTATGGAACGGGAATTTATCGGAGACGGAAAATTAGATACAAAAGAAAATTTTGACAAAGACATTCTGATCGCAAGCCTGACACCCGGGGCGCTCCCGGTGGAGCTGGCCGCCTCCCTGGGGTGGCGCAACTTTGGAGCAAAGGGCATGCTGCTGGCATCGACCGTCATGGCACTGCCCGGCGTTGCAGCTTCCCTGCTTCTTTTAACCTGCCTGACCCGCTTTCGCCAGCGGATCGGCGGGGTCATGGACGTGCTCACAACACTGATCTCCTTTTTTATCATTTACCTGATCATCCGCTACGTGAAAAAGGTATGCAGACAGTGTCAGGCGATCAGCCGCAAATTTTACCGCCGTGCGATTCTGGTCATGACCGGCGTATTTGCACTGTCCTGTGGCAAATATCTGTACCGGCTGCTGGGGATCGACGGAACACCGCTCATCGTCCTCTCAACCTTTCACATTCTCATCTTCTCACTGGCAGCGATCATCGCCATCAACGTGATCCGCGGGCTCCGTGAAAAATTGCCGGGACGCAGCTTCACAGCGCCTGCTCTGACCCATGCATCCGGAACTATTGATCTGCTGGTCTGGCTGGTTTTTCTGGTGCTTTTGTCCATTCCGGGAGCATGCCTTGCCCTTCGCTATGATCTTTTCGGCTACCTGGCGTTTCTGGTACGTGGCTGCATCTCCGTCCTGATGTCCTTCGGCGGCGGCGATGCCTACCTTGCCGTGGCAGACGGATTGTTCGTGGAGAGTGCCATCGTGACCTCTGACGCATTTTATGGCGATATCGTTGCGGTGGCAAATATTCTGCCGGGCTCGATCCTTTGCAAGGCACTCACCGCCATCGGCTACTATTACGGCTTTTCCGTGACCGGAAGCCTGTTCGGCGGTCTCGCCTTTGCACTGGGTGGATTCGGCTGCAGTGTTGCAGTTTCCTGCCTTGTTTTTGGCATTATTTTTCACCTGTACGAGCGTTTCTCAGGCTTTCGCAGCATGCAGACCATCAGCCATTACATTGGCCCCATCATCTGTGGCCTGCTGGGCACCGTCAGTCTGGCACTGCTCGTGCCGGTATTCCGCTGAATATCCACAATCGTTACTCAAACAAGTGCATTTTTTCCACAATTTTTCCGCGTTTTCCTGCGCTTTTTAAGATCTCCTTCACCGTTGTCTTTCGGATCGTGCGGTTATTGCGCAGGAAGCGCCACAGTGTGAACAGCCACAGCACGGGCCAGAAGAATACACATTTCCCGGCCTTTGGGTAGTTTAAATGCATCTGATGGTGAAATGCTCTGACATATCCGGACAATCCCTGGTCATGGATCGCAAGCATACGTCCTTTCTGTGACTTTCCAAATTCTTCCGCTTCCACAATATCCATAAAAAACTGATCCAGATAGGCTCCTTCTTTCACAACCGGATCTCCCAGCGCCAGAAATGGCTCTGCCACCTTTTGATCCATGCCAAGCTCCCGCACACACACACCGCTCACCGCTGCCACGAACTGTTCTACCTTCATGGCACGGATCAGCCCGATCTCCTCTCCAATCACTTCGGGGGGCTGTTTTTCCCAGAATACAACCCAGTCACAGAGCAGCTTGAGCCCAAAGCCGGCAGTCAGAAAATGCTGTAGTAAATGAAGCAGCAAAGAAAAGCCGTGATATGCCCCGGTCAGCACCGGAAGCGGCACACCCATACACAGCTGCCGCTGCACATGGGCTTTTGCTTCCTGCTGACACTGCATCATGACCCGGTTCGTCTGCTCATGATCAAAGGGCTCCACCATCATGCTGTGCAGCTCCACCTCTATGCCCTCCGCTCCGATCATTGCCACGTGATGCAGATGCAGCTTCTCTTCGTGTTCCACAAAACCATGCCTTTTCAGACATGCCACTGCACGTTCGCAGTCTTCCTTTGAAAAAAACAGCAGATCCACATCGCCTGCCTTCCGAAGCTCCGGCTGTGGATAACATTCGGCTGTCGCAACACCCTTTAGGACTGCCACCGTCAGGTTCTCCTGCTCCAACAGCCCCACCAGATACTTTGTATAAAACAGCAGGCGGTAAGAATGGCCGATGATCTGCATCGTATAGGCCTGCAGTTCCTTTTGTACAGCCGGCAGTGTCCCCGGATATTCACTCCACGCCTCACAGACCAGCGGTGCCACTGCATGTGCACGCGCCAGTGCATACAGCTGTTCTTCGTCTACGCCCTGCATGATCTGTTCCAGCTGCGGCTGCGGTATCGTCTCTCCCTTCAGGGCACATTTCAACAAGGTGGTCAGACAACGCACCTGTGCATTTCCAGACATATTCTTTCCCCTTCCTCTTTTTCGTTTATCATAGCATTTTTGGGGCTGCGATGGTATACTTATTTTAATCTGTCTGCATTCTGCATTTTCTGTGCAGACAGACAATCTCCGAAGATTTTTCACAAAAAAGGAGCCGTTATGAAAGAAAAACAAACTCACCGCCCATGGCTTGCGTGCCTTGTCACCCTGCTTGTGCTGGCAACTGTAGCAGGCAGCGCATACGGGTTATACCGGCTGGCGGTAAACAAAGCCGAAGACTACTACCGCTCACGCTACCTGGCCTTTACATTTTCAAATGAGGACTATGACTACAGCGAATCCACTGCAAAACTGCCGGATCCCGGCGGAAGCTTTTATCACATGACCGGCTATTATCTGTCTGATGACAAGGATGAAGCAGAATTTAAGGAGCGCCTGTTGACTGAAACAGAGTGGTACGAATCGGAAGAATACGTTCTGGTCGAGATCAATCTGGCAGGCTACAAGGATCGCGCACTGAGTGATCCTGCCCTCTCACAGACCAGACAGATCTTACAGGTATGGAGTGATGCAGGGTATCCGATCATCCTTCGTTTTTTATATGACTGGGATGGGAATTCGGCAGAGACAGAGCCAGATGACCTTGCACTGATCCAGACCCACATGAACCAGGTCGCTCCCATCGTAAATCAGTACGCCAAAGACATTTTTACCATGCAGGGTATTTTTGTGGGAGATTATGCGGAGATGCACGGCGGAAAACATATGGATGTCGACTCCATGTGCACGCTGGCAAAGCATCTGGATTCCGTGATCGATCCGGACATCTTTCTGGCTGTGCGCACACCGGCGCAGCGCCGTCTCATTTTGGGATCGGCAGAGGCTTTTCCGGAAGGAAACACCTTCGCCACACGTCTTGGCCTGTACAACGATGGCATGCTGGGCTCCGTCACGGATCTTGGCACCTACGGCGACATAGACCGTGCGCAGTCAACCGGACTGGGGGACCACTGGCTGCGGGAGCAGGAGCTGGAATATCAGAATGAAGTGTGCCAGAAGCTTCCAAATGGCGGAGAGGCAGTCATCGACAATCCACTCAATGATCTGGAACAGGCAATTGACACACTCTCTGTCATGCATGTCTCCTATCTCAGCTGCATGCACCATGCAGAAGTGATCAATAAATGGCGTGAGAGCACGATACACACAGACGATGCCTGGAATGGAATGAGCGGCTACGACTATATTGACGCACATCTTGGCGGCCGCTACCGCTGCACCGATACAGCTGCCTCTTCCTTTGATTTCTGGTCAGAGGACGGCGCTGACCTGAAGATCACGCTTACCAATACCGGCTTTTCTAATTTTTATGAGCCACTGAGCCTGCAGATGTCCATCGTCCCGGAGGATGGTTCCGATCCTGTCAGCACAGTCAGTCTTCCAGAGGATGAACTGGGACTGCTCACAAACGGTGAGACCTGCACACGCTCCCTTCCCTTAGAGCTTCGGGAGCTGCCGGAAGGCTCCTATCGCATCTGCCTTTTTTGCACGCGTGAGGAAAGCCAAAAAGAAGTTGCTTTTGCCACAGATCTGCCCCTCACCGGTCATGGTTATGAAGTGGCCTCCTTTTCCGTAAGCAGGACACCCACCACGATACCCTCTGACAAAGAACTGTTAGAACGGTATCTTTCCCATGTGCGCGACTCTAAAAACTCATTGGCAAAATAGATCGGAAGACCTGTTTTCTCGTGATACAGCGCGAGGCTCAGGGGCAGCACGGTACGATTCTCCTGCCCGCATGATACAGCTTCCAAAGAAAATGGAATTCGGATCCCATGTCCGGCTGCAAGTGTTTTTCCATCAAAGGACACCTGCAGCTTTTTCTTTCCAGCGATCAGCTCCATGCGAAGCATGTCATAGCAGCAGGCAAAGCCTTCATTGTATACGGTGATGCAGAGCTGCCTGTACGGCTCTGAAAATTCCACGTCCGAGAGCACATAGCGGTAGCCCAGATATGCCCCGATATAGTCTGTCCGCGTCAGTTGATTTTCCTGCGCTCCTTCACAAAAAGAAGCACTCCACTGCTCCCACAGAGCCGGCTCGTGGACGCGGTTCAGATATGTGGGCTGCATCAGACGCATTCTGTCCTTCACCTGCTCCCAGGACAAAGTAAGGGCTCCTGCTAACACTTCTCCACCCACAAGCGTGCGGGCCGCCTGATCTTGGATAAATGCCAGCTCATGGCGCGGTGTCCACATGATCTGATCATCCAGGCAGTCATCGATCCACCCAAAGGTTCCCATATCCGTATCGGAGCCCAGGATCGCATCATCATACAAGCCGGTGTCCACCATCCCCGCTGACCCTGCAAGCATACGCTGATACTGCGGCTTTCGCACCGAGATACACACCTTTTCCCCGATTGTCTCCCGCAGCGTATGATAGAGCTGCAAAAGACTCGCCTTTTCCAGAAAATGGGAATCATGCATCTCTCCCCAGCTGCCCACAAACAGCCCCTGCACGGTTATAATATCTGAGGCAAACTGCGCAAACAATGGACCGAGCTGCCGCATATGGGTACACACCAGCTCCAGCCGGCGCGGCTCCCGCTCCATCCCTCGGCCTTCCCTGTCATAGACGGTCCGTAGGATCATCTGCCTTTGATGCCTCCGGAAAAAAGAAAAAATACGCGCCGCCTTTGCCAGTTCTTCCTCCGACAACGGGCGGTCTGCGCATTTTCCAATGTCGAGAAGCACCAGTGCCAGCCTCTCATCCGTCTGTAGCGACCAGACCCAGTCCTCCTCTGCTTCCTGTTCTGTCAGATCATAGGTATAGACCCGGTAAAAGCCCCGCGCAGGATTGCGCCGCGTAAGGTCATTCTTCCCACTGATCCGGGTGATCCATGATCTCCTGCAAAAAATCCACCTGTTTTTCAACGGGTACTCCTTCCTTTAACACCTTGATCCGGAACAATACTGCCAGCATGCTGAGCGTCATCTGAAACATATAGATCAATGGCTTCAGACCGGAATGCATGCTCTTTCCCGTATGTCTGGAATACATGACTGCCGGTATCTCCACCACCTGAAAACCAAGAAGCAGCATCTGCATGATCATATTTGCGTCCGGATAAGTGAAATCAAACTGATTATATTTGGAATAAGCTAAGACTGCCCGTCTGCTCAGCCCCTGCAAACCGGTGGTGGGATCAGCGATCTTTCGCCCGGTAGCCACACGGATCATAAAACCAAAGAGCACATATGCCACCCGCTTTGCAAAGCTGATCGGATAAACCTCACTGCCTTCCACAAAGCGTGAGCCCAGTACAATGTCCGGCGCGTCCGGCTGCTTTAACCGCTCATAGAGCTTACATATATTGTCAGGATCATGCTGTCCATCCGCATCCATCTGGATCACATACCGGTAGCCACGGCGGATCGCATACTTATAGCCCACCTGAATCGCACTTCCATAGCCCAGATTAAAAATATGTGACACCAGCATATGATGATGCTTTTTCACGATCAGCGGCGTGCGATCCGTGGATGCATCATTTAAGACCAGAATATCGGCAAAGGATGCAATCTCCGGCTGCTCCAGCTTTTCTAACACAGCCTCGATGGTACACTCCTCATTGTATGCCGGAATGATGATCAGTACTTCTTTTCTGCTTTCATACAGACTCATGGTAACCCCCATATCATTCAGTAAGTGATAATAATTCTTCGATATCTTCCGGATGGCTTGTGGGCTTTTTCGCCGCCGCATCTCCCAGACGTTCCAAAAGGAATGGATCTGCAAGCATCGCCCGTATCTGTGCAGCGATCTGAGGTGGATCCAGCGCCACCAGCCTGCCATCCACATCATCTGTGATCTGCTCCCGGTTGCCGCTGCAGTCAGATGCCAGCACGGCACAGCCCAGCGCCTGCGCCTCCTGGATTGCCACACTGCGCCCCTCAAAACGGGTGGCATGTACATACAGGTCACAGCCGGCATAATAGGGATATGGATTGTCCACCGCCCCCAGCAACCGAAAATCCTCTTCCAGACCATAGCGGCGGATCAGCTGCTCCAGCCTTTCACGTTCCGCCCCTTCACCAAGCACATACCAGCGCACATCTGCACCGTTTTTTTTCAAAAGACGCATCGTCTCGATCGCGACCTCGTAAGCCTTCTGCGGATTTAACCGGCCCACCGTCAACAGCTTTTTTCCGTGATAGCTGTTCCATGCAGGGTGTGTACATAACTCGTGGCTCTTTTCGATCATCGCATCCCGGTCAATGGGATTGTGAAACAGTGACAGTTTTCCTTTCAGCTGCGGATAGCTGTCAAGAAATGTCCGCTGTCCCTCCCCGGACACCGTAAATATACGATCATAGCACAGATAACAGTCCCGGTCGATGGCACGCGTATAACCGGCACGCGCATAATCAATATGAATAAATGCAGCCTTCTTTTTCGCCCTCACCCGGTCAGCCACATAATAGGCACTGCCGCCCTCGAGATAAGCCACCGCCAGATCATATTCCTTCTTCGGCGCAGGCGTTCCCTGTGCCAGCAGCTGCCACAGCAGCTTATCCGGCTGCAGCCGCCTTTTTTTACACATAGCAATGAACGTCCGGAAAAGATATGGCAGCTGAAAAAACACCGTTCCCCGATAAAGGGCTGCACAAAGCACCCGGTGAACCAGATGTCTTTTGCCCTTTTTACTCAGTACGGAACAGTCCGAATAGGATTTGTTCTGTAAATGTACATACGCCGGAAGCTGCTCTCTCAGCTCCCCCTGTGCCAGCAGCACATAGACATCAATGTCATACGTTTTCGGATCCAGCTGTCTTAAGAGCTGCAAAAAAGACATCTCCGCGCCGGCTGCACTTAGCGTATTAATGACAAACAGCAGTTTCTTTTTTTTCATCCTGTGCCTCTTTCAGTGTTCTGAGCTCTTTTTCCATCTCAAACAGCTTTTTGATCGTCTCCTCATTCTCCTGATTAAGCAGTGAAACATGCATCGCCAGCTCCTGATTTTTCATGACCAGAAGTGACAGGTAGACACTGTGATGAAAAATGATCAAAACGACCAGTCCCCCCAGCGCAAACACCATCGGATAAGAAGATAACGCCAGCGCACGGCTCCATCCACTCCACGCAGGAATGGCACCGGCCATGACCGTCACGACAGAAAACAACGCCCATCCCAGCGCAATGCGATCCGTCAGCCGTCTCTTGGAATACATAAAAAAGGTCAAAAGTAACAGACCGACACCTGCTGCTATGGCGATCAGCCGAAAAAATAATGACGAGCTTATCATCTGTGTTTCCTCCTTTTCTTCTCCTTCGGTTTTTCATAGCGGTCATACACACGGGCACCGGGCATCCTGCCCTTTGCAGTTCCGATCAGACGGCCCTTGCAGAAAATGTGCACATCCAGATTCCGCTCGATCCAGCGCAATCTGAAATACACATAGATCCACGCCGTCAATGCGCCAATGACCAGCCCCAGACCATACCATATCGTCGGCAGCTGTGTTGCAACGATGCTGCCTGCCAGCGTTGCAAGCCAGAACAGCATGGAGGTTCTCAGTGCCCCCGTCATATCATTGAAATAATACATAAAAATAATCGCCGCATACATGATGAACATTGCAAAATAACCGGCTGCCAGACACGGATAGATCTGCATGATCAGACCGGAAAAACCAAACTGCGGCAAAAATATCAAAAATACTAAAAATACAACTACAGATATGATAAACTGCACGCGCACCAGCTCTATGAGCTCACCGGACAGCTGACGGAACATGCGCACCTGCGCCTTTCGGATATCTCTTCCCCTGCCTCCGATGACCGCCTCGGAATAATCACGATAGCGCCCGTGAAAATACATCTCGACACGGACAATAAAGATCACGCTGGTTGTGATACTCGTCAGCAGACCGAGAAAGCTTGCCATATCATAGGGATCTGCCGAGACAAAGGTGTTCACCACCACTTTTTTCAGATCCGTTGTCCAGAACACAAAATTGTGGGTATATAATCCAAGAATATAAAACGTATTCGCCAGGATCAGCTTCCAATTCTGGAGCATATATTTATATACCTGCCCATACGCCCGGCTCTGCACCTTAAAATAGCGCTTGAGCAGTGCAAACTCCAGCACCGCTGCGATCAGATAACCGATGGCAAGGGCGAGCAGCATGGAGAAGGTGATCTCCCAGTTCAGCACTCGCACAAACACAAGTCCCAGACAAAAGGCAGTGCCCATACCGGCAAGGTAAAACAGCGAGATCTTTTTATAGTCCTTTAAGATGGACAGATAGATCATGTTGTAAAAGATCAGCCCCAGCGCGATATATCCCCAATAGCTGACCAATACAAACAGAATATCCACCTTTCCCACCGTATATTCACGCCAGAAAAACGGGATTCCCACAGCCGAAGCCAGCAGGATCTGACAAAAAAAGCCCGCAAAAAAACATGCCCACAGATCTTCATACCGTTCCAGATAGATCAGATCGGAGGTATATTTTGACAGCACCGCATTGAACGGTGATGACAAAAGCAGGCTGAAAATGAACTGATACAGCACCGTCTCCGTAAATAACTCACGGCTCGCATAGTTCAGCTTCGAATAGCCCAGCACATAGCTCATGAGCACAACGTTTATAATCACCAGAAACATCGGAGCGATCGTCACAACCGCACTGTACAAAAAACCGTAAAGACTGCTGATGATGGAATTTGTCCGAAAGATCCGCATCAGTTTTTTACCAAAACCAACCTCTGATGCCATCTGTTTTCCTCCAAAATTTATATTGTTATTCTCGATCAAAAGCTGCCCTACAGCTCCAGATGAAAGGGCTCTGTCGGATATAAGATACCCAGCTCCTTTGCGCAGTTCCGATAAAGCTCCTCATAAGTCGCTTTCATCTTTTCAATCGTATACTTACTCATCAGACGCTTGTAGCCGCTCTCTCCCATACGTCTGCGCATAGCGGAATTTGCCGCCAGATCTACCATTGCCTCAGCGATCTCCTTCACATTCATGATATGTGTCAGAATACCGGCTTCTCCAAAATCATCATCTTCACCATAGATCAGACCTTTACAGTTTCCCACATCCGTGGCGATGACCGGTTTTTTCGCCGCATAGCTCTCTAAGATCGTCAGCGGCTGGCCCTCACTGATACTGGTGAGGATCGTCATGTCCATCCGTCCCAGATACTCGCGGATATCTACCCTTCCGGTAAATTCCACGTCTGACAGCTCCAGCACCTTCACCAGCTCAAAGCATTCCTCTGCATACTCTTTATCCTCCTCCCATGGTCCCATGATCCACAGCTTGAGTCGGGGCTGCTTTTTCTTGGCAAAATCAAAGGCCTGGATCATCGTCTTGACATCCTTGATGGGAGTCACACGCAGTACCGCCCCCACCGATATAAAGGGCTCATCCTCCGGATGCTTTCCCGGGATATCTGAAAGCCTTGCTGCATTGATCCCGTTGGGTGTCACACGCGTCTTTTCCGGCGGACAGCCCAGCTCGATCTGCAGCTCCCTGGCGTGGGCATACAGGCTTGTGACAACATTTGCCTGCGCATAAGCCAGTCTGGACATTTTTCGAAACTGCTCGATCCATAAGTTTTTATAAATATTAGCAACCCATTTTGCCTTAATGATCTCCTCCTCCCGCTCACGTGTATAAATACCATGCTCGGAGATGATCAGCTGACCGCCATGCCTGATCTTACCCATGCTGCCGAGGATGCCGGAATATCCGGTGGCCACACAGTGATACAGATCTGCCTTTGGCACATCGGTCTTCATAGTCAAAAAAAGCGGCAGATAAATGGACCGAAGCGTCCACAAAAAATCCGAAAACGTCAGCTGGTTATATTTTTTCTCATAACAATCCTGCGCTGCCCGCAAAAACTCTTCGCCCATGAGAAATTTATCTACCGAAAAGCTCTTCTGAAAGAGCTGAAACAGTGTCGGCCAGTAATCGCCATCCTCATCCAGGATCAGTGCACGCAATGCCTCATTTTCTTTTCTGCTGAGGGAAATATTCTTTCCGGCACCTTTACTTTTCGTCCACTCCTTGTCCTCCAGATAGACCTCATACACCTGTGTCACGTTCTCCGGAAGCTCATACGCAAATTTGCCACGCTGACTGCGGTTCGCAACCACCGTCAGCAAAATAACCTCCATATTGGAAAAAGAATTGATCAGGCTGTGTACCCAGCTGGAAACACCCCCCACGACATACGGATAACAGCCCTCTGCAATAATACAAACCTTCATCCTACATTCCCTTTATCGTATTTCCAATAGCCATCTGTCCCTGTGACAGCTACTTTTTCTCTTTCATCATACTATTAGTAATAGTACTCCAAACTGTGCTCATTTTCCAGCTTTATCATGATTTTTTCTGCATTTGCCCCGATCAGCCAGGCATCCTCCTCCAGCTTCTGAAAGGTACCATCCACAACCTCTGTGATCTCCTCCCCATGTGTCCTCAGGATAAAATATGCCCCCTGCTCAAAATGACTGATCTCTACCGTGATCCCGTCTCCCTCACGGCTCTCAGTAAAATCCATGCTAAGAAACCTGCGCACGCGCACATCGCTCTCTGACAACGTTGTTTTTTCAAATATACTGTATGGCTTCCAATAGGTCAACAGATTTGCCGAAAACTCCTCATACAACTTTTCCCAGCTATCCTCCTCTGTCTGAGGATAGGCCACCCGTTCCATGTCCAGAATGACCGAGGTATATCCCAGCGCACTCTCGATGGCACGCATCCTGAAATCATCCGAATAGGTATGGACAAATGCATCATCGGTGCCCTGCTGTACAAGTAATCCCTCCTCATAGGACAGTAACGGCTCTTCCCTGTCATAATCCGTCAACACCGTGGTGATGGATGAAAGTCCACTCTGGGAGCGAAGCGCATTTCGGCTCTTTGCATCAAATTCATGTGTATAAACTGCACGGTACTCATACCCTTCCAGGTTTTCATGTAAAAACGACAGATCCCGTTTCACCTTCTCTGCCAGCGGGACGGAGGATACCTGTTCAAAGGACAGACCGATCTCCATCCCTTTTTCGCGAAAAAGCCTTGCATAGTAAGTAAATGTATCTGCGGAGGGCTCATTTCCATCCGTATAATCATACTGCGGTGCCAAAAGCGCCGTTGTCTTGCAGCGGTTGCGCTCTGCCACAGACGAAATGCTCTGCCAGATCACATCCCGAAACAGTGACGGCAGCTCACGACTGTAGCTTGCTTCGATCGCCTCCGAATTTTCATTCGCAAAGGAGGGATAATTGGCAACTGACAGATTCTGTGCATTGACCACCGGATAGAGCTCATAGTCGTGCAGCTCGCTCATCACCGCGCTCAAAATGCCAATCCCGGTGGCATCCTCCATAAAATCTCCATTTACCGCAAACACCTTTCCATGTCCTTTCCCGCTGTAGCACCAGAGGATCCCCGGCGCATACTCATTTGGGATCTCTCCACCCTGACATTTCAGATCATCCATCAGACCCACCATATAGGTGGTATTTCCATCCAGCGTGAGATACCACGGAATCGTCAGATCCATATCCTGACGTTTTCCCTCCTCCGGCTTCAATGCCTGATAGGTCTGCGCACCGCCCAGAAGAAAGCCCTCAAACAGCTGTACGCCGGTCAGCTCCACCTGCTGGCTGTAGACTGCTTTGATGCCAAGCAGCGCTTCCAGTTCCAGATTTTCTCCGATCACAGAGACATCCGGCAGATTACAAAAGACCAGATGGATCCCACGATCCACATACCCCTGTAAAACTGCCACATCCCGTCCCGGATCCAGCACCCGTGAATCGATCAGGATGATCTCTGCCTGATCCAGATATGACTCACAATCGGCAGCTGTGCCCACCACGGCAAGTCCCCGCTTGCTGTAGGTACACCACTGGCGGATCGTCATCATGACCCGGCTCGTCTCCTCATCTCCCAAAAACAACACCAGACGCTTTGTCTGTCCTTCGATGGAAAAAGCGTCTGCCGCCTTTAAATTCGTCCGGTTTCCCAATGCATACTCATTGGTCTGCGCATCGTTCAACTGATTTTTGGCAATGCCTGTTGCCTGAAACAGAAACAAAACAACGAACAGGATCGCCGTCAGCATTGCAAAATTTCTGCGTGAGATCATCATACGCCTTTTCCACCTCCTTTTACGCCTGCCGCCGGTTATCTCATATTATACCCATAATCAATCGCCAGATTAAACAGATGATAATCATTTTGCACCAGCTTATAACAGATAAAATTTTCATTTT
>JALFNQ010000109.1 GCA_022773965.1 Lachnospiraceae bacterium
TTCTCTGCCTGGCCGGTCAACCTGATTTCTTTTCATTGCTACAATACCTCCAGGCACGATCAAGGATCCGAGGTTTGTTCCGTATCGGTCGTATCTGCTTCCTTTTTTCCGGTTTCTGAATAAATCCACGTAATATGATATTCTACACCGGTTGCTTCTCCGAGCTGTACAATATAATTTTCTATGAGCTTCTTTGCTCTGTTTTGGGCATTCAATAATAGCGTCGTATTTGAAGAGACTGTTTCCTCCATCTTCTGTTGTGCCAGATGGATCGCCTCTGTCTGATCATCTGCGGTAATTTCGTTTTTATTCAATCCGTCCGCTGATGAAATATAGGAAGCTTCATTTAATGTTTCCCGGTCTATGGATATATTTAACAGCTTTGCCTCAGGCAATGTCACCTCTACTTCGGTTCCATCCACGTTCATTTGTACCTCGGCCACATCAATGCCAAGATTTGCTATTCCCGTGTACTCGATCCAGAATTTCCGGTCTTTCTCTCCAAGGTGCGTAATTCCTTTTTCTGCCTTTTTTTCTGACTTTGCTACATTATGATAATAGCACTGTACTGTTGCAAGATTACAGATACTGCGCACCTGCTCGATCTGCGGCTCTGGAATTTGTACTGGTTCCTGTTTTCCACACCCTGCAGACACCACAGTCAGAATAACTGCAAGCATCCATCCAAATTGTATGCGTCTCATCGTTATCGTACCTCCACCTGATATTCTTCATCCATCTGCTCCACCCACGGCGCAATCAGACCATTGACTGCTTCTACCGCATTATCCCTTGCAATCGTCAGCAGTGAAGTTTCCTCTTTTGCCTTTTTCTCTAAATCTTCACAGCAACGATGATATGCTTCCTGTGACACCGTCTCCGTCTCGTATCTGTCTTTCTCAAAAATATATTCCATCGTTCCCATATCCACGTATACATTCTGTACCTCTGCCTCCGGAATTGTGACCACTACGGTTTTCGTGTCATCCTCCACACTGACACCGATCTTCTCAAAATCGATTCCAGCCGTGACAACACCTTCGTAAGCAACATGATATTTTGCTGTTTCGCCATCTACATCCATGACATCTACGATTGAATTATAAGTATAATCCAGTGTCTCCAGATCGCTGATCTCTAACACCTTTTCTAAGGATGCTTTCGTAATCGTTGTTACCTGAGGTTCCTTTGTTTTCAATAATCGCGGCAGCACAAGCGCTGCTCCTGCCAAAATAACCGCAAGTACTCCACCTGCAAGCATTAGTTTTACTTTTTTCCCCATCTTAAAATATGTTCCTCCTCTTTTGCAGCCTGTTTTTTTTTGCTGTGTGACAGCATATTTATAACCTTTATTTTACCTTTCATCCTCTCATATCACAACCGTTTTTTCAATGACATCCTTCACATCTGTGAAACATGTTTTTTCGCGAAGCTCAATCTGACAGTTAATAAAAAATCCCCTTAGACAAACTTGGGCAAATTGTCCTGTCTGTCTAAGGGGAATCGTTTTTGTTCCTTGAAATCTTTATATTTCAGTTGTGCATGTCAAAAATATAGTCCGGTTAATTTGCGAGCATTAAACTGTAATTCATCCCAGCCGCTCTGAAGCGTTACAATTTATCTTTGAATAATTGGTAATAACAATTCAACTCAAAGTCATCCGCATCCCGATACTTTTTTGGCAGGAAGTGGATCAGTGCACGGCGTTTTTCTTCATCCTGCAATTCTTCCCGAAGTTCATCCTTCAGACCGTTGTCCTCCAGAAATCTTTGCACCTCAAAGATTGCGGTATCCACGGTTTTGACACTCGAGCAGAAATCATAATTATATCGTGTCTCTGCCTCCCATCTGGTCAATGTATCTGAGTGCTCGTCGATCCAGTCCGTAATCACTGCTTTTGAGCCATTATTTGCTGACATTTTCACCAGTTTCGTAATATCATGGGTAAACAGATCACTCATACCATTGTTTTGAAGAAATGCCTTCAGCGTTTTCTCTACCGCCTGCTGTAAATGATATGCCACATTATTGATATGTCGCTCATCATTTTTGAAAGCATTCCACAAGACAACTGCATCATCAAAATCCCGTCTTGCAATCTTAAATTCACTAATTTTGCACATATACTACCTCTCAAAAACAACTAACGCAGTCGACGCAATCCTCTCATACAGAACGCTGTCATGTCTCAAATCTCTGAGCAGATCAATCTCAACTTTTAGCTCATCATAAGGCAGTTCGACTCTTTTATCCGTATCAGCCGTCTCAATATATACGTCGAGATCACTGCGCAGACTGCAGGCAATATCCACACCACTGCCAAAAATGGCAAACAACCGGATATTTTCATCTTTCTTAAATGCCCGGTACAAGGCATCTGCCGAGCTTTGCACCATCGGATGAACCCGATTGATATCCGGCATATCTGATGGAACGACTACATCAAAATCCCACATACTTTCATAATCTGTTTTCATTGCTGCCCATTCACCATCTTCTATAGATTCCGAATCTTACTCCTCGGGATTTAACATACTGTAAATATTGATCTTCAGTGCATCGGAACTCATGAGTCCCACAAATGTCGCACCGCAGTGATACTCATTCTCTGATACTTTTTCGCAGCGCACAATACGGATCACTGCCGGGATCACCTCTTTCGTCCAGATCGTGATCCGTGTGTCATATAATGCTCCATTCTCTAACGGCTGCATGGTGTGGAAACCCATGCCGGAGCTGGAGAGATCGGTCACTTTCACATGCACCAGCTTTAATGTTGTCATATCCCCCTGATCCAGACGCTCCAATTCAATCGCCACATCAAGATCCAGACGTCTGTCTTTTCTTTTTTCTTCCATAGCAAATACTCCTCTCCTTCTCATTTGGTCATTTCTTTTATCATATCACACTCATACTTTTCTGCCTAGGAAAAAATGAAAAAAGCCGGAAGGAATCAAGGCATCCTTCCGGCGTATATTACTGTATAAACATCGCATCCCCAAAGCTAAAGAAACGATAACGCTCCTTCACAGCCTCCTCATAGGCATTCATAATATGATCCCTGCCTGCCAGTGCACTGACCAGCATGACCAGTGTCGACTCTGGAAGATGAAAGTTCGTGATCAGTGCATCGATGACCTTGAACTGATAGCCCGGATAGATAAAAATATCTGTCCAGCCGCTCTTTGCGGTGAGCGTACCGTCATTTGCCGCGGCGGATTCCAGTGTCCGGCAACTGGTAGTGCCCACAGCGATCACTCTGCCGCCCGCCTGTTTTGTCCCGTTGATGAGCGCAGCCGCCTCTTCTGTCACCTCATAATATTCCGAGTGCATATGATGATCCTGCACATTTTCCACCTTTACCGGGCGAAATGTCCCAAGTCCCACATGCAATGTCACTTCTGCGATCTTCACACCCATCGCCCGGATCTCTTCTAACAGCTCTGGTGTAAAATGCAGGCCCGCCGTGGGCGCTGCCGCCGAACCATCATACTTTGCATATACCGTCTGGTAACGGTTTTTATCCTGCAGCGTGTGGGTGATATAGGGAGGCAGTGGCATCTGCCCCAGCTGGTCTAAAATCTCCTCAAAGATACCTTCGTAACTGAACTGGATCAGGCGGTTTCCATCCTCTACGACATCCACGACCTCTCCGGTCAGGATACCGCCGCCAAAGATGATCTTTGTACCGGGCTTTGCCTTTTTTCCAGGCTTCACCAGTGTCTCCCAGATATCATTTTCCTTCCGTTTTAAAAGAAGGATCTCGATCGTGGCACCGGTGCCCTCCCGCTCACCGAACAGGCGGGCAGGAATGACCTTTGTGTTATTGATCACCAGACAGTCTCCAGGATTTAAATAGTGTGTAATATTTCGGAAAATCTCATGCCGGATAGAGCCATCCTCTTTTCCGAGAACCAGCAGTCTGGAACTGGAACGATCCTCTAATGGATCCTGCGCGATCAGCTCCTGCGGCAGATCATAATAAAAATCTTTTACATCCATTGCTATGCTTCCTCATCTGATCCCTGTGCGCTGAAACTAGGCACGCAGTGTGATCTGTAGCTTTCGCTCCAGATTTTTCAGGATCTTCTTTACAAAGCCCTCTACCATCTCGCTATTGAATTCCTCGTCAGCCGGAGTAAATACAACGGAAAATGCCATACTCTTCTTGTTCGCTCCAAGCTGAATACCTTCGTAGACATCAAACAGCTGGACATCTGTCACATATTTGCATGCCTCTTTGATTCCATTCTCAATCTGTGCACAGGTCATGTCTTTATCGACAACAAAGGCAAAATCGCGCTTTTCCTCTGCAAATTTCGGCAGCGGCTTGAATACCTGCGCCTTTCCATACCACTGGCTCAGCACACACACATCCAGCTCCATAACGAACGCCTGAACACGCATGTCAAGCTCATCCTGAATCTCATAGGATACCTTTCCGAGATAACCGATTTTTTCACCCTCGCAGAAGATCTCTGCAGTCTGATAGGGATGCAGGAACGTCTTTTGGGCAGTCTCATAAGTAAATGTCACATTCAGAGTCTTTGCAACAACTTCTGCCAATCCTTTCAGTGTATAGAAGGATTCCTTCTCACCAAATATGCCGACACATAATGTCTCACGCTCATCCGGATACTCGGTCAGTGGTAGCTCCTTCGGAACAAAGATGTTTCCAAGCTCGAAAATACGTCCCTCCAACGTTCCCTTTTTCTGGTTTCTTGAAATGGCATGCAGCATCTGAGGTGCCAGTGTCGTGCGCATCAGTGAAAGGTCAATGTTGATCGGATTGATCAGCTTAATCGCATGTCGCTCGGGTGCATCCTCCGGTAAGCGCAACAGATCCAGGTCGGAAGGTGAAAAGAACGAATAGTGAATTCCTTCGTAAGCGCCTGCTGCACACAGTGCGTTTTTGATCTTTAATTCTGATTTCTGTTTTAAATTCAGGCCGCCAAGTGTCACCTCTGCGGTAGGCATAAAGGTCGGGATCACATGGTCGTAACCGTACATGCGGATCACTTCCTCTGCCACATCCGGGTATGACTCCATATCCTCACGGTAAGCAGGAATCTGGAGTGTCAGTTCATCCCCATTGATGACCGGAGCAAAATTCAAGTTTGTCAAAATGCGAACGATTTCATTCTCCGGCACTTCGATGCCAAGCACTCCGTTCACCTTTTTCACGCTGACCTTCATTTCCTTCGGTTCAACGGAATTGCCGGTAGATACTTCTACATGAGTAGAAGAAACCTTGCCACAGCCCAGCTCTTCGATCAGGTGCAGTGCACGCTTCATCGCCATCACAGTCGTGTATTCATACACACCCTTTGCATACATCGCGCTGGAATCAGAAGCCTGACCCAGGGCACGGGAGCTCTTGCGGATGTTGTCTCGCATGAATTTCGCTGCCTCAAACATCACCTCGGTTGTGGTATCTAAAATCTCGGAATTCAAGCCACCCATGATACCAGCCAGCGCAACCGGACGCTCACCATCACAGATCACAAGGTTCGAATTGTTCAGTGCAAACTCCTTCTCATCCAGTGTCACAATCTTCTCGCCATCCTTTGCGCGTCTGACATTGATAGCATTTCCCTTCAGAAATGAATCGTCAAAGGCATGCATCGGCTGCCCCAGCTCTTTTAGAATATAGTTTGTGATATCTACAACATTTGAAATAGAGCCGATGCCGACAAGTGCCAGTCTGCGGCGCATCCATGCCGGTGACTGCGCAATTTTTACGTCATATACATAATGTGCGATATAACGGGGGCACAGATCCTGTGCTTCTACGCTGACAGTAAATCCCTCTTTTTTCACATCTGTCTCGGTATAGTCCAGAGCAGGCTCCTTGCAGGGCTTATTTAAAACAGCTGCCACTTCTCTGGCGATGCCGTAAATACTCTGGCAGTCCGGGCGGTTTGCCGTGATCGCAATGTCAAAGATCCAGTCATCCATGCCAAGGATGGGCTTTACATCTGCGCCGACCTCTGCATCATCCGGGAGAACTAACAGACCATTGTAGCCTGCACCCGGGTACAGATCCTCATTCAGACCAAGCTCTGTACCTGAACACAACATACCATGAGATTCGTAACCACGCAGCTTGCCCTTCTTGATCGTCATGACGCCCTCGATGGTGACATGATCCTTTGCAGTCGCATAAACGGTTGCCCCCACAAGCGCCACGGGGAATTTTTTGCCTGCACATACGTTGTCTGCGCCACAGCAGATCTGAAAGGTTCCGTGGCTTCCCGCATCCACCTGGCACAGGCTCAAGTGTGTCTCCGGAATCGGCTCGCACTCCTTCACAAGACCTACAACCACGCCGGAAATGTCTTTTCCTACCTCAATCAGCTCCTCTACCTCAAAACCGCAGGAAAACAGCTTTTCCTCCAGCTCCTTCGGTGTCACATCTATATCTACATAATCTTTTAACCAACTTAACGGTGCTAACATGTTTTGCCTCCTTTTTATCCTCACATTCATCGAAACTGCTTTGTATCTTCACCGTTCCGATACAAAAATCGTGCTTCGACCTGATTTATGTCATTGCATTAGTCGTCAATCTGATCCAGCACGCGCAGATCTGACTCGAACAGCAGCTTGATATTGTTGATGCCATACTTTAACATGGCGATACGCTCAATACCGATACCGAAAGCGAATCCGCTGTATACATCTGTATCCACGCCACAGCCCTCAAGCACCTTATTGTTTACCACTCCGGCACCAAGTACTTCAATCCATCCGGTTCCCTTGCACAACTTACATCCCTTG
>JALFNQ010000146.1 GCA_022773965.1 Lachnospiraceae bacterium
TAAGGGAGTAGTTGTTTGTTCAGAACATATAGAACTTAATTTTGAAGAAATTAAGGCAATGGCTGATAAGTTGATGTATGCAGATAAGGATGAATATTATAGACGAACAGGAAAAGATAGAAGACGAGTTTGATTTATAAAGTTTGATTTATAAATTGATATTTAATCTATGTAAAGAACCCAACAACTTTCAGTTTGACGTTTCGATAAACCCCAATATGCAGAATAAGATGTTTAAGAGTGGCAAAATTAAGTAAGGTGGAATATGATATGCTTTCATTTTTGGGTGTGCTTATATGGATTTGATTTTTTATATTTATTATAGTTGGTGACTTGTTTCTGGCAGTTAAGTGGTTATTTTGTCATGGCAAGAGGAATTGCTTAAACACTCAATGTACTATTGCAAAGAACTTAGGGCATTCGACAGAGATTGTTACAGTTGACAATTATATAGATAAATCGAAGCTGTCAGTAATTAAGTTGGATAAACTGGATTCTTTTATTGATTCTGTTGTACCAAAGACTAATTGCGAAGAGGAGGATAAAGATTTTAGCAAGGTTATCATTGATGTGAGTGAATTTTTTTAGGAGTAATATTAAAAAGAAAAGGAACAAATGTTCGTTTCTGGATAGACAAAATCAAAGTTTTGTAGTATAATCTCAGTGTGTGTGCGTACTATAAAGATGCTTGATTTTGTCTATTTTTTTTGTCATTTACTATTGATAATTGTATAGGAAAATACAAATATTGTCTATATAGTTCATATAGTCCGTATAGTTTGGGCATCTGAATTTGGTGACCCAATTGTGATTCTCAGTTGATTTCCGAATTTGCTGAGTATGCATGAGTAACAATGAGTTGACTTATAGAAGTCAATTTTACTATAGAAAATAGAAAGAAGATGATGTTATGGAGTTTAAACTTCATGCTCCCTATCAGCCTACTGGAGACCAGCCACAGGCAATTGAGGAGCTTGTAAAAGGCTTTAAGGAAGGCAATCAATTCCAGACTTTACTAGGCGTTACAGGTTCGGGCAAGACGTTTACTATGGCTAATGTGATTGCAGCACTGAATAAGCCTACTCTTATCATAAGTCATAATAAGACCCTCGCAGGACAATTGTACTCAGAATTTAAGGAGTTTTTTCCCGAAAATGCAGTTGAGTACTTTGTGTCCTACTACGACTATTACCAGCCGGAAGCGTATGTACCGTCCTCGGATACCTACATCGCCAAGGATTCAGCGATCAATGACGAGATCGATAAACTGCGCTTGTCGGCAACGGCAGCCTTGACAGAACGAAGAGATGTGATCATTGTGGCATCGGTGTCCTGCATATATGGTTTGGGAAGCCCCGATGAGTGGCAGGGGATGAGCCTTTCTTTAAGACCGGGCATGGAAAAAGACCGCGATGACGCGATCCGGTCACTGATTGATATGCAGTACACCAGAAATGACATGGACTTTCACCGTGGAACATTTCGCGTGCGCGGGGATGTTGTTGAGATCTTTCCGGCAAACAGCAGCGATACGGCGATCCGGGTAGAATTTTTCGGAGATGAGATCGATCGTATCACAGAGATTGATGTCCTGACTGGAGAGATCAAATGTACGCTGGAGCATACGATCATTTTTCCGGCATCCCATTACGTGGTACCCCAGGAAAAGATCAACGCAGCCTGTGATAATATCGAGAAAGAGCTGGAAGAGCGCGTGCGCTATTTCAAGGGCGAGGACAAGCTCATAGAGGCACAGCGTATCGCAGAACGTACAAATTTCGACATTGAGATGATGCGTGAAACGGGTTTTTGCTCAGGCATTGAAAACTATTCAAGACACTTGAATTTTCTCCCGGAGGGCGCGCCGCCGCTGACGCTGATGGACTTTTTCCCGGATGACTTCCTGATCATTGTGGACGAGTCTCACATCACGCTGCCCCAGGTGCGCGGCATGTATGCCGGAGACCGGTCCAGAAAGATGACGCTGGTGAATTATGGTTTCCGTCTGCCCTCCGCACTTGATAACCGACCACTGAATTTCGAGGAATTTGAAGAAAAGATCGATCAGATGCTCTTTGTGTCCGCAACACCCAGTGAATATGAGGAAAAACATGAGCTGCTGCGGGCAGAGCAGATCATTCGGCCGACGGGCTTGCTGGATCCGAATATTGAGGTGCGTCCGGTTGAGGGGCAGATTGATGATCTGATCGGAGAGGTCAATAAGGAGACGAAAAAAGGCAATAAAGTACTGATCACGACGCTGACAAAGCGCATGGCGGAGGATCTGACGGATTACATGAAGGAGGTCGGAATTCGGGTCAAATACCTGCATTCGGATATCGATACCTTAGAGCGTGCAGAAATCATCCGGGATCTGCGACTGGATGTATTTGATGTTCTGGTGGGTATTAACCTGTTGCGAGAGGGTCTTGATATTCCGGAGATCACGCTGGTGGCGATCCTGGATGCGGATAAAGAAGGATTCCTTCGTTCAGAAACATCACTGATCCAGACGATTGGACGTGCAGCCCGCAACAGTGAGGGACACGTGATCATGTACGCAGACAACATCACAGATTCTATGCGCGTGGCGATCGACGAGACGAACCGCCGCCGTGCGATCCAGCAGGCTTATAATGAAGAACATGGTATCACGCCCACAACGATCAAAAAATCGGTGCGCGATCTGATTGCCATTTCAAAGAAGGTGGCTCAGGAGGAACTGAACTTCTCAAAGTCGCCTGAATCCATGAACCGCGGTGAACTGGAAAAGCTGATCAAGGATGTGGAAAAGAAGATGAAGGCGGCAGCGGCGGATCTGAATTTCGAGGCAGCTGCCGAGCTGCGTGACCGCATGAGAGATCTGCGAAAAATGCTGGAAGATATCACAGATAATGACCGGGCGCTAAAGAAGTGAGAAACATAGCAGACAGAGAGCGTCCTTTTAAGGTGCGCCGTTCATTTGAACACGCCCCGCAGATGATTCGACAGAATCTTTATGTGACTGGGGCGTGGAGAATGCATAGAGGAAGAGAAAACTACGGCAGCAAAGATAAGCTGGTTTTGCTTTTACTTTGTGCCGCCCTGCGCAGTTTCCCGGAGAGCATAAGGTATGTCGGAGCATTGCTGGAAGAGACCACGTGCCCGGGAATCCGATATCATAACCTTACAACATATATGAAGATAGATAGAAAGGCACAAAACAATGAAACAACGAAAATACATCAAGATCCGGGGAGCCTGTGAGCACAACCTGAAAAATATCGATCTGGATATCCCGCGGGACGAATTTGTCGTGTTGACGGGACTCAGCGGATCCGGCAAATCATCCCTGGCATTCGATACGATCTACGCAGAAGGTCAACGGCGCTACATGGAGTCCTTATCCTCCTATGCGCGTCAGTTCCTTGGACAGATGGAAAAACCCAATGTAGAAAAGATAGAAGGTCTGTCGCCGGCCATTTCCATAGACCAGAAATCCACGAACCGTAATCCAAGATCCACCGTGGGAACTGTTACGGAGATTTATGATTATTTCCGGTTGCTTTATGCACGGATCGGAATTCCCCACTGCCCGAAATGCGGGCGTGAGATCAAAAGACAGAGCGTTGACCAGATGGTGGATCAGATCATGGAACTGCCGGAGCACACGAAAATACAGCTTCTGGCTCCTGTCGTGCGCGGGCGAAAGGGAACCCATGCAAAGCTGTTTGAACAGGCAAGGCGCAGTGGTTATGTCCGCGCAGTTGTGGATGGAAATATGTATGAGCTGACCGAGGAGATCACGCTGGACAAAAACATCAAGCATAATATTGAGATCATTGTGGATCGACTGGTTGTCAAAGAAGGTATCGAAAAGCGACTGACTGATTCAATTGAAAATGTGCTGGAGCTGGCAGATGGACTTCTGATTGTCGATGTGGCAGATGCTGAACCAATGAATTTTTCCATGAGCTTTGCATGCCCGGATTGCGGGATCAGTATCGATGAGATCGAGCCTCGCAGCTTTTCCTTCAACAATCCCTTTGGCGCCTGTCCGGAGTGTTTTGGACTGGGTTATAAGATGGAGTTTCATGAGGATCTGATGATACCGGACAAAAAGCTCTCTCTCAGTGAGGGTGCGATTCAGGTGATGGGCTGGCAGTCCTCTACCGACCCGAAAAGCTATACCTATGCGATCCTGAAGGCTCTGTCCGAGGCATATGGTTTCAGCCTGGATACACCCTACAAGGATCTGCCAAAGGAGATCCGGCACATGCTCATTCATGGCGCGGATCGTGAGGTAAAAGTGTATTATAAGGGTCAGCGGGGGGAGGGAGTCTATGATGTCCTGTTTGAAGGTCTGATCCAAAATGTGAACCGGCGTTACAGGGAGACTCATTCCGACACAATGAAGCAGGAGTATGAGGAATTTATGCGTATTACGCCCTGCCCGATGTGTAAGGGACAGCGTTTGAAAAAAGAGTCTCTGGCGGTGACTGTTGCAGACAAAAATATTTATGAGATCACGAATCTTTCAATCAAAAATCTGCATGCTTATCTTGGAGAAATGGAATTGACCCGGCAGCAGCATTTGATCGGAGACCAGATTTTAAAAGAGATTCGTGCACGGGTACAGTTTCTCGTGGATGTGGGACTCGATTATCTGTCCCTTTCCCGGGCGACTGGAACACTTTCTGGTGGAGAAGCACAGCGCATCCGGCTGGCGACCCAGATCGGCTCCGGCCTGGTGGGCGTGGCGTATATTTTGGATGAGCCGAGTATCGGTCTGCACCAGAGGGACAATGACAAGCTGCTAGACACCCTCAAGCATCTTCGGGATCTGGGCAATACGCTGATCGTGGTGGAGCATGACGAGGATACCATGCTGGCTGCGGATTATATTGTGGATATCGGCCCCGGCGCGGGTGAGCACGGTGGAGAAGTCATTGCCTGCGGAACGGCAAAGGAGATCATGAAAAATCCAAATTCCCTCACTGGCGCATATCTGAGTGGAAAAAAGAAGATCGCAGTACCATCTGAGCGCAGAACGCCCACTGGCTGGCTGACAGTAAAGGGAGCCAGAGAAAACAATCTGAAAAATATAGATGTGCAGTTCCCGCTGGGCGTCATGACCTGTGTGACCGGAGTTTCCGGCTCGGGAAAGAGCTCCCTGACCAACGAGATTTTGTATAAGACTCTTGCAAAGGAACTGAACCGCACGCGCACGGTGGCAGGTGAACATGATGAGATTCTTGGAATCGAGCAGCTGGATAAGGTCATCGACATTGACCAGTCACCTATCGGCCGTACGCCGCGATCCAACCCGGCAACCTATACGGGTGTGTTTGACCTGATCAGAGATCTGTTTGCAGCCACACCGGACGCGAAGGCAAAGGGCTACAAGAAAGGTCGTTTCAGCTTCAACGTGAAGGGCGGGCGCTGTGAGGCATGCGCAGGAGATGGAATCATCAAGATAGAGATGCATTTTTTGCCGGATGTGTATGTGCCCTGTGAGGTGTGCGGCGGAAAGCGCTACAATCGGGAGACACTTGACGTGCATTATAAGGGAAAAAGTATCTATGATGTCCTCAATATGACGGTTGAGGAGGCAATGGAATTTTTCAAGCATGTGCCGAGCATTTATAATAAGATCCGTACACTTTATGATGTAGGACTCTCTTACATCCGGCTCGGACAGCCTTCAACAGAGCTTTCGGGAGGAGAGGCGCAGCGGATCAAGCTGGCTACGGAGCTGAGCCGAAGAAGCACCGGAAAGACGATCTATATTCTGGATGAGCCTACCACCGGATTGCATTTTGAGGATGTGAATAAGCTGGTGGAGATTTTGCGCAGGCTCTCAGACGGCGGCAATACGGTCATCGTGATCGAGCACAATCTTGACGTGATCAAGACGGCGGACTATATCATTGATATGGGACCAGAGGGCGGCGATGGCGGTGGAACAGTGATCGCCAAAGGCACGCCGGAAGATATCTGCAAGGTGGAAGCTTCCTATACGGGTAAGTACCTCAAAAAATATCTCTAAAAGTATTTGAAAAATGGGATTTATTGTATATAATGATTCTATATGAGAAAAAATAGAACTTAAGGGATAAGTGTGTGACAGCGTGAAAACGAATGGTCACAGAAAGGGATATTTATGGTTGGAACAGATATTGGAATTGATTTGGGAACCGCGAGTATACTCGTATATATTAAAGGAAAAGGTGTCGTTTTAAAGGAGCCATCAGTAGTGGCATTTGATCGCGATACAAACAAGATCAAGGCGATCGGAGAGGAAGCCCGTCTGATGCTGGGACGTACACCGGGCAACATCGTGGCCGTGCGTCCGCTGCGTCAGGGAGTTATCTCAGACTATACAGTGACAGAAAAGATGATCCAGTACTTTATCCAGAAGGCACTCGGAAAAAAGACTTTCCGTAAGCCTCGTGTCAGCGTCTGTGTACCCAGTGGTGTCACAGAGGTAGAGAAAAAAGCAGTAGAGGATGCGACTTTCCAGGCAGGAGCCAGAGAGGTGGAGATCATCGAGGAGCCCATCGCAGCTGCGATCGGAGCCGGCATTGATATCTCAAGACCTTGTGGAAACATGATCGTGGATATCGGTGGTGGTACGGCAGATATTGCCGTGATCTCCCTCGGTGGATCTGTAGTGTCTACTTCTATTAAGATTGCCGGAGATGATTTTGACGAAGCACTTGTGCGCTATATGCGTAAAAAACATAATCTGCTGATCGGTGAGCGCACTGCAGAAGATATCAAGATCCGGATCGGAAGATGTTATCCTCTGCCGGATGGAGGCACGATGGACGTGCGCGGACGTAACCTTGTGACCGGACTTCCGAAGTCTGTTACCGTATCTGCGGAGGAGACGGAGGAAGCATTGCGTGAGGCGACAAACCGCATTGTAGAAGCAATCCACAGTGTTTTGGAAAAGACTCCGCCGGAGCTGGTAGCAGACGTGGCAGAGCGTGGTATCGTGCTTACAGGCGGCGGTGCACTGCTTCGCGGCTTAGAGGAGCTGATCGAGGACAAGACCGGCATCAATACGATGACTGCTGATGAGCCTATGACCTGTGTGGCCATTGGAACCGGAAAATATGTAGAATTTTTAGCAGGAAAACGTGACGACGACTAAATTTATTTGAAAAAGTGTCGATGATAAAAATATAACAGAGTGTGCAGATGGGTTGTCGGAATGTGGCAACCCATTTGATACATGTCAGATCTCAGGGAGGATGGGCATTTGGTAAAAGGACTCTACACCGCATGGTCCGGTATGGTCAATGAAATGAACCGTATGGATATCATGACAAACAATCTGGCAAATGCAGATACGAATGGCTATAAAAAAGAGGGGGCGACCTCTCAGACCTTTGATGAGCAGCTTGCCGTAAAGATCAAAGATCAGTCAGAAATAGGAATACCGCGTAAACTGGGCGGCATGTATCCCGGAGTCAAGATCGGTGAAACTTATACCGACTACAGTCAGGGCAGCTTCAAGGTGACAGACAGCCAGTATGATGTGGCGCTGGATGGAGACGGATTTTTTGCCGTATCCTTTACGAACAAAAATGGCGAGACCTCGGTCAAATATACCCGTGACGGTGCATTTACTGTCAATACACAGGGTTACCTGGTGACAAAGGATGGCGATTTTATCCTGAATCAGGCAGGTGCGGAAAACACGGATCCCGGTGAGAATAATTTTATACGTCTTGATCCGAATCTGCCCTTTACTATTGATGAACAGGGTTATATTCACCAGAATGAGCAGGTGGTAGCACAGTTGGGCGTGATCGATTTTGAAGATTACAATTATCTGGAAAAATATGGGGAAAACCTTTATCAGACGGTGGATGGTGCCACGCTCACTGCTGCAGATGCGCGGGTGCGACAGGGCTATATTGAAGCCTCAAATGTCAACGTTGTTACAGAGATGGTCAATATGATCACGATCACCAGAGCTTATGAATCGAATCAGAAGGTGATTCATACCATTGATGGCATGTTAGACAAAGCAGTCAACAATGTGGGACGAGTATAAATTGTAAATGTGTTCATGGTTTCTAAAGAAACAGGAGACTGACACAGAGGGAAAAGGAGCATATAGCATATGATGAGAGCACTTTGGAGCGCAGCATCCGGCATGTTGGCGCAGCAGACCAACGTAGATACGATCGCCAACAATCTGGCGAATGTGAATACTACAGGATATCGCAGTGAGAAAGCAGAGTTCAAAAGCCTGCTTTATCAGACACTGCAGACCCGTACAACCACTGCCAATGGCGAACAAAAGCCGATTTCTGCGCAGGTGGGTCTGGGAACGCGGGTATCATCCATGACCTCCAGCTTTAAAGGGGGCGAAATGATCGCATCTGAGAGCAACACCGCCTTTGCCATCGAGGGAGATGGATTTTTTGGCATTCAGGGTGTCGATGGTGAGCTGAACTATACCAGAAACGGAGATTTTTTCTGGACCAATGGCACAGACGGGCTGACGCTGGCAACAGCGGAGGGCTATTATGTTCTGGATCGGGCGGGAAATCCCATTGTCATTCCTGAGGGTGTAGATACCAATACGGTTGAGATCACTGCCAGTGGCGAGGTTGGCTACAAGACTCCGGACGGCAATTTTGTCAGTCTGAACCAGACGATCGGTCTGTGGCAGTTCAACAATCCTGCCGGACTGGAAAAGGTTGCCGGTACATATTTTCAGGAGACTGCTGCTTCCGGCAATGCGTTAAACGAGAGTACAGCAGGTGTCAACCTGATTCCCAGTAAGCTTCGCCGGAATTATCTGGAATCCTCAAATGTACAGGTGGCAGACGAGATGGTCAACCTGATCGTGGCGCAGCGTGCCTATGAGCTGAATTCCAAGGCGATCCAGTCAGCGGATACGATGCTTGGTCAGGCAAATCAGCTGAAGCAGTAAAATAGCAGGTACATGTGTATATCTGTTGAGCGTGGAAAACCAGTTGGAAGAAGGTTGCATTTCAGAACTCACAGTCTGAAGTGTAACGAAATAAGAACATCATAAGACATGTAGCAGGAGATGGGAGCAATGAGCATTTCGGTTAATGACAGCATGTATAATTATTTGACACAGACGGCACAGAATGCCAACAGTTCCGCATCAGCGGGGGCAGTGAATAACAAGATCAGCGGTATCAGTGAGAACTCCTCGGAGGAGGAGATGAAGCAGGCGATCAAGGATTTTGAGTCCTACTTTGTGGAACAGATATTAAAAAATGTCCAGGAATCCTTGAAAAGTGATGAAGATTCATCAAATGCACAGCTGACAGATTTTTTTATGGGTCAGGTGAGCGAACAGCTGGCGGATCAGATGGTAGATCAGGTGGGAAACCGCATGACACAGACACTGTATGAACAGATGTGCAGAAATTATAATATTAAAAATGAGTAACAATGGGTGGGCGGAGCCCACCCGTTTTTGGTAGGGGAGAAATTTATCAGATGGAGCGTATAAGCGGCTATGTAGACCACATTATTTATCAGAACAGTGACAACGGCTATACGGTACTTGAGCTTGTGACAGGAGAAACGATGACGACCTGCGTTGGCACGCTGATGGGTCTGACAGATGGCATGAACGTGGAGCTTGAGGGAGAATATACAGAGCATCCCAGTTATGGCAGGCAGTTCAAAGCAGCCCGCTTTACAGAAAAAGAACCGGAGGACGAGCTGGCGATCGAGCGTTATTTAGGTTCGGGTGCCATTAAGGGAGTGGGCGCAGCGCTGGCGGCGCGCATTGTGCGGCGATTTGGAAAAGAGACCTTCCGTATTATTGAGGAGGAGCCGGAGCGTCTGGCGGAGATCAAGGGTATTAGCGAGCGGAAAGCGCAGGAGATCAGTGTACAGGTGGAGGAAAAACGCTCCCTGCGTTCCGCGATGCTCTTTTTGCAGCAGTATGGGATCAGTCTCGCATTGGCGGTAAAGATCTACAATACTTATGGAGAAGAAATATACAGTATTTTGCAGAAAAACCCATATCAGCTGGCTGATGATATCGATGGCGTGGGCTTTCGTATCGCCGATGAGATCGCTTCTAAGGTGGGCATCCGCACAGATTCGGATTTTCGTATTCGCAGTGGACTGATCTACTGTTTGCAGCAAGGCTCGGGAGAAGGGCATACCTATTTGCCGCAGGAGCTGCTTATGGCGCGGGCTGTTGACCTGCTGGATGTTCCTGAGGAGAGTATTGAGAAAAATATGATGGATCTGGCGATCGAGCATCGACTTGTCATGAAGCGTGTGGGAGAACAGGTTCATGTGTATGCGACTGTGTTTTACAACATGGAATGTAACGTTGCTCATATGTTGAAAATGCTCAATGTTTCCATGGATATTTCCGAGGCTCATGTATACAAATGTATCCGTCGTATCGAGAAGGCAACAGGAATAGAACTGGCGGAGCACCAACAGCAGGCGGTGGTGGCAGCAGCGCGAGAGGGCGTACTGGTGATCACCGGTGGCCCCGGAACCGGAAAAACGACAACGATTGATTCCATTATCCATTATTTTGATCTGGAGGGATTGGATTTTATGCTGGCAGCGCCCACCGGGCGTGCGGCAAAACGTATGAGCGAAACAACCGGATATGAGGCACGGACGATCCATCGCATGCTGGAACTGGGAGGAGAAGAAGCGGTAGGCTTTGGCAGGGATGAAAGTAACCCACTGGAGGCAGATGCCATAATTATTGATGAGATGTCGATGGTGGATCTGCCGCTTATGAATTCGCTGCTAAAGGCGATCAATCCCGGAACCAGACTGATCCTGGTAGGTGATGTAAATCAGCTCCCGAGCGTGGGACCGGGACGTGTGCTTAAGGACATTATCACTTCGGGTCAGCTGCCGGTGGTGGAACTGACAGAGATTTTCCGTCAGGCGAAGGAGAGCGATATCATTGTCAATGCCCACCGCATTAACCGGGGCGAGGAAGTGACACTTGACAATAAGAGCATGGATTTCTTCTTTTTGAAACGATATGACGCAGACCAGATCATCAATGTGACATTGCAGCTTGTTCTGCAGAAGATGCCAAAATATGTAGAGGCGTCGCCGATGGATATTCAGGTGCTGACACCGATGCGAAAGGGGCTGCTTGGTGTGGAGCATTTAAATACCGTGCTCCAGCATTACCTCAATCCGCCGGATGCCTCCAAAGCCGAGAAGGAGCGGCCAAATGGAATGTTTCGCGAGGGAGATAAGGTTATGCAGACCAAGAACAATTACCAGCTGGAGTGGGAGGTGCGCAGCCGTTACGGAATACCCATCGAAAAAGGGCTGGGCGTGTTTAATGGCGATATGGGAATTATACGCATTATCGATTCCTTTGCGCAGAGCCTGACGGTGGAATTTGACGAAGGGCGTATGGTAGAGTATCCCTTTGGAGCAATCGATGAGCTGGAACTTGCCTATGCGATCACGATACATAAATCCCAGGGCAGCGAATATCCGGCGGTGGTGATTCCTCTAATGTCGGGCCCGCGTCCGCTCATGAATCGCAACCTGCTCTATACTGCGGTGACGAGAGCAAGAAAATGTGTCACGCTGGTGGGGGATGACCGGGTGTTCGAGCAGATGATCGGGAATGTGCAGGAACAGAAGCGTTATTGCGGTCTGAGGGAGCGGCTGATAGAAACTGAGGCTGTGTAATGAATGGAACAGGAGGATGCTTGAAGATCATACTATTTTTGATGAAGCTGCTATTTCCCGGCTGTTGTCCCATCTGTGGAGAAGTGCAGGAACAGCTTCTGGTGGAGCTTTTTTCAGATGACGGAGCGGCGCGGATCTGCCCGGAATGTGAAAAAAAGCTGGTCCGGGTTTCGCCGCCCTTCTGTATGCGGTGCGGAAAACCGCTGACAGAAGGGGGTGTACGTAGCGAATATTGTGGTGACTGCACGAAAAAATCCCATACATTTGTGCAGGGCAGAGCCGTGTTTGTCTACCAGGGAGCAGTTATTGGCAGTATGCACCGTCTGAAATACGGCAATCGGCGGGATTTTGCCGCGACCTTTGCCAGAGAGGCATATGAGATGCACGGCGACTGGATCAGGCGGATCGCGCCGCAGGCACTGGTGCCGATCCCACTGCATGCAAAGCGCAGGCGGGAACGTGGATATAATCAGGCAGAATTGCTGGCGGAGGCGCTTTCAAAGCTCGCAGGAATTCCGGTAGAGAAAAAAATGCTGCTGCGGAGGGTGAACACGCGGCCGCAAAAACAATTAACAGCGGGAGAACGAAAAAATAATCTGAAAAATGCTTTTCAAATGTCGAAAAAAAGTGTACAATTAGAAAAAGTGTTGCTCATTGACGATATTTATACGACCGGAAGCACGGTGGACGCGGCGGCGCGGGCGTTGATGGCAGCAGGAATTAAAAAAGTATATGTCCTTTGTATCTGTATTGGCGGAGGCGACGGGGGAGGTTTAGACAATGGAAGTAAAAGCATGCAGAACCTGCAAAAGATTGTTTAACTATATTGCGGGACCGGTGAGATGCCCGGCGTGTTCGGACGCACTGGAAAAGAAGTTCCAGAAGGTAAAGCAGTATATCTGGGATCATAAGACAGCGTCCCTGCAGGAGATTTCGGAGGAGAATGATGTGTCGGTCGGACAGCTCAGACAGTGGGTTCGTGAGGAACGCCTTTGCTTTACGGAGGATTCTCCGGTGGGGCTTGAGTGTGAGTCGTGTGGAGCAACGATCAAGACAGGGCGTTTTTGTGACAACTGTAAGAACAAGCTGAGCACGACGCTGATGAGCGCGATTCCCAAGAAAGAGGTTACAGAAAAAAAGAATATGGGTGATGGCAGAAACAGGATGAGAAGCCTATAGAACGAAGAGTGTCGCAGATTTTGCGGCACTTTTTTTGCCGTTTTTGTGTAAAAAGTGATCTGCTTTTGGCACATAGCCCGCAGTAAATGCAGGCTACTGTGTGAAAAGTAACTGTTTTTCTATATGATGTCGAAGATGCATCGCGGAAATGTTTTGTATTTCAGAGAAAACTGTGATATAATGCTAGCAACTATGTAGTTATATGGGATGCTGGCGGTCATTTCGCCAGCGAAAGGTATAAAAACGGGGTGTAAAATGATTCATAACGAGCGCGTGCGCCGGATGGTAAAATTACAGGCGTTTCAAGACCGCAGGGGCAAGGAAGATTTTCCTGTTGTAAAATATTTTTGTAAGGACTATGTGAGTCTGCATCTGCTGAAAGGGTTTATCAGTGGAACGGTGGCATACGGCATCTGCCTGCTGATATGGGGGATCTGCAATATGGAGATGCTGATGGACAGCATTCATACGATGGATCTGAAACAGTTTACCATCAGTGTGCTGCTGCGCTATCTGCTGTTTTTGATCGTTTATCTGGGCGCAGTTTTTGTGTATGCACAGACAAAGTACACCCGTGCAAAAAAAGAGATCAAGGGTTATAACCGACATCTGAAACGGCTGATCGGAGGCTTTGAACGGGACGGAGGAGAATCATGACAACGTTGTTGGAGATCAAGGAGCGGATCAGGGGCTTTTGCAGTAAGTATGAAGTCTATCTGGTGCCGATGATAAAAAGTATATTGGCGTTTCTTACATTTTTTATGATACGATCACGACTGGGCTATATGACCCGGTTAAACAGTATGACTCTGCTACTGGTGCTGGCGCTTTCCTGCGCATTATTGCCGGTAAATGCGATCGTGCTGTTTGCGGCGGTTTTAGTGCTGCTGCATCTGTATTCACTGTCGCTGGCAGCCTGTGCGGTCAGTTTACTTGTGATACTCGTATTATTTTTGCTCTATTTCAGGCTTTTGCCGAAGAAGGGCTATTATGCAGTGCTGACACCGCTTGCATTTATTTTTCAGGTGCCCTATGTGATGCCGATCGTGATCGGGCTTTTGGATGACAATCCGGTGTCTGTGCTGGCAATGGTATGCGGGGGCATCGTTTATTATCTGCTCAGCGGGATTGCGGCGAATGCATCTGCGATCGCTGAGATGAAAGAGGATGATACGATCATCACAAAATTTTCAGAGGTGCTCAATCAGTTTATAGGAAATCGTGAGATGATCGCGGTTCTTGCCATTCTGGTTGTCGCTACATTGATCGTCTGGTATATCCGTCGTATGGCAGTGGATCACGCATGGACGATCGCTATCGCAACAGGGTGTCTGTTGCAGTTTGTACTGTGGCTGATCTGCGATCTGCAGCTCAAGCTCCCTGCAAATATGCTTTTTGTATTTGCGGGTGTTCTGGCGAGTGCGGTGATCGGTCTGATACTGCAGTTTTTCTTCTTTAATCTGGATTATACGCGGACAGAGCGTGTGCAGTTTGAAGATGATGAGTATTATTATTACGTGAAGGCTGTGCCGAAGATCTATGTTGCCAATACAGAGAAAAAAGTAAAGAAATTCAGCGGCGATGACAAGCCGATCACCCGAAAGGATCTGGCGCAGGAGATGGACATTGATGAGAATCTTTTAGATTTTTAAGATTTTTGTATCTGAACTGCGAAGGCGAAGAAACTGAGCGGTTTAGAAAGGGAGTGAACGTGTGGAAAGAATAGCAAGTGGACTCATGGCATTTCGTGATAAATATTTGTTTTGGCTGAACATTCCATCGGTGACAGTCATTGATATCGTGGAGATCATCCTGATCGCCTTCCTGTTGTACAGTATTTTAGTCTGGATCAAAAACACAAGAGCCTGGGCTTTGTTCAAAGGAATTATCGTAATCGTCGTGTTTGTGCTGATCGCAGCCCTGTTCCAGATGAATACGATCCTGTGGCTGGCAGGCAGACTGATCAATGTGGGTATTATTGCACTTGCGGTGATCTTTCAGCCGGAGCTTCGAAAAGCCCTGGATCAGTTGGGACGAAAACGCTTTTTCCTTGGCATGTTCAGCTGGGATATGGACCGTGCTGTCAAGCGGTTTTCTGAGCGCACGGCCAGCGAGATGGTAAAAGCGACCTTTGAGATGGCAAAAGTAAAGACGGGAGCGTTGATCGTTGTGGAGAAGGATATCATGCTCAGCGAGTACGAGCGAACCGGCATTCCGCTGGATTCCCTCGTGTCCAGCCAGCTTCTGATCAATATATTTGAGAAAAATACACCGCTTCATGACGGTGCTGTTATTGTGCGCGGAGATCGTATCGTATCTGCGACCTGTTATCTGCCATTGTCTGATAATATGGAACTGGATAAGGAGTTGGGTACGAGACATCGTGCAGCAGTCGGCATCAGCGAGGTTAGCGATTCGCTGACGATTATCGTTTCGGAGGAGACGGGAGCTGTGTCGGTGGCTATCGGAGGAGAGATTACGCGCGGACTGGATGGAGACGAGTTGAAGAGAATGCTGATGGAGCTCGCAGATGCAGGTTATGGTGAGTCCCAGTGGCAGAAAATAAAGAGGAGGTTCAATCATGGTCAGAAGAGCGTGGAAAGTCATAACGAATAACTTTGGTCTGAAGCTTCTGGCGGCCTTGTTTGCAGTCATCCTGTGGCTTGTTGTTGTAAATATCGATGATCCGAAGATCTCCCAGCGGTTCAGCGCATCGGTTGTGATCGAAAATGCGGAATACCTGACGGATCAGGGTAAATATTTTGAGGTTTTGGACGATACAAATACGATTGTGTTTACAGTCACAGCAAAACGTTCTTATATAGAAAAGCTGAGCAATACGGATTTCAAGGCAGTTGCAAATATGGAATATGCGGTGATTGACAATGAGAGCGGCAGAGGAAAGGTGCCCATCGAGGTAACAGCACTGCGTTACAGCAGTCTGGTGACGATCAGCAAAGCGACACAGAATCTGGAGATCGCTCTGGACAATCTGGCGCAGGATCAATTTATTATAGGTGTTGAGACCACCGGAACACTGCCGGAGGGATGTGCACTTGGAGAGGTGACCGTATCACCGAACCTTTTAAAGGTGTCCGGACCGGAGTCTGTTGTGAGCACCATCGATCATGTGACGGCGAGCATAGATGTGACCAATGTGACAACCGATGTTGTCGCCAGTGTGATCCCTGTGCTTTACGATGTTGATGGAAATATGATAGATAAGAGTGAACTGTCGTTGAATATGTCTACTGTTACAGTTACAGTGCGTATTCTGGATATCAAAGATGTGTCACTGATCTTTAATGTGACAGGCACGCCGGCAGACGGCTATGCATATATGGATATGGAATATGAACCAAAAACTATTGCAATCAAGGGAACTGCATCGGCGCTCAATAGCGTGACGGCGATCACGATACCGGAAAATGCGCTGGATATAAGTGGAGCGCGGGGGGATATTACTCAGGTGGTAGATGTCACAGAATATCTGCCGGATGGTGTGACGATCGCGGATCAGTCCCAGGCAAAGGTAAAGGTGACTGTGCATATCGCACAGCTTTCTACAAAAGTGGTGAATATTTTTCCGTCATCCATTCGCGTATTGAATCTGGCAGAGGGCTATAAACTGAACTTTGATTCTTCCGTCATCCGCGTGAATGTGAGTGGTATGGCAGAGGATATTGCGGCATTGGATACGAATGACATTGTGGCGAGCATTGATGCAGGACAGCTGATGCCTGGAACTCATGAGGTGGAAGTTGTATTGGATCTGGATGACAATCTTTATCATGAGCCGATCCGGGTCAATGTGACGGTCACAGATGAGACGACCGATGAGCCGTTACCGGATGATGAGCCGGTCACGGAGGAGCCTGATGAGGAACCGATCGAAGGCGGAGAGACAACAGAGCAGTAACGGCGGACACAAAAGAGGAGCCGGATCAGTCTTACGCATTCGGCCGCAGAAGTATATACGAGAATTCGGAGGAAACATTTATGGGCAGATTATTTGGAACCGATGGCGTCCGCGGCGTTGCAGGCGCAGAACTTACAATCGAACTTGCAATGAAGCTGGGGCAGGCGGGGGCATATGTCCTGACGAAAGAAAAAGCACATAAACCCACGATCCTGGTGGGTTGCGATACGAGAATTTCAGGAGGAATGCTGGCGAATGCGCTGGTAGCAGGTATCTGTTCGGTAGGTGCGGATGCGATCCACGTGGGTGTGCTTCCCACACCGGCAGTCGCATATCTGACACGCAAGCATAAAGTAGATGCGGGAGTTGTGATCTCGGCATCACACAATCCGATGGAATTTAACGGTATCAAATTTTTCAACGGAGAGGGCTACAAGCTTTCTGATGAGCTGGAGGACGAGATCGAGGAATTGATCAAAAACAATATGGCAGGCGTTCCGTTGCCTACAGGCTCCGGGATTGGCAGAGTAGAGTACCGTTTTGACCTTCAGGATGAGTATATCCGTTTTATGAAAAAATGTGTACCGGTGGATCTGTCCGGTATGAGGATCGTCATCGACTGCGCAGAGGGTGCATCTTACCAGACCTCTGTTCAGACCTTGCAGCAGCTGGGTGCAGATCTGATTCCGCTGCATGTGGCTCCGGACGGAACAAATATCAATTCTAACTGCGGTTCCACCCATATGGATGAGCTGCAGGCACGCGTTGTGTATGAAAAGGCGGATCTGGGTCTTGCCTTTGACGGCGATGCAGACCGGTTGTTAGCGGTAGATGAGCACGGAAAAATCGTTGACGGTGATAAGCTACTTGCGATCTGCGGCAATTACATGAAAGAAAAAGGCACGCTGAAGAAGGACACGATCGTTGTGACTGTCATGTCCAATATGGGATTTTTTGTCATGTGTGACAACTGCGGCATCCATGCGGAAAAAACGAAGGTTGGGGACCGCTATGTACTGGAAAATATGCTGGAAAACGGCTATAATATCGGCGGTGAGCAGAGCGGACATATTATCTTTTTAGATGATAATACGACGGGGGATGGTCTCTTGTCAGCATTGCACCTGTTAGAAGTTATGGTGGAGACGAAAAAGCCACTGTCAGAGCTGGCCTCTGTCATGGAAGTATATCCGCAGGCGCTGATCAACGCAAAGGTGCCAAATCACAAAAAAGAACAATTTATGGAATATACGGAGATCGCAGAAGCCATCGAAGCGCTGGAAAAGAAATTTGACGGACAGGGCAGAGTGCTGATCCGTCCGTCTGGCACAGAGCCGCTTGTCCGTGTGATGATCGAGGGGAAAGATCAGGCACAGATTGAGAAGGATGCCCGTGAACTGGCAGATCTTATTACAAATACGATGCTGTAAATGATGCTGTAGGGTTGAAGAAGGAAAAAAAGTGGCATCAGGACTTCGTTACCTGCGGTGACACCTCATGCCATATACAGGGAGGTTTTTTTATGGTTAGCAAAAAAGTAGTAGTCAAAAATCCCACCGGGCTACATTTGCGTCCGGCAGGAATTTTGTGTAACGAAGCGGTGAAGTACAAGAGCAGAGTGTACTTCAAATATGGAGACAACGAGGCGAATGCAAAGAGCGTGCTCAGCGTGCTGGGTGCCGGTATCAGATCCGGCACCGAACTGGAATTTCTCTGTGAAGGAGAAGATGAAGAACAGGCGTTGGCAGGAGTGATCGCCGTGATCGAAAATGGTTTGGGAGAATAGGGACAGACAAAAGAGTGATGAAAAAGATAATGGTGACAGGCTGTAACGGACAGCTGGGTAGAGAAATTCAAAAGGAATATGAAAATGACGAGGTGGAGCTTCTCTGTACGGATGTAGGGGATCTGGATATTTCAGATCACGCGCAGATCATGGAGTATGTACGGCAGCAGAAACCGGATGTGATCATCAACTGTGCGGCGTATACAGCAGTGGATGCCTGCGAGAATGCGTGGGATCTGGCATATCGGATCAATGCGATCGGACCGCGCAATCTGGCAATCGCAGCCCGCGAGGTTGGCGCAAAGCTGGTGCATATTTCTACGGACTATGTGTTTGAGGGAAATGCCAGTGTGCCGTATACGGAGTTTGATGAGGTACACCCTGTGAGCGCCTACGGAAAGACAAAGCTGGAGGGAGAACGGTTCGTGCAGCAATTTGCGGATCGATATTTTATACTGCGCACGGCGTGGCTGTACGGAGATGGCAATAATTTTGCAAAAACGATGCTGCGGCTGTCAGAAAACCATGAAAAAGTGCGTGTGGTCTGTGATCAGTTCGGCAGCCCTACCAGTGCAGCTGAGCTGGCAAAAGTGATCCATGTTCTGGAGCCCACAGCAAATTATGGTCTGTTTCACGCTACCTGCGAAGGCAGCTGTTCCTGGGCAGATTTTGCAGAGGAAGTTTTCCGGCTGGCCGGAAGATCCACAAAGGTGGAACGTGTTACCACGGAGGAATATGCTTCGCCCACAAAGCGGCCGGCATATTCCGTTCTGGATAATTATATGCTGCGTCTTACGACAGATTACCGCATGGCAGACTGGAAGGACGCGCTGTTGGAGTATTTGAGGTAGAGTAGCGTGCCTGGAACGCATAAACATGTATCCTGGCTGCGCGGGAGACTACGGTCAGATCCCATTTGTAAAAGCAGATTCAAATTTTAGGAATTATATCCGTAAGATATCACACAAAGGAGAGAGAAATGAGAACATATTTAGTGACAGGAGGAGCCGGTTTTATAGGCTCCAACTATATTCATTACATGCTGGACAAGTATGGTGATTCCATTCGCATCATCAACGTAGATGCACTCACCTACGCCGGCAATCTGGAAAACCTGGCGGACATTGAGCAGCTGCCGAATTATCAGTTTGTCAGGGCAGACATCACAGACCGTGAGGCCATCAGCAGGATCTTTGCGGAAAATGACATTGACCGCGTGGTGCATTTTGCAGCAGAAACCCATGTAGACCGCAGTATCAAAGACCCGGAGGTGTTTGTGCGCACAAATGTGCTGGGAACAGCAGTGATGTTAAACTGCGCCCGCGATGCATGGGAGCAGGAGGACGGAAGCTATCCTGCGGACAAGCGCTTTTTACATGTGTCCACAGATGAGGTGTATGGCTCACTGCCAGACGAGGGCGGATATTTTTACGAGACGACGCCCTACGCGCCCCACAGCCCTTATTCTGCCAGCAAGGCATCATCTGACATGCTGGTAAAATCCTATGTGGACACCTATCATTTTCCGGCAAACATTACGAACTGTTCCAACAACTATGGGCCGTATCAGTTCCCGGAAAAGCTGATTCCGCTGATCATCAACAATGCTTTGAACGGTCGCAAGCTGCCTGTGTACGGAGATGGCAAAAATGTGCGTGACTGGCTGTATGTCATGGATCATGCAAAAGCCATCGACATGGTTCAGGAAAAGGGCAGACTGGGAGAGACCTACAATGTAGGTGGTCACAATGAAAAACAGAATATAGAGATCATACATATCATTTTGGACGTTTTGCGGGAAAAACTCTCTGATGACGATCCCAGAAAGGCACAGATCGGTGAGCAGCTGATCACTTATGTGGAGGATCGCAAGGGACACGACAGACGTTATGCCATCGCACCGGACAAGATTCGGGAGGAGATCGGCTGGGAGCCGGAAACCATGTTTGCAGAAGGCATCCGCAAGACGATCGAGTGGTATTTCGACCATGAGGACTGGATGAAAAATGTTACCAGCGGAGATTATCAGAAATACTATGAGGATATGTACAAGGACAGATAGCAGGAGGGAGAACACATGAAAGGAATCGTTTTAGCCGGAGGTTCCGGTACAAGACTGTATCCGCTCACAAAGGCGATCTCCAAACAGATCGTGCCGGTTTATGATAAGCCAATGATCTACTATCCACTGTCAACACTCATGCTGGCGGGCATCCGGGAAGTGCTGATCATTTCGACCCCCAGAGATCTTCCGGCATTTGAGGAACTGTTTGGCACCGGAGAGCAGCTTGGCATGAGCTTCTCCTATGCCGTTCAGGAAGAGCCGCGAGGACTGGCGGAAGCATTTATCATCGGCGCTGATTTTGTAGGAAACGACAGTGTGGCGCTGGTGCTGGGCGACAACATCTTTTATGGTCAGAGCTTTTCCCGTGTGCTGCAGCAGACAGCAGCCCGCACGCTGCAGGAGCCGGGAGCTACCATTTTCGGATATTATGTGAGGGATCCCCGCGCTTATGGCGTCGTTGAATTTGATGCGCAGGGAAAGGCAATCTCTATAGAGGAAAAACCGGAACATCCAAAGTCAAACTATGCAGTGCCCGGACTCTATTTTTATGACAATGATGTGATTGAGATCGCAAAAGAGATCCAGCCCTCTGCCAGAGGAGAACTGGAGATCACGGCAGTCAATAACGTGTATCTGTCCAGGGGAGATCTGCATGTGGAGACACTGGGACGAGGTTTTGCGTGGCTGGATACGGGAACGCATGACGCACTGCTGGATGCAGCAGATTTTGTGTGCGCCTTCCAGAAACGACAGGGACTCTACATATCCTGCATCGAGGAGATTGCTTATAAAAAAGGCTTTATCGACAGGGAACAGCTGGTGAAGCTGGCGCAGCCGCTTTTAAAGACTGCGTATGGTGAGTATCTGATGATGATAGCGGAGGGACTCTAAATGGAAAAGATTGAAAATGTTCAGAAGTGTGAGGAAACTGAACAGTTCGGGAAAATAAAAGTAACGACCTGTGACATCGAGGGGATTAAGCTCATTGAGCCGACCGTGTTCGGCGATGCCCGGGGCTACTTTATGGAGACATACAATTATAACGATTTTAAAGAGATCGGTATCGATCAGGTTTTTGTGCAGGACAACCAGTCCGCATCTACCGGGGGCGTGTTGCGGGGACTGCATTTTCAGAAAAATTATCCGCAGGACAAGCTTGTGCGTGTGATCTGCGGGGAGGTATTTGATGTTGCGGTAGATCTGAGAGAGGGGTCAAAGACCTACGGCAAATGGTTTGGAGCTGTGCTCTCAGCAGAAAATAAAAGACAGCTCTTTTTACCGAAAAATTTTGCACATGGATTTTACGTGTTGTCGGATTATGCGGAATTTGCATATAAATGCACAGATTTTTACCACCCGGATGACGAGGGTGGTCTGCGCTGGGATGACCCGGAACTGAATATTGACTGGCCGATTCCGGAAGGAAGTGAGCCGGTATTGTCGGAGAAGGACAAGCATTGGGGAAGCTTTGGGGAATACCAAAGGAGCAGGAGTAATGGAAAATAAGCATTATCAGTACAAGAGAATCTTTATGTTCTGGGCAAGTGTGCTTTTCGTGGCAGCCCAGACGGCCCTTTTTGCCTGGCAGTGGTACAATGTGTATGCGCATATCATGAAGGTGCAGTATTACCGCCGTGGAGACTGGGTCATGATTGGCATGTATGCGTTGTTTTGCGTGTTGTTTTTAAAAATATTCGGCGGCTTTAAAGTCGGATATCTGCGCAACATGGATGCGCTGTACGGACAGGCACTGGCAATCTTTTTTCAGAATGTAGTCGCTTACCTGCAGCTGTCGCTGGTAGGTCTGTGGCGGTTCGGAACCCATCTGGAGCATTTTGGGTATCTGATCCTCATGGAAGTAGCTCTGGCGATCGCCTGGACATTTTTGACCAGACATTTTTATGCCAAGCTGTATCCACCCCATCAGATGCTTCTTATTTATGGAGATATCAGTCCAAAGCAGCTGATCTCCAAGCTGGATTCCAGACAGGATCGTTACCAGATCCGGGAGACTATCAGACTGGATGCGGGTATGGATGTTATTTTGGAAAAGATCAAGGAATATGACACGATCATCATCGGAGACATTCCATCCTATGAGAGAAACCAGTTCTTAAAGTTCTGCTACTGGCATGAGATCCGTTGTTACAGCATTCCGAAGATATCGGATATCATCATCAAGAGTTCCGCCCGCATCGATCTGTTTGACAGCATGCTGATGTTAAACCGCAACAATGGACTGACCATCGGCGAGCGGTTTTTCAAGCGGCTGATGGATATTGTGATCTCCCTGGTGGCGTGTATCCTGTTATCGCCGATCATGCTGGTGATCGTCATTGCGATCAAAGCCTATGACCACGGACCGGTTTTTTATACACAGGAGCGCATCACAAAGGATGCACAGCCCTTCCAGATCTTGAAATTCCGCAGCATGATCGTGGAATCCGAAGAACAGGGAGCGCGCCTTGCCAGTGCCAATGATGACCGCATCACACCGGTGGGACGTATTCTGCGCCGGACACATTTCGACGAGCTGCCGCAGTTGTTCAATATCCTGAGAGGAGAAATGTCTATCGTTGGTCCCAGACCGGAGCGCAGAGAGATTTTTGAGCAGTATGAGGAGAGTATTCCGGAGTTTAAGTTCCGCCTTAAAATGAAAGCGGGCCTGACCGGATATGCGCAGGTGTACGGTCAGTATAATACCGTGCCCTATGATAAGCTCAAGCTGGATCTGACTTATATTGAAAACTACTCCTTCTGGCTGGATGTCAAGCTATGCTTTTTGACGGTAAAGATCCTGTTTCAGAAAGAAAAATCAGAGGGAGTCGATGACAGACAAAAGACTGCACTCAAATAGATCAGGAGGAAAGCAGTATGCTTGTTTCGGTCATTATACCGGCATACAATGCAAGTAAATACATTGCAAACGCAGTATACTCTGCACTGGAGCAGGAGGATATTGCAGAGGGGGAGATTGAGGTCATTGTGATCGATGACTGTAGCTCCGATGATATCGATGCTGCCATGCAGCCCTTTGCAGGCGATGAGGCGGTTCGATATGTAAAAAATGATCAAAATCTCGGTGTGGCGGAAACGCGTAACCGGGGCATTCGCATGGCGCGGGGACGTTATGTGGCATTTCTCGATGCAGATGACTGGTGGGAACCGGACAAGCTTTATGCGCAGGTTCAATTATTGGAGCAGACGGGCGCACCGCTGTGTTGCAGCGCACGGGTGCTGCACGAGGCGGATGGAACACCGGCGGGGCGTGTGATCGGCGTGCCGCAGCGTATCACTTATGAAGAATTACTCCACACAAACACGATTCCCTGTGGTTCGGTTGTTATGCCGACAAAGATCGCCCGTGAATTTTACATGAGCCATGCAGAGTTGCATGAGGACTATATCCTGTGGCTTCAGGTATTAAAAAAATACGGAGCGGCGGTGGGCATCAATGAACCCTATCTGCATTGCCGCCTTTCTGAGGGCGGCAAATCAAGAAATAAGCTGAAATCTGCGCAGATGCAGTATGGCGTGTACCGCTATCTGGGGTTCGGGCGGTTAAAAAGTCTGCACTATCTGTTCAGCTACGCCGTCAACGGAGTAAAAAAATATTATGGCTAAAGGAACAATCCGCGAGTATATCAAGACAGTCATGCAGCGTGTTCTGTTACCGACTGTGTATAATTTGTCAAAAAAGAAACAGATCGATCAGGATCTGGTAATTCTCGCAGATGCCCATCACGATGAACTGCCCTATAGTATGAGAGAACTGGCAGAAGGTCTGCGGACACAGACCGGTTTTACCGTGATGGAGCTTTGCAAGGATTATCAGAAGGGCTCCTATCTATCCATCGTAAAGAGCATGCTTGGTTTCATGCGCGCATATGCAAATGCAGGATATGTCGTGATCTGCGACAATCATCTGCCGGTGGCCTCCTGCAAAAAGCGGCCGGAGACAAAGGTGATCCAGCTGTGGCATTCCGGCGGTGCTCTTAAGCGGTTTGGTTATGACTCGCCGGGAAATATCCCGCAGAGCTATCACGGGGGCAATGTATTTGCAAATTATGATCTGATCACAGTCAGTGCAGACTACGCCATTGAGCCCTTTGTCCGCGCGATGCGCACAGATAAGAGCCATGTGCAGGTGATGGGGATCAGCCGCACAGACTGGTTTTACAGTGAGGAAAAAAAGGAACAGATCCGCGCACGTTTTGCGCAGGAGCACCCGCAGGCGGTTGGAAAGCGTGTGATCCTGTGGGCACCCACTTTCCGCGGCAGTGCCGGCGATCCAAAGCTGGCAGGTGCACAGACCATCGAGCAGCTGCGCCGCGAGCTGCCGGATGACTACTATCTGATCGTCAAGCTTCATCCCCACGCACAAAAGTCCGTGGCAGTGCCGGATTCACCGATGCTCACGGAGGAATTATTAGCAGTGACGGATATTCTGATCTCAGATTATTCTTCTGTGATCTACGATTATGCCTATTTTGGCAAGCCGCTGATCCTATTTACACCGGACTTTGAGGAATATAAAAAGGAGTGCGGATTTTATGAGGACTACGACAGCATTCCGGCGTATCGCGCGAGGGATCTGGGACAGTTAAAG
>JALFNQ010000153.1 GCA_022773965.1 Lachnospiraceae bacterium
CTTCAAGACCAACCCGTGGCTGGAGCGCGCCATCATGACAGGTATCACACGGGTCAGCAAAGAGTCCATCTTTTCTGATCTGAACAATCTGAAAGTGGTGACAACTACTTCTGACGAATATGCGACATCCTTTGGCTTTACGGAGGAAGAAGTATTTGCCGCTCTGGATGAATGTGGACGCTCAGAGAAAAAACAGCAGGTAAAACAGTGGTATGACGGCTTTATTTTCGGAACGCATGCGGATATCTATAATCCATGGTCGATCCTGAATTTTTTAGACACCGGAAACTTTACTACGTACTGGGCAAACACCAGCTCCAACAGTCTGGTAGGAAAGTTGCTGCGGGAGGGCAACCGGGGCATCAAGGAGAAATTTGAAACACTGCTCCGGGGGGAGCATATCCAGTCGGAGATTGATGAGCAGATCGTATTTAACCGTCTGGATGACAGTGAGAAGGCGGTGTGGAGCCTGTTGCTTGCGAGCGGATATTTAAAGGTGCTGTCAAGGCAAAGCTATCAGGAGATACCGGATGGTGCGGATCCGCTGTACGAACTTGCGCTCACAAACCGAGAGGTAGCATTGATGTTCAGGGGAATGGTACGTGACTGGTTTTCAGGATCGGAGCAGGAGTATAATGACTTTATTCAGGCACTGCTGCTTTGTGATACCGATGCCATGAATGACTATATGAATGATGTGGCACTCAATCTGTTCAGCTATTTTGATACCGGAAAGCGTCCCGGAAAGGAGCGTCCGGAGATCTTTTATCACGCGTTTGTGCTGGGGCTGATGGTAGATATGCAAAGGGATTATGTGGTGACATCCAACCGGGAGAGTGGATTTGGCCGGTATGATGTGATGCTGGAGCCCCGTGAGAAAGGAAAAAATGCCTATATTCTGGAATTCAAGGTATTCAATGCCCGCAGAGAGCAGTCACTGGAGGACACGGTACGCGCCGCCCACGCCCAGATCGAAGAAAAACAGTATGCCGCGCAGCTGATCGCCCGTGGCATCCCGAAAGAGCACATTCGAAGCTACGGCTTTGCCTTTGAAGGGAAAAAGGTATTGATCGGGTAGTATCACAACTAAATATAGAACAGTGACAGAAAAACTTCGGAGGCGAAAACGCTATCTGAAGTTTTTTGTTTTTGGAAAAAAATTTTAAAATTTTTTATCAGACGTATAGTGGAGCTGGAAGGAGTAATTCTTTGACAATAGAAGGAGGAAAGGTTCGTGGTATAAACGCCGGGATGACATTTGGCTTTAACGGGAATGATCCTCTGGATTTGACTCTTTCCGGAACTATTGATTTTGGTGAGAGTAATCCGTCTTATCCGGTTTTTGTCATTGGATATAACGCCCCAGTGAATTTACATATGGATGGTCTTACCACAGACAAACTGTTTATTAATATCGGAGGAAGCGGCGCAGGAGAAATATCAAATGTAATTTGCGATGGTGATTATAGCTCTTATTTTGTTTTTCCTCAATATTTAGTAAGTGGAAAAGCAACCGACAATGGTAAATATCTATTAAATCTTACACAGCGGAGTATTACGACACAGCCAACGGAAGAGAATCCGCAGGTTGCAGTAAATGATACAAACAACGTCACCTATCAATGGTATCAGGCTGCTGCAGTGGAAAAGGAGATTACAGATAAATCATCTGACAATACAATTGCAGCAGAACCCTGGTGCGGAAGCTATGCGGATGGTTACTGGAAACCAGGGATGACAGGAATTATGAATGCAGATGAATACTATATGTATGCTTTATTTGCCAACTTGCTTTCGGGGGGACAAATCGTCCTTGAGGCACCGACCGGATCATCTTTGGATAATTTGGAAAATTATCTATGGTGTATGGATGGTAATACTGGCGTTTTAGTGGAAAAAGAGAATGTGGATGGTAAGCTGTACTTTACCATACCTTCGGCAGGACCATATGGTATTATGTCAACTGACATGGATAATCATACTTATGACTGTAACTTTACTGGGGACGAGCAGATAAAAATTACTTTTAAGGGTATAGAGATCAAAGAAGCAGTGGAAGGCAGTACGCAGTCGCGTCTGGTAACATCGAAACCGGGAAGCTTCTGCTGTAAAGCAACATGGGCAGCAGGAACACCGTTTGAGTATAGTACGGTATCCGATACTGTAACTGTGACACAGCCGGTAGAGCCCACCAAATATGCGGTTACCGTAACTGACGGAACAACTGCTTCTGAGGAATATGCAGCTGGTGAAACTGTAACAATTACAGCGAATGCAGCACCGGAAAGAAAAAAGTTTGACAAGTGGGAAGTGGTATCCGGAGATGTAACGCTTGCAGATGCATCACTGGCAACGACGACATTTACCATGCCTGAAAATGCTGTTGAAGTGAAAGCAACCTATAAGGATGCTTCTGGAGAACCGACACCC